>JAWCKK010000009.1:0-57649 GCA_038852105.1 Thermoplasmata archaeon
GGAAGGGCGACCGCTGTCTGGACGAAGGACTTCCTGGGAGGAGAGGAGGTCGTAGACGGGATAATCGAAGCTTATTCATTCGCCGATGCGGATGCCTACAGATGCGCGACGCACAACAAAGGCGTGATGAACGGTATTATCGCGGTCGCTCTCGCCACGGGAAACGATACCAGGGCTTTGGAGGCCGGCGCTCATTCGTATGCGAGCATACATGGCAGTTATAAGCCTTTGACACAATGGCGCAAGGACGAGAAAGGCAACCTCGTGGGCACGATCGAGATACCGCTTGCCGTTGGACTGATAGGCGGCGCGACCAAGTCGCACCCTATCGCCAGAGTGAATCTCAAGATATTGGGTGTCAGCTCATCGACAGAATTCGCGATGGTGCTTGCTTCTGTCGGGTTGGCGCAGAACCTCGCTGCGATGAGAGCATTGGCCGCGGAGGGAATTCAGAAGGGGCACATGCGACTGCATGCCAAGAACATCGCAGCGAGCGCCGGGGTGCCACCAGAGCTGGTCGACGAGGTGGCAAATAGGATGGTGGAGGAGAAGGCTATCAGAATGGATAGGGCGCAAGAGATACTTGCGGAGATTAGAAAAGGCCGATAGGGTCAATCGATAATAAGAGAATGGGATAAGAAAGAATTATCATATAGGATTCGTTCTTAGCAATGCTGGTGTTTCAATGGATGCCGATAAAAGCAAGGAGACCGAAGAGGAACTAATGAAATTGACTGTCCTTCAATTACGAGAGATTGCGAGGAAAAAAGGAATCGATGTCTCAGGGCTCATCAGAAAAAAGGAATTGGTCGATAGGATACTCGCTGCAGAGGTCTCCGTAGGGAAAGAAGAATCGATGCAAACGAACGCGAAGCCAGTTGCTCATGAACCTGAGGCTCATGAGAAGGAAAAATCGAATGAAAAAGCCGAAAAAGGTGCGCCTCACAGGAAGCGAAGAATCGATGACGAGAAATTGAAGGAGATGAGGCAACACATAGCCTTCATGATGAGCAACAAGCCCTCGTTTTTTGCGATTGATGCAAAGCTCGAGACGGCGGCGATCAAGTATTCTGAGAAGAACTATTACGCTGCCCTGAGGGAAATCCAGGAAGCGCGCAGGATCGCTTCAGATGTCTATAGCCACTTCAGGCTCTTCACGAACGCGCTCGGGATAGATGCCGCGGAAAAGGCTCTCACAGATGCCGTTCAACGCGGCGCGATATCTGAGGACAGGGCCGAGCAACTCTTGCATTCCGCCATGGAAGGATTCGTCGAAGGAACTCCGGCAAAAAGAGAAGAGACCCTTGAGAAGCTAGAAAAGGAGACTATCGCAGCCTATGAGAAATTAATGGGAGACCTCGGAAAAGACCTTGAAATGCGGAAGAAGAGAGCCCAGGAGCTGAAATCGATAGGGGCGAATGTGATTGAAGCGATGAAAATCCTGGAGGACTCCGAGAATATGATAGCGACATTGAAACTCGACCAGGCAAAAGAACTATTGGGAACCGCTGGCGAGATGCTCAAGAGGATCGAATTATCCAAGATGGAGGAGATAAAATATCATATCCCGCGGGTCAGGACTTCGATAGATGAGGCGAGGAGCCTCGATTTGGACGTGAAGGACGCGGAACAGGACCTGCAGAAGGCGAGCTACGATTTCGAGCGGGGGGAACTTAAGCAATGCGTCGATGAGCTTCTGCGCGCTGAGAAGGCCGTAGATGGCATAGTGCACCAGGCCTTATCATCGAACCCAACGCTGAGACAGAGTCAACTCGAGAAGACAAAGGCGACGATGCAGAGGCTGGCGCCGTTCTTGACGGAGGCGATGAGCTACGGAATTGAGGTATCAGAGGCGCAGCATTACCTTAACAACGCTCGTATGGCCCTTGAGAGAAGCGATGCGATGAACGCCCCGCGGTTCGCGAGGCGGGCCGACAACCTTGCGAAGCAGTACGAAGAGGAGATAAAGAGATTGAAGGACGGCTCAAGGCATGCCTCCGGTGTGAGATGCTGGCAATGCAAGCAGGAGATGCTCTACGACTATCCGAACAAGATAAGAAGATGCTCGAACTGTGGCTGGTTCACAAGGAATCCGAGCTGATCGTCATCGCTTCGCGTTATTGTTGCTTTCCGAGGCAATCCCCCTCAGGATATCCCCGCGCGTGACTATTCCGATGACCTTGTTTTCGTCGTCCACGACCGGTAGCCTGTTTATTCCCCGTGAGATCATCTTTTTGATAGCGCCTCTGATCTCCTCGTCCTCGCGTACGGTCTCGACCTCTTTCGTCATAATCTCCTTGACCTTCATGTTCTCTATATCTTTATACGCATCCGACGCCTCCCTTTCGGTGATCTGTTCCCGGAACGTCACGCTTATCGCGGAGAGAGAGGGATAGACGAGGTGCAGACTTCTCTGGTGAGTTTTCAGAGATCTCAATATATCGGCCTCAGACAAGATCCCAATTAGCTTTCCAGACTCGTCCGTAACCGGCGCGCCGGAAATCTTTGCCGCGGACATCTTCATTGATGCCGATGCGATGGTATCTTCCGGGGAGAGCGTAACGACCTTCTTTGTCATTATCGATTTTATCAACATCGCAATAGCCGCCTTCCCTTGTCAATCCGAACGAAAGTATAAAAGGGCTTCTTAGAATCGGAGAGCCCGTCAGTGGGACAATGAGGCTGAAGGCTGAGCCGGTAGAGGATATCAGATTGCGGAAGAATATGACTATCAGGGAACTTTCGGATAATTATCTGAGATCTGGAGGATTCACTGCAAAGAAGCTGGGTGTCGCGGTCGAGATAATGCGAGAAATGCTGGAAGACTCCGAGGCCAAGGTCTTCCTATCTTTCCCGGCATGCATAATCGCCACGGGCGCGCGGGGCGTCATTCGCGACATGATTAGGAAGGACATGGTCGACGTCATCATAACGACCTGTGGGACCGTCGACCACGACCTCGCGAGAACCTGGAAGAAATACTATCACGGAGATTTCCTGATGGATGATAAGGAGCTGCACAGGAAGGGGATAAACAGGCTCGGGAACGTCCTCGTTCCGAACGAATCATATGGTCTCATACTCGAAAGAAAGCTTCAGCCAATGTTGGAAGACATATTTTCTAAAGGGCTCAATAACTGCTCCGTGAGAAGTCTCATCCACGAAATCGGCAAGAGAATCGGTGATGAGAGTTCCATTCTTTATTGGGCTTCAAAGAAGAACATCCCAGTGTTCATACCTGGCCCGACCGACGGCAGCTTCGGCGCGCAGCTTTGGAGCTTCAGGCAGACGCACCCGAAGTTCGCGATAGACGTTTTGAAGGACGAGAACGAACTGGCGGATATAGTATTCACGACCAAGAAGGCTGGGGCGCTGATGATAGGCGGAGGGATTTCCAAGCATCACGTAATTTGGTGGAACCAGTTCCGGGACGGGCTCGATTGGGCCGTTTACCTGACGACAGCGGAAGAATGGGACGGCTCGCTATCAGGGGCCAGATGCCGGGAGGCAATCTCCTGGGGAAAGGTCAAGGAGAAAGCGAAAGAGGTGACGGTCGAAGGGGACGCCACGATTACGCTCCCTATACTGATAGGGGCGCTTCTGTAATTTACGGTATCAGACACGATTTTCCCCGCATAATAGCTTTTTACCTGAAGGGAGTATTACAGTCCGATGGACAGCGCAAAGGATCTCAGGGGTCCTCTGCCGACACCGACAGAGATGGTCGCCTTCGCAAGGGAGTACCTGCGGTCATACTTCGACACCGCAGAGGAGAAATCCCCGAACAATCTGCCTCCGATGGCTCAGCAATCGCCTTATAATGTCGATATATGCCTCCTGCCGAACGGATGCTACGCGATGCTCTTGGTCGGCTCCAGGGAGATGAAAATCAAGGCCTCGTTCAAGAACTGGGACGAGATACAGGATCTCGTCATCAAAGGTGTCGATTTCTTCATAGGATTCTACCCGCACGAGATGAGAGGCATCGGAGACTGGAAAAAAAGAGGCAGGAGAGACGCGATAAGAGACATTCGGCTAATGAGCGATTCCGAGCTCAGCCAGGCGGCGGGAAATCTGAGTATGGCGATAGAGGACATGACGAGGCTTGCCGCGACCAACCCCACGCTCGCAGAACAGGCCAAAGAGCATGTCCAACTGCTCAGGGACATCGAGGATAAGCTCAGGCGCAGGGGATTCGCGCCTGTGGACGTGATTGCGACACTCCAAGACCTGAAGGCATATAAGCCGACCTACGAGAGAATGATTATCGAATACCCGGACAAGGCGATAATGGAGAAAATCCTCGAGGGCGTGGAAGAGCTGATGTCGCTCCAGCAGAGGATGGACAGCCTCGAAAGCCGAATGTTCGAGGTCGAAAGATTATCAGCGATCAAGAAGCCCGAGACCGACGAGATCCCCGAGCTGAAGGAAAGGCTTGGAAAGCTGGAGGGACATCTCGAAAAAGTATCCAATATTCTCCACTTGCTCAACTCAAAGGTCGAGAAATACTTCACGCAGACGGCTGAGGCCGAAAAACTCGCAAGAATAGAGGTCAAGGTGGCGGAGACATCGAAACGCATCGACGCTCTCATGGAGGCCGTCGCGAAGGTCCAGAGCAAGCAGGAGGCGATGGGCTCCGAACTCACGAAAGAGATATCAAAGATGCGCGCCGAACTTGAAACGGCAAGAAAAAAGGTGAAGCGCCTCGAGAGCCATTTCATCAGCTTCGCGAAATCGGTCGAGGAGTGAATGATTTTGAATGAAGCACGTCCTCGTCATACCTGGGGATGGGATAGGACCTGAAGTCGTCTTGCCGACGGTTGACATAATATCCCATATCGCCTCATCTGTAGAGTTCGAAATGGCCAACGCGGGAAAAGAGGAGTTTCTTAGGACTGGAGTCTCGATATCCGAAGATCTGGTTGAAAGAGCGAGAAAGGCGGATGCCGTATTTTTCGGGGCCACCACATCTGTCAGAGACGATATGTATCGCTCCCCGATTCTCACGTTGAGAAAAGAGCTCGACCTCTTCGCGAATGTCAGGATCGCAAAAAACGTCGCAAACCCTGCGAGGAAGATTGACATCGCGATAATCCGTGAGAACACTGAGGGACTCTACAGCGGAAAAGAGGAGAAGGACGAGTTGGGCGTGACGACTCTCAGAAGGGTCTCGGTTAGCGCCTGCGAAAGAATAACGAGATTCGCGTTTGACTGGTGTAGAAAGAACGCAAGAAGAACTCTCCTGTGCGCTCACAAAGCGAATGTCCTCAGGCTTTCGGATGGACTATTCCTCGATGTTTTCAATGCGGAAGCTGCGAGGAATCCTGGGCTCATAACATGCGATGCGTTGATTGATTCTGTAGCGACAAGGATGGTCATGGCGCCAGAGGAATTCGATACGATAGTGACGCTGAACCTGTACGGCGACATCCTTTCGGATTTGGCCGCAGGGCTAATTGGGGGACTGGGGTTTATGCCGTCCGCGAATATCGGTTCGGAAAACGCGCTTTTCGAGCCAGCACACGGCTCTGCACCGGATATTTCTGGGAAAGGAATCGCAAATCCGATTGCCGCCCTCCTATCAGGCGTGATGATGCTCGATTTCCTCGGGTTGAGAAAAGAAGCGGATATCTTGAGCTCAGCTGTCGAGAAGACTGTATCGAAATCGAAAGAGCTCTTTGACCGCAACGGGAGATGCGATACCCTCCGAATCATCAAGACCATCGAAAGAAACCTTTCGTCTGAACCTGAATGAAGGAGTGCGTATCTAATCCCTTATACGGCACAAACACTACTTCTGCACCCTCTCGCCCGTCTCCATGTAAACAACTCTTTCGGCGATGTTACATGCGTGATCGCCGATTCTCTCGAGATATCTGGCGACGAACTGATAGCACATCCCCATCGTGATCTTGTGTGAATCCTCCATCATATATGTTAAAACTTCTCTGATAACGCTTGCGTACAGCTCATCGACCTGCTCTTCTATGTTGAAGACCAACTCAGTCTTCGATAAATCCCTGTTGACGAAAGAATCTACCGCGAAATCAACCATCTGACACGCAAGCTCCGAAAGTCTCGGTATCGTCACGAGCGCCTTGAAATGACTCAAGTTCTCCTGAACCGCCCTTTCGGTGATGTCTGCGATATCTTTTGCGTATCTGACAATCCTTTCGAAGTCGGTGGTTACTTTCAGGCTCGTTGCCACGAACCTCAGATCCCTTGCGACAGGGGTCTGGAGTGCTATTATTCGAATGATATGTTTCTCCGCGCGTTGAAGCAACTTATAGGTATTGACATCCAAATCTCTAACCCGGTTCACCGTGCTGAGATCCATCGAAACGAAAGACTCGGCCGCCAATCGGATAGCTTCCTTTGCCATGTTACCCATTTCCGTCATCATACTGCCAATCTCGTTCAGCTCTTGCTCATACACCTTTCTCGGGGTCATTTCCTCATTCCTCCGTTCTATCCGAATCTGCCAGTTATGTACTTCTCCGTGAGTTCCTTTTCGGGGTTTTCGAAGATGTGCTTTGTCTTTCCGAACTCGATCAATTCTCCTAGATACATGAAGGCCGTATAGTCCGATACCCTGGCTGCCTGTTGCATATTGTGTGTCACTATTACCACAGTATACTCTTTCTTGAGATCGAATATTAGGTCTTCGATTTTCGAGGTCGCTATCGGATCTAGAGCGGAGCAGGGCTCGTCCATAAGCAATACTTCCGGCTCTATCGCGAGGGCCCGTGCTATGCATAATCTTTGCTGCTGCCCTCCTGAGATGCTTACTCCGGAGGCTTCGAGCATATCCTTCACTTCATTCCAAAGTGCAGCGCGTTTCAGGCTCCTCTCAACCTGCTTTTCGATGAAGTCCGAATCCCTTATTCCGTTTATTCTCAAGCCGTAGGCTACATTATCAAATATCGACATAGTGGGGAACGGATTCGGCTTCTGAAACACCATCCCGATACGTCTCCTCACATCGACCGGGTTCACGCCATCCGAATAGATATCTTCCCCGTCTAAGAAGACCGATCCACTGACTCGCGCGCCAGGAACAACTTCGTGCATCCTATTCAAGCATCTTATCAGAGTTGATTTCCCGCAACCGGAAGGCCCTATAATTGCAGTCACAAGATGCTCTTGAATGTTCGCGGAGACATCTTTGACCGCGCGAAATTCTCCGAAGTAGGCATTGAGATTCTTAATCTCCATTTTCATCTTCGCACATTCGTTTACCATTCTATCGTCTCCTAGATTTCGAGAATCTCTTCCTTGTCGCATACCTTACGACTATGCTGAGCGAAAGTATTATCATCAAGAGTAATGCGCTGGCTCCCCATGCCAAGTCCTGCCAGTTATCGTATGGCGAAATCGCGAATTGATATATCAGCACGGGCAAAGTAGATACAGGTTCGACCAATGACTCCGGATAGAAGGTCGTCCATCCGACCGTCAGGAGAAGGGGGGCAGATTCGCCAGCAATCCTCGAGATGGATAGCACAATTCCCGTGATTATTCCTGCTCTTGCGTGCGTTAGCACGACTTTCAGGGTTGTAAGCCATTTCGGAGCTCCTAAGGCGAGCGAAGCCTCCCGAACGGATACGGGCACCAGCTTCAGCGACTCTTCCGTCGCGCGAGAGACTATCGGCAACATTATTATCGAAAGAGCAAAACCTCCAGCGATGGCATTTGTTCCCTTGAGCAGAGTCACCAACAAGAGATATGAGAAGATACCGATGACTATCGACGGGAAGCCTGATAGCACCTCCGTCATGAACCTGACGAACCTCCCGAACCTGTTCTGTCCGTACTCAGAAACATAGATGCCTGACATCATTCCGAGAGGTATGCCAATGGCAGAGCCAATGCATATCACAAAAATGCTTCCAACAATCGCAGGGCCTATTCCTCCTCGGGAATCTCCAGGTGGTGGGATGTTCTCTGTCAAGAAGGATATCGACAACTGAGGCAGACCTTTGACAAGCACATCGACAAGTATGCTGATGAGAGGGATTAGCGCAAGAATTACGCAAATGATAGCCGCCAGCTGGGCGAGGAAATTCTTAATGGCTCTTTTCGGGGAATATTCGAGCTTCAGCCGACCACCCCCTCCTTGAGTCCGAGAAGCTTTCCGACGAATACTCTGCCAACGATATTCACAATGAGCATGACAATGAACAGTACCAGACCTATCTCGATTAGGGCCGATTGATACAAAGTTCCGCCGTCTGCCTCCCACCAATTGGAAGCAATCAGGCTAGCCATGGTTTGACCCGGATCGAGCATAGACCACGAAAAGGTGTTCGAATTCCCGATGACCATGGTAACGGCCATGGTCTCTCCTATCGCCCTCCCGAGCCCCAGGATCCCTGCACCAAAGATGCCGGATTTCGCATAGCTCAGGACCGCGGTCGATATCATTTCGTATTTATTGGCTCCCAGAGCAAGGGCGGCTTCCTTCTGCGAGTCTGGCACAGCTCTCAAAACCTCCCTTGAAATTGCCGAAACGGTGGGGATTATCATAATGGCCAATATCAATCCGGCAGAAAGCTTGTCGAGCCCGAACGGCCGTCCTTCAAATATTGGCAGAAACCCGAGATTCGATATGAGAGCTGGCTCAATCGAATCACGAAGGATTCCCCTGAGAGTGAAAATCCCCCAAAATCCGAATATGACGCTCGGTACCGCTGCGAGCAACTCAACGACGAAGTCGAGAGGTGTCCTAAGCCATCTCGGACACATTTCTGATAGGAAAATCGCAACTCCGACGCTGATCGGCACTCCGATAATTATCGCAATCGCCGAAGTATATAATGTTCCGGCAATGAAGGGGAAAGCGCCGTAGATATCTTTCGCTGGATCCCACCGCCAGCCTAAGAGAAAGTCGATGCCTGAATGGAAAATCGATTGTGAAGAGCCCGATATGAAATATCCGAAAATCACCATTATGATTGCCATGACGGAACTTGCGAGCACAAGCAAAAGAAGATGGAATCTCCCATCGGCTGATAGAAAGAAATATCGAAGAGCGGGCTTGATTCTCGAGAAGCTCGCTCTCGCAAGTCCGTTTCCCGCGAGCATCCAATCACAGCAATTTGACGCCGTTGAAAGTGATGTTCCTGAGAGTTCGTTCATTCAACGCAACTACATCAGCCGGCAAAGGAACATATTGCAGATCGTCCGCGAATTGCTGGCCATCATGGATGCACCACCAAAGGAAGTCTATCAGAGCCTTCGCCTGCGTCCTGTTGGATTCTGTGCGGTAACCCTGTTCCTTGTATATCAGAATATAAGAAAAGGTCGCAATGGGATACGATTCTGCCCCTGGCGCGTTGACAATTTCAACGCCATGCCAGCTCTCGTTACCTGCCGGGAGCGATGCTGCAGCAGCATTGGCCGCGGCCGCTGTTGTTTCCAATGACGGAAGGACAAAATTCCCTGCGGAATTCTTTAACGCCGCATATGTCATATTGTTCTCGATAGCATATGCTAGTTCAACATAACCGATGCTATTCGGAGTTGTCTTTACAATTCCCGCGACCCCAGCGTTTCCGCTACCGCCGACCGTCTCATTGTGCCATGTTACCGACTTGCCAGATCCATAAAGCTGTGACCATGTTGCATTCACTTCCATAAGATACGATGTGAATACGAAAGTAGTTCCACTTCCGTCTGATCTTCTAACAACGATGATATCCGAATTCGGAAGGCTCAATGTCGGATTGATCGATGTGATTCTCGAATCATCCCAGCTCGTGATGTTCCTCATATATATGCCTGCGAGGACATCTGGCGTGAGCTTGAGTCCTTGACCTATGCCAGCAATGTTATACACAATCGAAACTGCACCTAGTGTCTCGGGAATATGAACTATCCCAAGGCTATCTTTATCGGGAGTTAGCGGAGCGTCGCTTCCGGCGAAATCGACGAGACGATCGGAGATCCTTGTTATGCCTCCGCTACTTCCGATGCCTTCATAACTCACTCGTACACCTGTGTTGTTCTCGTAGACTTGTATCCATTTTGATATCAAAGGGAACGGGAACGTTGCACCCGCTCCCTTCAATGTCACACGTTCAGACCCACCAAATAATCCTCCCGTCCAAGCCATAGTTATCAAAGAAATCACAACAATCAGAGAGACTATGAGAATCATAGCGCCTCTCATGGGTTTCTTCTTGCTTGCTTCGGAAATTTTCTGTTTAACAGAATCTCGCTCGCTTTCATTCTGATTCATCTTTACTTTCACCTCAAATTCTATTGCGGTCTAATGTCTCGGTAGAATCAATGAGAAAAATTTGATTTGGATTTTTACCGAATAATATGGAATGATAAACGATAGCAAGCATACAGGAAAAACATATATATATAATATATAGAAAATGCAAAATCAGGCATCAATTGGCGATACATGCCCGGGTCAATAGATTGAAATCTTGACTAAAATGTAAGCTCCATATGTATTATATATAGAAATAACCCTATTGATGGTTCAAGTATAGAAAATCAATACGATTGGGACGTGATGTCTTGCCGGAATCACGCAAAATCCAGAAGACCGGGGGCTCGACCTACATTGTATCTTTACCGAAAAAGTGGATTGATAATTCAAAATTGGAAAAAGGTGATACGGTTAGATTGGAAATGGCCTCTGATGGATCATTGACAATATTCCCGCACTCTTCAGAGGCGGGTAGCAAATTGCACAAGAAATTGGAGATCGAATCCGATGTTGATGAGAAATCTTTCTTGAGAGAACTCATAGGGTGCTATGTCATGGGCTATGACGTAATCGAAATAACATCAAGAAAGAGGATATCGCCAGAAATCAAGAAGGTCGTGCATGAGTTCACGAGGAGAGTCATAGGTCCTGAGATAATCGAAGAGGGATCGGAATCTATGATAATTCAGGACGTTGCGGACCATGCGGATCTCGCAATGAAAAAGATTGTCAGAAGGATGCATCTGATGGCACGCAACATGATATCGGAGGCGCTAGATGCAGTTAGGACCGGAGAGATAGAACTTGCAAATGATGTAATTGAAAGAGATGATGAGATCGATAGACTTCATTGGTTTGTCGAGAAGCAGCACGCAATGATCGGTCGCAACCCCGCTTTCGCGCTAAGAATGAAAACAGATCTTCTTGAAGCTAATTCAATGCTTGCTATCTCAAAAGCGCTCGAAAGAATCGCCGACCATGCCTCGAGAATCGCACACGCTGTCGAGATGCTTCAATCGAGCAGACTGTCCGATGACATCCTTAAGAGGCTCGATGCTTTGAGCAAGAAAGCTATTTCCGTACTTGACAAGAGTATGGAAGCCTTGTTTTCGAAAAATCCCGGTGAAGCAAACAAGTGCATCGAAGATGCGTCAGCTTTGAGAGATGAAACGAACGATTTCCTTGAA
This sequence comes from Thermoplasmata archaeon, assembly GCA_038852105.1. Lineage (GTDB taxonomy): Archaea > Thermoplasmatota > Thermoplasmata > UBA10834 > DTMW01 > JAOUEZ01. Next base: position 11,413 of record JAWCKK010000009.1, read on the forward strand.
TTGGCCATGAAGCAGAAGGGCAAGACCGCGGTCGCGCTCGCCTTCATCGCTGAGAGCCTTGAAAGAACTGGCGGGTACTCCGCGGATATCGCCGAGGTTGCAATCAACATAGCCGAATGATTTGCAAGCAAGAATCCCAAATGGTGCGGGGGCTGAGATTTGAACTCAGGGACCACTAAGGACCAGACCCTCAATCTGGCGCCGTTGACCGAGCTTGGCTACCCCCGCTTTGATTGAGCAGCAATCCATACGGAATCTGCAATAAAACCCTTTCTGAGGGATTGTCAATCAAAAAGGTTCATATCTTAGCGAGAACATGATTATGGTTTGCCAGGAGAAGGCGGGCAGCTGACGGTAGGTCGAAAGACCGGCTGAGGAAAGTCCCCTCTCCGTGAGAAAGGTGGATCGCGAGAGCGATAGGGCGAGAGCCCTGGCAAGGGCGCAGAAACGACACAGCCCCGGTTCAATGCGATGATCCCTTTGTGGGTGAGATCTTCCGGGGAGTTGATGAAACGGCGACACCCCACTGGAGCAAGTCCAAACGGCCGGATCGATTTCTCATCGCCGGCGGGTAGGGCGCACAGTCGAATGCTGCCAGCTCCGTCAAGGAGCCAACAGAAAGGGGCTTATGTCCTTCACCTGGCACCCCATGTCTTTCTTGGAAGGAGAAATTCATAAAGCTGAGCGAAAAACAAATGACTCGATGATTTCTTGAGTTGATTATTTTCAAATTGACATGCTTGACATTGATGATAATCATCTTCAAATGGAAAGAAAGGATTATCCTCTCTGTCAACTGATATGGATTTGTCAATGAGTTACGAGAACTTTCGCGGTCGATAGCATGGTCAAGCAGGCTCCCAGATTAATGGCCTTCATTGAAAAGATGGAGAAGTTGGTCGTTATTGCCCTAATAGTCATGATAGCGGTCATTCTCGCTATCACAATCCTCGAGCTTGCTTTGGAACTCATAATTTATCTCTCCTCTCCCCCGATTCCATTCGTTGGTCTTGATAATTTATTGAACATCTTCGGAGTGTTCCTGCTGGTCCTCATCGGGATAGAACTGCTATGGACAGTAAAGAGCTACTTACAAGAGGACATCGTTCATGTCGAGGTCGTCATGATTGTGGCAATCATAGCAATTGCAAGGAAAATTATCGTCACCGACTTCCGCACCTTCGATGGAGTCACTATCATCGGGATAGGCATAATCATCATAGCGCTATCAGCGGGCTATTTCCTATTAAGGAAGAGCGGCGTCAGCAATATCGGCAGGAATTCATAGACCCATCATTGCATGATAGACTCTGGACCATAGCCAACTGTAATGAATAGAATGCCGAGAATCACCCACGGCCAATATCAATGGATCAACTAATGATTCTCATACTGGGTAGTCCTCTCAGTTGTGAAAATCTGGACAATAAGCATTTATTTATGACAGGCTCAATACAAAATAGTTGTAAGAGCATGACGAGCGTCCCTCCCACCGTAACGGTTATTGCAAAGAATCTCAAGAGCGAGTATAATTCGCTCGCCGGCACCGATGAGATAAGAATGATGCAAGGGCTTCAGTCGATCATTGAGCTACATTATCGAAAACTTAATCTCAAGTCGATGTTGCACGAGGTCGCGCTGATAATGCACCGCCTATTTCCGTTCAGGGAGCTCTCCATCGGGATAAAATCGCCGACCGATGGGCTGTATCGTTACGTCGAACTCATCGGATTCGCTCCTGCGGCGAAGAGCGAACATTTGAAATTAAGCTATACTTACGAGCAGATGTACGATCAGAAGGAATACCCGTACATCACGATAAGCAAATACAGCTTGTTCAGGTACGCAGAGCGCGAGCCTGGCGAAGAGATTTCTGAGAAAGAATCCTTCAGCCGACCAAGCCTGCTTTCGGCCACAAGAAAATCCGAAGACGAAATGCTCGAAGCGGATTATTTTGACATTTTCATATTCGGCGAGAAAGACGATTTGATAGGCTGGATCGAGGTCGCCCAGCCCAAGGAAGGCCTGATTCCTCCAATGCGCACAATAAGATGGCTGGAGCTGTTCGCAATCGCAATTGCGCCCTATCTAGAACAAGAATTGCAAAAAATGAAGATATCCGAGTTCGGGAAGACGCTGTCAGCATCGAAAGATTAAATTCGGCAATTGAGACAAAACCTTCATAACGATTCGTGCCGCTATGGTCATTCGGAGGACATCAAGTTGGGAGATGGAACGATTGATAGAGAGTCGTTCGGGCAGTTCCTCAAGGAACGATTTTCCTATGAACAGTGTAAGCCTGACGACCCGAGAATTATTGAATGCCTCATAGACCTCGTATCCAAGCATCAGAAAAATTCGGTTGCGGCCTTCCTGCTGGATTGTGCCATGCTCATAAGCAAGAAGTTTGAGTTCAAGGAGGTCTGCATAGGCCTGAAAGATAGGGCTGACGGACTTTATAAGTACGGCGTAATAGTCGGAGCCTTGCCAGCATCTCAGGAAGCGTTGAAGAAGATCACATACACTTACGAGGATATGATAAGCGATGAGAAATATCCGGGATTCAAAATCGGTAGATTCTCAAAATACTGTATGACGGAGAGCGCTGAGACAGAGCAGAAAACGTTCAACCGTCCCGCGCTTGTAGGCAAGCCAAGGCAGTCTCTCGACGACTTCATAGAGGGCGATTACATCGACACGTTCATGTACGGCGGCGGGGACGAACTCATCGGTTGGGTCGAAGTCGCAAGCCCAAAGAGCGGGAAAATCCCAGATAAAGAAAAGCTTCTATGGCTCGAATTGGTCGTAGCCATAATCTCTCGGATCGTTTGGGAGAGAATGTATCGGCGCGAGTTCATAATGTAGCCATTAACCAAATCATGTTATTGCTGGGCGCCCCCTCACTGCTTGGGAACATTACGCGCTATTGGAATTCTGCAAATTCATGAGGTCCGAGTATATCCCGAAAGCGGTATCCCGGAGCGTGGGATTCCTTGACCCGATGATTAGATCGGTATACAAGTCAAGAGAGAACGACACGAGGTTGGACGAACCGCTACAAGAATACAGCAAATCGTCCCGCTTGACCGCTTCCAGACTGACCCTGTAGAACTTCTTATCGAAATCCGCTACACATACTTGACGGACTATCGAATCAGGACCTTTGGATGCAGACATATGCCTTACAGCTAAGAAGTTCTGCTCCGTCAGCGGCTGCCTCACAACATTTTCCATCCTAATCCCCGCATCATTTATCGCGTTCGCTATTATCGTCAGTTTTGCGGCGGAATCGAGACCGTTGAGGTCCAGTGCCGGGTCTGACTCGGTAAGACCTAGTGCCTTGGCCTTCGCCAATCCTTCTTTCAACGTGCGCTTCTGGTTCAGGAAGTCGAGAACGATGTTCGAGGTCGAATTCAATATCCCCCTCATACGCCTGATTCTAACAGGAGGCATTGACTCAGAGAATACGGAGAATATCGGCGTACCATCCATGACCGTGCTCTCAAAGCGTATTCTTGCGCCGGTTTTCTCGGCAATCATTCTGAGATCTCTCAACGCAATGGCGATCGGAGCCTTGTTCGCCGTGACTGCGTGCCTACCCCTCCCTAGTGCCGCCTTGATGTAGCTCAACGCTGGTTCGCCATCTGAATAATTAGAATCGGTTGCCTCCACGAGGACGTCATATTCGGACGTCTCAAGCCAATCTATTATCTCTGCGGCATCTGTCAGCCGCGCCTCTCTTGATCGACGTTCTGCAATGATTTTCTTGATAGCAGGGGAGACTTCTGACGCTGGGCAATTTCTTAGATCCAAAATGCCGCGCTTCCTTGTTGCTATCCCTGAGAAGACGAAATGTCGACCCCTTGGATCGACTTCGGACAACAATCTCACAAGAGCCGTACCGACATTCCCGTGCCCGATGAGCGCGATTCGGCTGTTTTGCATAATGTTCAACTTGATAGCTTTAGATTCCGAAAATCGCAAAGGCGTTGAAATAGATATCGCATGAAAAGATGAAATTGAGGAAGGGCAGTTCTTCCTCAGTTTGAGAAATCACTTCTTTGATTTCTTGGCTGGTTTCTTTATTTCCTCGAAGACAGGGATTTCGTGCTCGGGGAGGTAATCGCAGAATTTCACGGGATCCACGACCTCGGGCGATTTGACACCAGTGGCCTTTATTTCTCCACGCGCCATCATCTCGATGACTACCACGACCGGCATTCCGGTCTGATATGCGGTTGCGTGTATCCCTGATATCTGATATGCCTTTTCGTGCGAAATCCAAGTCCACGTGCGGATGATCGTATCTTCGCCTTTCATCGTCCCGCCGACTTCGGTCAGTACCATTGCGTTCCCCTTTATCTTACCGCCCAAATCGTCTGGCCGGGGCATCGCGGCGACTATTACATCAAAGGGGACAACGGGCACTCCCTTGACATTCAAAGGCTTGAACGAAGTCAGACCGAGCTTCTTCAAAGTTCTCACGTAATTAACGAAAGACTCGTCGAGAGTAATCATGAAGTCGACTTTGTTCACGGGCTTTCCGAGATACTTCGGAATCAGCTCGCTCTCCTCGTGATCCGTCCGATACACCTTTGTCGGTCCGATGGGGTCAGGAAAATCATAGATCTCGCTGATTTCCAATGCCGGAGACCTGCCCCATTTGCCATCTTCCCAGTAAAGCGGGTCCTTGATGACCTCTTCGAGCATCGATTCCGGAGAGAAGTATGTCGCAAACTCGTATCCTTCGAGCTTGCCTGTGTCAGCGTCCCGGACCTTTATGTAATCTACCGTGTCCATCCTATCGGCGGCCCTCTTGGCGAACAGATTGGATGCGCCGGGATCTATTCCCATCGAGCATAGCGCTATCTTACCTATATCCTCGAAGTTCTTATCGTATGCCAGCTGATCCTCGAACATTGGATGCCCGAATTCCTTATCGCCGTTGGACATATCGATGTATGAGGCGCCGCCCTTTAGACAACCTTCCATGATTTTCAGATTCAGAGCAGGCACCGTTCCGTTGACGACGACGTCGACGTCTTTCGCGATCATCGCCACCTGATCGGGATTCCCCGCATCGATGCTTTGGGCGGATATCTTGTCGCTTTTCATTCTCTTCTTTACGGCCTCGACGCCTTTGGCGTTTATATCGGCCAATGTGAGCTTAGAAACGAGATTGCTCTTGACCAATTTCTGTGCAATCGTCTGTCCTACACCGCCACATCCTATTACCGCAACGCTCAATTGTTTTGGCATCCCAATCTCTCCAATTTGAACAAATCAGGCGAGGTCATCGCCTCAGGGATTCGTATCCAGATTACCCCGATAAATACCCTTTCAAAGCCTCGAAAAGGGGAAATTTTATCAAGGCATCTAAAAACCCACCCAAACTCTGGCATTATAAAAATGAATTAGAATAATAAATCGCTACGAATTTATTTGCAGGGATTATGACCCCCTCTCGAATAACGTCATTCGATCTGTCTTAGAACAATTGCGAGAAGAACCGGAAGAATATCGATTCAAGCACTTCTCCCGATTTGCCAGAAGTGAAACAACCTGTTCATCTATCGGGCAAGAATGGGCAGGAAATGATTAATTAATCGAGTTGCGATTGACTCTAATATTTGGCTTGAGGGAAGTGAGCCCACTGAGACAGCTCAATAAGAAGATAGTGCTAATCGGGGATCCCGCTGTCGGAAAGACCTCGCTTGTGAGGCGGTTCGTTCAGAATGAGTTCGACGACAAATACATCGCCTCAATCGGCGTGAAGGTCTCCAAGAAGCCGATGGCGTTCAAATTCGGAGGGATCGATGTCCAGCTTGATATGATGATTTTCGACGTGCTGGGCCAGCACGACTTCCACAGGCTCAGAAGAATGTACGTAGATGGCTCGGATGCCGCATTGCTCGTCTGCGATCTGTCGAGGTTGGACACGATAGAGTCCATCGAGAGTTTCTGGTACCCAGAGATGGAAAAAATCGTCGGGAAAATCCCAATGATAATCATAGGAAACAAGAGCGACCTGGCACAGGAAGGATCGGATGGCATCTCGCTATTGAAGGCTGTCTCGAGAATACTCCTGTTGCCCATACAATTATGCAGCGCAAAGACTGGAACAGGGGTTGAAGATGCGTTCTCGAAAGTGGGACACGAGGTCTTGGAGAAGCATTTCCAGAAGGAGATGCCAATAACCCAGACGGCGAAGATCGAGAACCTCCATATGGCTGCGGATGCGATAATCGCACACTACTGCGAGCAACAGGATAACAAAGATGCGGCAATTGAGACATGCGCCGTAGTTTTCAAGGAAGCTGGGTTCAATATAAAAGAACCGACAGCAGCCACGCTGGTTAAGGCCGTTGAATTATTGTTTGATAAGGAAAAGCCCTTGATTGGGGATGAAAGAGCTCTCAGAAACAAGGAAGAACGGCTGAGATATCTGAGCGGTCTATGAACACGCCCCATCAATCATCGGAATTCAAATAGACCATTCGATTATCGGCTACTTATGTGCGCAGAAGAGGCGGGCATCAGTATAGAATTGCGACAGCAGGAGAAGTACAGATTCCTCGTAGACTTCGGATTGCCGAAAGCTCGGCCGCTCGAAGTCGATGAGGATCCTCCGCTCGGTGGCAATAGCGGTCCTGACCCCTCAAGGCTGCTCGCAGCTGCAGCAGCCCATTGCATGGCCTCTAGTCTTCTCTTCTGCCTAGAGAAATCACGGATAGATGTGAGAGACCTCAACGTGATAGCGAAGGCATATTTCGGCCGAAATGAGGAGAATCGGCTCAGAATCACCCGGATAGAACTCCAACTGAATGTCAAAGTGCCCGATAGCGAGAAGGCGAGCGCCGAAAGGTGCAAGACCATCTTTGACAAATATTGCACCGTATCACAGAGCATAAAGAGAGGAATACCGATAGATTTCAAGATAGATTTCAATTGAAAGGGAGGAGTGAAATATGCCAGTGGTGCTCGTGAATATGTATGCCGGCAGGGGCGTGGACGCTAAGAGAAGGATTGTTGAAGGGATAACAAAGGTATTTGAGGCCGAAAATGTCCCAAGAGACGCTGTGACCGTTATCCTTAACGAGATACCAAGAGAGAATTGGGGCGATGCTGGAAAATTGGCCTCTGATCGAAGTTGACCCTATCTGAAGATTGAAAAGAAAACCATCCTAACGCAGATTCATATCCAATTATCCACTATCCAAAATGAGACATAGCCGAAATATTAAAGTATCCGTCCGACTTCTTGTCTGACAAAGGGATGGGATATGAGCCAAACAGACTCCGAACAGATTGAGCCCATTGCAGAGTTTCCGACTATTGTCTTTGCCAGAAGATGTAAGCTTCAGCCTGAGCTCCTTTCCAGATGGGAAGATATGAGGGTGTTTCTTAAACTGAGAGAGAATCGCGACAGAATAAATCAACTCTGGGATATCGCTGAATGTGTCGATCCTGATTATATAGATGAGAATGAACTCGCTGACATCAAAGACCAGCTGAGAGATGTTGCCGAAGCGATTTTCGATATATGAGAAATCGGACCCTTGGATATCACAATGACTCGGCAGACTACCTTATTGGGCTAAAGCTTGGTCAGACTGAGTATGACAATTCGAGGCCGAGATGAAAATCATTATATATTCGAGCAGACATATTGTCTGACAAATCAAAGGGATGGGAGCATGTCAATAGTCGAGGAGATATATTCTGCAGCGGATCGAAGAGGGTTGAGTCTGGCGGATTATATTAGGCATACTTATAGAGGAGATAAGCTTGCTTCGCTCGAGCTGAATATAAAGATGCAGCTTGATTCTCTGAGGTCGGACATCTCTGAGTTCATGGCACAAGCGGAAGGCGATTATCAGGCCATCGGCGCAAATCTCATTTGCGCGGACAAGGAGAAGCTCGATCTTATGCAGGAGCGCGTCAGAGAACACCTGAGAAAAAAGATGGAGCAGCTGGAATCGATAAATTTCATCGATGTCTCCGTCATGAAGATGCCTGCGAGTTCCTCCCAGAATGAATCTGCGGCCATCGCGGAGCCATAATGATTGTGCGCCTCAGATGACGTTGATCTGTCTCTTGCGGTATATTCTCTCTCTTGCATCGACAGTCTCAAAAAGATTCTTATTGGCGCCCAGTAAGGTCTCGGTCCTGCCGAGAATGAGATACCCATCCATTACAAGCGAATTGTAAAGCCTCATGAAAAGATCTGAATGCGCATCTCTAGAGAAATATATCAACACGTTTCTGCAGAATATCACATCGAAGAATTTCGGAAGTCTGCAGGTCAGAAGATCAAGACGAGACATCGAGACCATATTACGAATTTCATTGATGACCCGATACTTCTTCCCATCTTCTTCGCGAACGAAATACCTCGATAAGATATCAGAAGGAACATTCTTCAGCCGGTCCAGTGAATAAACAGCAGCCCTAGCTTTCCTGAGCGCATCCGGGTCGATGTCAATAAGCATGACCGAGGCAGTGATATCATCCGCATGTTCCCTGAGTGCCTCCCTGCACAATATAGCGATGCTATATGCCTCTTCGCCAGTCGCCCCCCCTGCCGAAAGGAATCTCAGAATCTTTGCTTTCGTCCTGAGGCGAGATTCTATCAGGTCAGGTAGTATTTTCTGAGAGAACTGCCGATACATTGATACGTCGCGGAAGAACTCGGTAACATTGATTGAAAGAACATCTATCAATTTGGCATACTCAGCAGGGTTGTTCCTTAGAAAACTGGCATAATTCTTGATATCATGAATGCCGAGGACGCGCAGCCTGCTATTTAGCCTCCTCATCAGAAAAGATTCCTTGTACCCGCTCAGGTCAAGGCCCCTATCGTTCCTGATGGTCTGAAGCAACTCTTCCAGATCGGTATTTTCCACACTCCCGAATTAACGGCTTCCCTTAAAAGGACAACCCTTGAGCTATCATGATTTGAAATTTTCGCATCTGGCATCCTGCGGAAATTCAATATCGTTATTACCAGAAACTGTTATCATCCTTGATATCCATGACCTATTTGCTTTAAAACCAGGGTGGCTAATTCCCAATAATCGGACTACATCTTGGAAATCCACCCAGAGCAGGATTTGCTGCCTGAGAGAAATTCGTCCATGATGAAAAGTCGGACAAGAAAGAATAAGGTTGGGCTTGCGGCAGCTATTGACTGCAAGTATCAAGGGAAAGGTATACTATGAAGCTGAAATGGGGTCTTAGGACTAAGCTGATGGTAATTTTCCTGGCTGTCTGTCTCGTGCCCGTAGGCATAGTATCCTGGGCATCTGTGGAGAATCTGAGCACGCTCAATGCTCAATCGCAGCAATTGTATGATCACAACGTCATGACAATGAAGAAGCTCGATGACATGAAGGGAGACCTCATCGAGATGAACCTCCATTTCAACGACTTCATATTTGGAGGATACATCAATAGATCTCTCAGTCTATTGGCGCAAGATCTATCCTCGATGGATGCGAGCAGACAGAGTTTCGTCACGAAACTCATTCAATACCGTGAATTGACGCTGGAGAACGATACGATCCTCACCAATGTCCTCAGGGCTCAACACGGAGAGAAATTGATCGATGATGAGCTGGAAGCTCTTGCGGATGTCACAGAGTATTTCTATCTATACGATGGCCAACGAATCGCTGCGAAAAATGCGGCATCTGAACTGGTAAAAGACACAAGTAAGATCTTCGGCTTTGCCTATAACGCCTCGAAGAATTACTCCCGTTGCGCGGCTGCAATCGAGGAAGTGATGTCGATAAGGGCTGAGGTGGCTCGCCTTGCGACTCTGGAGGCTGCTTCGATATACGAGCAGAACATCCTCGGGATTCTGATTGGCCTTGCAATCATTGCCGTGGCGATAATCATCGCAGCGTTCATAATCGCGAAAAGGACGGCAGAGCCGTTGATCGCAATCGCCTCGATAGCGGAAGACATTCAGAGGGGAAATCTTTCTCCTCAGATAAGTCTCGAAGAAGGGCCCGATGAAGTGGGCCGGATGGTCGGATCGTTCAAGAAGATGGTCGATACCACTTTCGCTCCGATACATCAATTGAAGACGACAGCTGAGACGGTGGCAATGGGAGATCTATCGAAGGACATCGCCCTTGAGGCAAAGGGTGACATACAGAAACTTGTCGTTTCCTTCGAGATGATGCTCAACAGCCTGAGGGAGATTGTATCTGATGTCAGGGAGACATCGTCACTCGTCTCATCGACATCGGACAATCTCGCATCAATCTCAGAAGAGATGAACGCTACCACCGAGGAGGTCTCGACCGCCATACAGAAAATAGCGGCCGGAGCTCAGCACCAGGCCGAGAAGATCAAGGAAATCGTCAAGGTGGTCGGCGATCAGCTGACCTCCGTAGAGCAGGTCGTCTCGAGCTCCGAATCCGCTGCGGACGCATCGACGAAGGCGAGCGAGGTTGCGCAGAAAGGAGGGGACTCGGCTCAGATTGCGTTGCAGAAGATGAGAGAAATCCAAGCGGTTGTTGACGGAGCCACGGAAATTGTCAGAAAACTCGGAGAGAGAACCAAGGAGATACATCAGATTGTGAATGTGATTACGAACATCGCACAGCAGACGAACCTCCTCGCGTTGAATGCGGCAATCGAGGCCGCGAGGGCGGGAGAACACGGTCGCGGGTTCGCCGTTGTCGCTGACGAAGTTAGGAAGCTGGCGGAGGGGTCTGGCAGAGCTGCTGCACAAATCTCTGTCCTCGTGGACCAGATAGACACGGAGACGCGTAAGGCTGTAGACCAGATGGAGAGCGGCGCAAAGGATGTCTCGACTGGTGCCACCGTCATCGATAGTGCATTGGCATCCCTTGAAGACATCGCGGCGACGATCGAAGAGACTGCGGCGATGGTCCAGGAAATAACAGCAGCGACCGAGGAACAGAAAGCCTCTGCAGAAAAAATCGTCAGGGCTGTCGACGAGGTCGCGAAAATTGCGGAGGACACATCTGCAGCTGCAGAGGAGACTGCCATTTCGACCGAGAGCCTCACGGCGAGCATGCAGGAAATGACATCCTCAGCTCAGGAACTTGCAAGACTTTCCGGCTTAATGCAGAACTCCGTGGAGCGGTTCATATTGCCGCCTCCCGAGATATTCAAGAGAGAGAAATCCGCAACGGAGGCCGCCGCGGCCGAAATGAAAATGAAGGAGGCGGAGCCCCCGCCTGCTACACCTGAAAAGCCTGCTGGAGGCAAGGAAGAGAAGAAAGCCAGGTTCAAGAAACCGAAAAAATCGAAGAAGAAAGAGAAGGAAGCTGAAGAAGGGAGCGAAGAATCCTGATGCTCCGATTGCCTCGCGACTAAGAGGATGACTGAGATGGTTGACAAAGAGAGTCTGAAGAAAGATTCTGAGGACGAGGTTCAGCTGGTAATCTTCAGCCTGGGCTCTGAAGAATTCGCAGCTGAGATTACCCAGGTCAGAGAAATCATCTCAATTGACAAAATCACAAGGGTGCCTTCGGCCCCGAAGTTCATTTTCGGCGTGATTAATCTGCGCGGGAAACTCGTGACCGTCGTCGACCTCCATGAAAGGCTCGGTTTTCAGCGCACCCAGCCTTTGGAAAAATCGAAGATTATCGTTTCGGACATCAAGGGAGGAGTGCTGGGAATGATGGTCGATCAGGTCGTCGAGGTGAGCAGGGTACTGGAGAGCCAGATCGAGCCACCGCCCCCGATGTCGGCAGGGAAGATAGATTCGAAATATATCCTAGGTATTGCGAAGATGAAAGATCGGTTGATCGTCATATTGGATCTTGAAAACGTGCTGATAGATGAAGAGGTCGGCATTGTCGGGCCTGAGGAGCAAGAGGAGTGAATCTGAATGACAAAGATACTCGTGGTTGACGACGCAGCGTTCATGCGCACGATGCTCAAACGAATTCTGGAGGACGAGGGATTCGAAGTCCAGGAAGCGCCAGACGGAGACGTCGCCGTGAAGAAATACCGGGAATCGAAATTCGATCTGGTCACGATGGATATCGTGATGCCAAATATGGACGGCGTCACAGCCGTCAAGGAGATAATGAAATTCGACCCTGACGCGAAGATAATTATGATCACGGCCCTTGCGCACAAGACGCTGGTACTGAGAGCATTGCGCGCAGGTGCAAGAGACTTCATTGTAAAGCCCTTCGATTCCGCGGCGGTCATCGAAGCAGTGAACAACACCCTGAAGAGCTGAGGGCCCGTCCGCATTGCTATCCGCTCCTGACGGAGGAAATCGAGTGGTCGACAAGATCAAAGTCGCGGTGGTCGATGATTCTCTTTTCGTGAGGACGATATTATCGGACATGCTCTCGACCGATCCAGAGATTGAAGTAGTCGGAACCGCGAAGGACGGACAGGACGCGATAGAACTCGTCAGGAAGGAAAAGCCGAACATCGTGACGATGGATCTCGTGATGCCGAGACTAGATGGCCTCCAAGCTCTCGAGAAGATCACACAGACCGAGCCTAATACATCTGTGATAATGCTGAGCGCCGCCGACAGAGCGAGCGCCGATGCTATTATGAGAAGTCTGGACCTGGGAGCTTTCGATTTTGTAATGAAGCCCGCGAGCACGAGCAGCACGGACATCCTCAGGCTGAAATGGGAGATCATCACGAAAATCAAGCTTGCCTTCAAAAGCGGCGGGAAGAGAATTTTGGAGAAGGAGGAGATATTGTCGCTCCCCGCCAGAAAAGTGGACGCGAAATGCCCGTCCGGCAAGAAAGGTCCTTTGGTGGCAATAGGAGCGTCCACTGGTGGCCCCGTAGCTCTCAGATATATCCTCGGAAGTATGCCTCCGAAGCTTCCGGCACCGATAGTCATCGCGCAACACATGCCAAAGGCATTCACCGAGTCTTTCTCGGAGCGGCTTTCAAAGATGTGCAAGATTCCCGTCATAGAGGCAAAGGAGGGAATGGTGCTCTCGCCCTGCCATGCATATATCGCGCCCGGCGAACGACATATGGAGGTCGTGGAATCGGGCGGAAAATTGGAAATCAGGTTGAGTGAAGGAGAGAGATTGAGAGGGGGGAGACCCTCGGTCGACCTGTTGTTCTCGTCTGTTGCCGATGCGGTAGGCAAGAACGCTATCGGCGTGATTTTGACGGGCATGGGGAGCGATGGCGCGAGAGGAATAAAGAGAATTAGAGAGGTGGGTGGCAAGACTATCGCACAGGACGAGGAGACTTCACTAGTCTGGAGCATGCCCCATGCCGCCATACGTTTGGGTGTAGTCGACGAGGTACTGCCGCTAAAAGACATCCCGAAGGCTATCCTCGCGGGGGTGGGAGGATAGACCTTTCGAAGTATCTCGACATGTACGTCACGCACTCGAAGGAAGCGTTTCAGAACCTGAACGACAAGCTCCTCGAACTCGAGAAGAACCCGCAGGACCAGGATGTCATCAATGAATGCTTCAGATTGGCTCACACAATCAAAGGAATGGCAAGAACGATGATGTTCGAACGAACGGGTGAAATAGCACACTCCATGGAGAGCATTCTGGATGGAGTAAGGTCAAAGCGGATTGAGGCCGACCCGGGAGTGATAGATCTTCTCTTCCAGTGCGTCGATGCGATGGAGATGATGACCGAGAAGGTCAAGAACAAGAAGCCGGAGCCGGAGGTCCCTGACCTGATGGCGATGATAAGGAAGAAACTGGAAGAGATAAGACCGGAAGAAGAGCCAGCGTCTGAAAAGCCAACAGAGGAGAAAAAGGAAGCTCCTCCAGACGGCAAGAAAGCAGCGGAAGAAGAAATCAAAGAAAAGCCCGTCGCCGCAGAGGGAGAAATGGCGAAGGAAAAAGCCAGGGAGACGACACCTGAGAAGAAAAGGAGAATATTGGAGATCGGAATACAACTCAACCAGGCTCTCGACATGCCTTCGGCGAGAGCAATCCTTGTGATAAAGCGACTCGAGAAGGCCGGAAGGATTCTCGAACTGAGTCCTCCAATTGAGGCCATAGAATCGGAGAAGTTCGGCAGAGATTTTACGGTGAGGATTGAGACCGCAGAAGATGAAAAGGCGATTGTGAAAGCTATCTCAATGCTGAAAGGGGTGCAGAAGGTAGTTTCCTCGGAGAAGAAGCCCGAAGAGAAGATTGAGCAAAAACCTGGCCAGGCCGCTGCCGTATCGGCCGCGAGGAAGCCCATGCCCGAGATTGCCAGCGTGAGAGTGAAGATGGACAGATTGGACGATTTGCTCGACACGGTCGGTGAGCTTGCCATTAATAAGATCAGTTTGCTGGAGATTGGCAAAAACATCAACGATCCGAAGCTGGCGGAATCGCTTCGAATATTGGATAGGTTGACCGGAGAACTCCAGTATAACGTCCTGCGGATACGGATGGTGCCGATCGAGACGGTGTTCTCGAGATTCCCTAGGATGATAAGGGATTTGGCCAAACAGATGGGGAAGGAATTGGAGTTCGTCATGGAAGGTCAGGAAATCGAGCTAGACAGAACCGTGATTGACAAGCTCGGCGACTTGCTTGTCCATCTATTGAGAAACAGCGTTGACCATGGCATTGAATCTCCCGAAGAGAGGGAAAAGGCTGGGAAACGCCCCGTAGGCATTCTCAGGCTCTCGGCCTCGCAGGAGCAGAACAGGGTCATGATAAAAGTCGAAGACGATGGCCGCGGAATAGACCCTGATAAACTGAGAAAGAAGGCGCTCGAAAAAGGGATTCTAACGCCCGAGGAATTGAATGCCATGGGAGACGACGAGGTCATGAACCTTCTGGCAACACCGGGTTTCAGCACGGCAGAAAAGGTCACGGAAATATCTGGACGCGGAGTCGGACTAGACGCCGTCAAATCCGGGGTCGAATCGCTCGGCGGGCAGATGACCATAGAATCGGTCAAGGGGCAGGGAACGAAAGTAATCATCAGGCTCCCGCTCACCCTGGCGATAATACTCGCGATGCTCGTTAGAATCGGGAAGGAGATCTATGCGATATCCGTCGACCCGATAATCGAGACTATCTCTGTGAAGGATTCTGAGATCAGAACGATCGGTGGCATGAAGGTGGTGAGGTACCGCAACGAGATAGTGCCTCTGATATACCTATCCAAAATCCTTGGCATCTCAGATGAGGAACTCGGTCACGAGGTCGTGATAATTGAGTCGGGGCAGAAGAAAACCGGATTGGTCGTCCAGGAACTTCTGGGCCAACAGGAAATCGTGGTGAAGCCTCTGGACAAGTTCCTGAGGAAGTTGCAGTTCCTCGGCGGCGCTACAATCCTCGGTTCTGGGGAGGTCGCGCTAATTCTTGATGCGAACGGGTTGATGACCTATGCCAAGGAGCGTATGAGGATCGGCCCGACCGTAGAAAGCAGCGAAGATACCACAAAAGGGGATCAAAATGCTCGAGCTGGATAAGGATTCGATCGGGGCAATTGAGATAGATGCGCTCACGGAAGCCGGCAATATTGGTGCTGGCCACGCGGCAACGTCGCTTTCAAAGCTGCTGAAAGAGAACGTGATGAACAGATCTACAAAGTCTGTGCTGGTGACCCTGGACAGGGTTCCGGATGCGTTGGGCGGAGCAGACAAGGTGGTGGCCGGGATTTACGCCACCTTCAGCGGGGGCCTTCAAGGGGGCATCCTGATGATGTTCCCGGAGGAAAGTGTGGCAACACTCATGAGAGTACTGGGGAAATGCGAGATTGAGGATAGATGCATCAATGAATTCCAGGAATCCCTCTTGTCCGAAGTGGGCAACATTTGCCTTTGCTGGTATCTCTCGGCGATATCAAAGATGACCGACCTTGAGCTGATACCTTCGGTTCCGGTCTGCGCGTATGATATGACGGGAGCCGTGCTTGACCTATCATTGATCCAGCTCGGAAAGGTGTCCGACAAGGCGCTCCTGATTCTCACGGATTTCCAGGGAGAGATCAATGCAATTCAGGGTATCTTCCTCATGATGCTCGAGCCCGAATCTCAGAAATTGCTGGCGGCCAAACTCGGTGTAGGATAAATGGAATACATACTGATACATGTCGGAATCGGACAGTTGCGCGTCGCGCGCAGCCCGGCCAGGCTGGTTTGTGTCGGGCTAGGTAGCTGTGTCGCCCTCGCTCTTTGGGATTCATCGACCAGGATAGGGGGGATGGTCCACATCATGCTGCCCGATTCGAAACTGTGCACTAGCAGGAGCGGAATATTGCCAGGAAAATACGCAGATACCGCCGGAAAAGCGATACTCGAAGAGATGAAACTGCACGGTGCAAACCAATATGTCCTGGTCGCGAAAATCGCAGGCGGAGCAAACATGTTCAGGAATGTGAGCCCGGACATGAAGGACATCGGATTGGAGAATGTCAAGGCAGTAAAGAAATCGCTCAAAGAGATGCACATCCGACTTATCGCCGAGGACACCGGCGGAAACATCGGCAGAACGGTCGAGCTCGATACCGCGTGCGGTGACCTGATAATTAGAAACATACGCGGAAAAACTGTCACAATCTGAGGAGAAACGAGAATCGGCTGGCAAAGCTTTTTAATGAAGGCAATTATCGCCAGTCAATGAGCCTTGTCGAATGGGGCACAGGGATAATCGTCTCCATTATTACCATCCTCGGATACCCAGGGATTGTATTCCTGATGGCCTTGGAAAGCGCCTGCATGCCTGTCCCGAGCGAGATCGTTATGCCCTTTGCGGGCTTCGTCGCGGTCAGAGACGGCACATTTGACCTAATAGGTCTGACGGTAGCCGCCACAATCGGAAACCTCATCGGATCGATTTCGGCATATTGGGTGGGCTTGAAGGCCGGCAGACCTTTCGTTCTGAGATACGGAAAATATGTTCTTCTTAGGAAAAAGCATCTGGACATCGCTGACTCGTGGTTCTGCAGGTACGGCGAGATAACGACCTTCTTCTCGAGGATGCTTCCTGTTATCAGGACGTTCATATCTCTCCCGGCAGGCATTGCACGAATGAACTTCAAGAAATTCGTGTTCTATACAATTATCGGGTCCATTCCTTGGAATCTCGCATTGGCCTATTCGGGCTACCTCCTCGGGGAGAACTGGGACAGCCTTTCTGGCATCTTCCAGTGGCTGGACATAGTCGTGATAATAGCAGTCATCTTGCTCGTGATATATTTGATTAGAGATTATAGGGCAGATCTGAGATGTGAAAAGGATTCGGAATAGATGCTCCTCGGTCAGACGGAATAGTAGTATTCTCCTTTTGCGCGCTGCTCTCTGTCAAGCTTTGAATCCTTTTTATTGATTCTCGGCCTGTTGGAGTCCGCATCCCTTCTGAACGTGATATCCATCTGCTTCAAGAAAAGGTTCATACCGTCTCTCATCGGCAACGGGCCAACTGCCCTGCCCTGCTTCGCCGGCTCGCCCGAGAAAACCAAGAGAGAATCGGAAATCATGTCTATCATATACACATCGTGGTCGACGACCATTGCTGTCCGCGCGGACTTTTCGATGACGGATCTTATCGTCTTCGCAGCCGCCATCCTCTGAGTCGAGTCAAGATACGCCGACGGCTCATCTAGCAGATATATATCGGCATCCCTTGCGAGGCACAAAGATATCGCGACCCGCTGGAGTTCTCCGCCTGACAGAGACTTCAGTTCACGATCCAAAAGGAATTTCAGGCTCATCGGATGAGCGATTTCCGACTTGAAGAAACCGGATTCGAAGTCCGCACCTAACGATTCGATAAACATTTCCCTGACGGTACCGTCGAAGGTCGGGCGAATGTATTGAGGCTTGTAGCTAACCCTTGCGGTCGTATCTATGGTACCAGCATCGGGCTGAATCTCCCCTGCAAGCATCTTGACGAACGTGGTTTTGCCAATAGCATTCGGTCCGACGGCGCCAACTACCTCGGCAACGTGAATCTCTCCGCCATCTGCCGATAAAGTGAAGCCGTCAAGTTTCTTCGACAGCTTCCCGAATCTGACGAGCCCAGCGCGGTTCCACTCGTCTCGAGGGGGCTTGGGAAAGAATCGTATCTCAGTATCTCGGAACCTGATGTTCTCCTCGCGCAAATATCCGTCGAGATAGACGTTGATTGCTACTCTTACCACCCTTGGCTGCGATACTATCCCGTAGGCTCCCTCCAAGCCGTACATCAGGTAGGCGAGTTCCGAAAGAAAGTCCATTATTGCCAAATCGTGTTCTATCACGAGCACATATTTCTCCGATGATATCCGTTGGATTATCTCTGCGACCCTCAGCCTTTGATATATATCAAGATATGATGATGGTTCATCGAAGAAGTAGGCATCTGCATCTTTGAGCAGGGTTGCGGCAATAGCGACTCTTTGGAGCTCGCCTCCGGATAAAGTCTCTATATCCCTGTCGAGGATATTCTCGATTGACAGTTCGCTGGCGACAGAATCGAGCTTGCCAAGGTCGTCGACTTTCGAGAGCAACTTTCCGACTTTGCCTCTGCTCAAGTCCGCCAGCTTATCGACATACTGCGGCTTGATCGCTGTCCTTAGTTCGCCATCGAACAGTTTCTCGAAATAGTCGTGTATCTCTGCGCCGGAATAATGATCCAATATTTGTTGTCTATCGGGAGGTGCGTCGTATCTGCCCAGATTCGGTAGCATAGCCCCGGATAGGATGTTTATCGCGGTCGTCTTGCCGATGCCGTTCGGTCCGATGACGCCGACGACCTGCCCTTTCTTCGGGACCGGCAGACCGTAGAGTCTGAAGGAGTTCAACCCGTACCGGTGCACGGTCTTCTCCTCGAGTTCCTCAGGCAATCCGATTATCTTGATGGCCTCGAACGGGCACTTGTGGACGCAGATCCCGCATCCGACGCACAGCTGCTCGGATATGACGGGTTTGCCGATATTCTCGTCCATTGCAATGGTTTCCGTGCCTGTCCTGACAGGCGGACAGTATCGAATACATTCGAGATTGCATCGCTTCGGCTGACACCTATCCCTAAGCAACACCGCTATTCGCATCTGGGCTGTGAAAAAGCCTCGAGCTTATAAAACCCTATTATCCGACCGCGCAGGCTGGGGAAGATTAGGTAGGTTTAATAGATTCGCTGACAATGCCCGCCGCAATGGCTGGCAATAGGATACTCGTATGCGTGGCCTGGCCATATGCCAACGGCGCACTGCATCTTGGCCATATGGCGGGTTCGATAATGCCCGCGGACATATTCGCAAGATACCATAGGATGATCGGCGACGATGTACTGATGGTCTCAGGGTCGGACATGCACGGCGCGCCAATCGCAGTACGTGCCGATAAGGAGGGATCCACCCCCGAGAAGATTGCCTTCAGGTATCACGAGATGAACGCGAAGGCTTTGGAGGGCATCGGAGCTTCGTTCAACATATACACGCATACGCATACAGAGAATCACACGAGAACGGTTCACGATGTTTTCCTTAAGCTGATGGAAAAGGGCTACCTCGAGAAAAGAACCACCCCTCAGTATTATTGCGACCGATGCCAAAGGTTCCTTCCGGACAGATATGTAGAAGGACTTTGCCCATATTGTTCCTACGAGAAGGCAAGAGGAGACCAATGCGACAATTGCGGGAAGGCGCTAAATGCGGATGAGCTGAAAGACGCGAAATGTCAGCTGTGCGGACAGTCGCCAGCCCTAAAGGAAACAGAGCACTTCTTCCTGAGACTGACGATGTTCGAAGACGAACTGAGGCGATTTCTCGCCGATAAGGCTCATTGGAGAGAGCGAGTGAAGAGCTTCACGGAGAACATCCTTGAGGAAGGGCTCCAGGACAGGGCAATCACGCGAGACATCTCATGGGGTGTTCCAGTCCCGGTGAAAGGATTCGAGGACAAACGCATTTATGTATGGTTCGAGGCTGTCATCGGGTATCTCTCCGCATCGAAGGAATGGGCAGCGAGGGAGGGCAGACCGGACGATTGGAGGCTGTACTGGGAAGACCGCGCTTGCAGAAGCTATTACTTCCTCGGCAAGGATAACATCATCTTCCATACGATAATCTGGCCGGCAATATTGTTAGGATACGGTGGCCTGAATCTCCCATTCGATGTGCCGGCCAACGAGTTCATGAACCTAGGCGGGCAGAAGTTCTCGAAGAGCGCAGGCATCTCTATAGACCTGCCAGACATGCTTTCGAAGTTCCAGGCCGACGCAATCAGATATTATTTGTCCGTCAACATGCCTGAGATCAAGGATACCGAGTTCTCATGGGAGGATTTCGTTTCAAAGGTCAATAACGAGCTAATGGCGGCATATGGGAACTTCGTTCACAGGGTGCTCTCGTTCACGTACAAGAACTTCGGCGAGATCCCGGGAGCGGAGAACGCTCCTGGTGAACTCAGAACCGAAGTTGAGAAGAAGATTTCAGATTCCGTCAGCGTGTACAATAAAGAGATTTCGGCCTGCAATTTCAAGAATGGTTTGAAGGCCTTCATGGAGCTGGCAAGGTATGGGAATCAATTCATAGACTCCGCTGAGCCGTGGGCCCTTGTCCGCAGGGACAAAGAGAAATGCGGAGCAGTGATGAATCTCGGGTTGAAGATAGTCCGGGCGCTGGCCGTCATGGCATACCCCTATCTGCCCTTCTCGTCAAGGGAAATCTGGGAATACCTGGGATATGAGCAGACGATCGAGAAGATTGGCATATCTTCTCTGAGTTCGGAATTGCCCGTAGGTCGCAAGCTTCTCCAAGCGCCTAAGCCGTTGTTCAAGAAGATTGAGATCAAGCTCGATGAGAGAGAGCAATCTGACTTCCCTGGCCTTGCGAAGCTGAATCTAAAGGTCGGCAAGATTCTCCAGGTCTCGAACCATCCCAAGGCAGACAAGCTGTACTTGCTCACGGTTGATATCGGCAAGAAGATTACAATAGTCACCGGTCTTCGAGGGATATACTCGCCGGATGAACTTCTTGGAAGAAACATCGTGGTCGTAAGCAACCTCGAGCCTGCAGTATTCAGGGGAATCAAATCTGAAGGTATGCTGCTCGCCGCTGAGCACGGAGATACGGTGTCAATAATTCTGACGGAAAAAGAGGTCCCGCCAGGCACACCCGTGAGTAGCGGTTACTCTCAATCAGATAGACGAATATCGTTCCAGGAATTTCAGAAGATACAAATGGTCATCGGACAGATTGAGAATAAAACAGCTGACGTCGGGCAGAGGATTGCATGCATGTTATGTGACGATGTTCCGGAGCGAAAGAAAATCGCGTTCATCGTAGAGAATGGGAAGGCACTTCCTCTCAAGTGCGCCGACGGTACAGTATTGCTATCCGACAGAGACGTTCCGCTCGGAGCGAGGATCCGATGAGAGTCGATTTTCACATCCATTCTCGAATCTCAGAGGACGGTAGGCTTTCAATAGGCGAAATATTGGCCGTTCTGAAGGCGAGGAACATCTCCGCCGCGGCAATAACCGATCATAATTCGATAAGAGGGGCGCTTTCGGCGAGGGAAGAGGCAAAGGGTTCGGGAATAGTAATCGTAAGGGGAACCGAGGTGAGCTCTTCGCGGGGACACATCGCGGCGCTGGGCATAGACCAAGACGTGCCGCGGGGATTGACTCCCGAGGAAACGGTTGAGAAAATCCATTCTCTGGGTGGAGTCGCCATAGCCGTTCATCCCTATAGGCTCAGCACGGGGCTCGGTGGCGATGTAGTTCGGAAATGTAAGTTTGACGCGATTGAAATCCTGAATGGCTGGGCTTCGAATCACCAGAATTCCAAGGCAGCCAGACTGGCATCAGAATTGAACCTGAGCGTGACTGCAGGAAGCGATGGTCATCGGGGCGAGGAAATAGGAAAGGCGTACGGGATAATCGAGCAATGCGAAACCGAGGAGCAGATAATCGATGCCGTCTTGAGAGGTAAGGTGCGGTGTGAAGGGATGTCAAGGACTACTGGCGCCTTGGTGCGGGATGCTTTCTGGTCAACGCTCGAATGGGCCAGAAGAGGTTTCAGACGACTGTAGGGCAATCTACGGCTGAATCATTTCGAAGGAATGCCCCGCTTTCTTCCTCTTCGCGGCATCATACGCCAGCTTGGCCGTCACAGCGTCCTGGATTGCGAGCCCGGTCGAGCAAAAGATTGTTATCTCGTCATGAGAGGTCCTTCCCGGTATCTTGCCAGCAACGATATCGCCAATGTTACCATAGACATCTTTCTGCGAAAACACGCCCTGGCTTATAGGCACGTTGATCTCCCCGCTGTGTGAAGCCTGTTCCCAATCGTCTATTACGACTTTGGCTCTCTTCAGAATCGCACCATCCAGCTCTTGCTTGCCAGGTGCATCGGCACCTATGCAGTTGAAATGCTGGCCCTTGCTGACCCAGGCGTCTTTGACAATCGGCTTTCTCGAAGGAGTGCAGGTGCATACGATGTCCATATCTGCAACGGCATCTTTCGGACCGTCAACCACTTTCACGGTTTGAATGCGCTTAGAGAAGTTCTTCCTTATCTCCTCACAGAACGCATTGGAAGCTGCTGGCAGGATATCATAAATCCTTACCTCGTCGAGCTTCATGAATGTGTCCAAGATCGCCAATAACTGAGTCCGGGATTGCGTCCCCGCACCGATTATCCCCAGGGTTCGGGCATCCTTGCGAGCGAGATATTTCGATGCGACCCCCGAAGCCGCCCCAGTCCTCATGTCCGTGATGTGCGAACCGTCCATCACTGCGATGGGAGCGCCCGTCTCCGGGTCTATCAATATGATGGTCGCCATTACAGTCCTCATCTTATGCTTCTTCGGATTGTCAGGATGAACGTTGACTATCTTCACGGCCGACACGCTTATGTCTTCGATATAAGAGGGCATGCAACGTATATCCCCGTTGTATTTCTCGAAGAATACGTACATTTTTGGAGGCATTTGCACCCGGCCCAGACCCCTTAATCTGAACGCGGTCTCAACGGCTGTTAGGACGTCGTTCATATCGAGCAATTTTCTCAAATCGTTCGTAGAAAGAAGCAGGACGTTCGCCGACAAGAGCTTGTTCGTCATGTCCGATCGCACACTCCGTCACGGGGCATATCGAGCGAATAATAAAAACACCTTGTATCACGCCAAAAATATTGTTGTCCGGATGGGACGACAAAAATCTTGGTAATGCTCGATTCCAATTCGATAATCAGATAGCCTTTTCAATCTGCTCGGAAAAATTCTTCACCAATTCTGCAAGTTCTTGAGGATTCGCATCCACTGCAGTCTTCAAAACGACCAGAGCTCTCTTGCCAGCAGGAGCGAGTATGAGCTTTCCCTCTTCAAGCTGGACAGAGATATACTTCAAACGGTCGCGCAACTCGGACGTGGCCGATTCCGCTGCGCCAAGAAGTATCGCGGACATGGCCACATATGTCTCCATGTGAGCGCCCTGTGGCACCTCCCCGGCGATGTGCATTCCGCTCCTTGAGACGATGGCCGCATCCTGGACTGACGGATGGCTTTCTATTTCCTTTATAATGCGCTGCAGGACAACGAAGTCTACCATGAGGAATCCTCGTTGAATTACTGGTCTGCCCTTATCTGAGGTAATATCCCGCATGTCTATTAAATGCTTTTCAATGGGCGATTCATATCTTCTTCAGCCTTATGCAACCTCTGGCACTCTTGCTCATCGAGCTTCGATATCTGCAAATATCGCTGGGTCAATAGCCTACCGAATCGGATGAGACTTCTTCATCAGGACACGAGAACTGGCGAAATCAAGCTCTACATCGAGAGCCTTGACGACCTATGGCACCTGCGGAACCTGATAGCGCCAAGGGATGTTGTCTGGGCAAACACTTCTCGGAGGGCAGACGAGAAGGGAGATAAGATCAGGTCGGAGAGACCGGATAAGAAATACATGCGGCTCGGCGTAAGAGTCGAGCGCGTGGAGCTTCAGGATTTTCAGGATAGGATTCGCGTGCACGGCATCATAGAAGGCGGCCCGCAGGATATCGGGCATCATCATACGCTCACGCTCGGCCCGGGGGACGATGTCTCGATCTTTAAGGAGGAATGGAAGAAAAGCGATCTCGAGCGTATAAGGATGGCTCTGGAGCAGTCGGACAAGCCCTCGATTTATTTCGTTTCACTGGACGATTCCGAAGCCGGGTTATTCCTGATGACTCAGTTTTCCATAAAAGAACTCGGGAACATAACGAGATCCGGAACCGGAAAGATGTACGAATCGAAAAGCGATCAGGCCGCGTATTTCGAAAGCATCGCAGAGATGCTCAGGAATGCGCTGAAAGGGGAGCCACTGGTCATCCTGGGCCCGGGGTTTGCCAAAGAAGCGTTTATCAAGTACCTGAGGGAGAAATACCCGGAAATCGCAAAAAACGCCCAGATCGTCTCGGCCGGTCAGACCGGCGCTGCGGGCGTTGCAGAAGTGATAAAGAGGGGCATCGGCGGGAAAATCCTCGACATCTCTCGCCTGGCGATCGAGACGAAGCTGATGGAAGAGGTCTTGACGAGAATAAAAATGGACGGCCCTGTAGCGTACGGAATTGGTGATGTGAGACGCGCAATCGAATTAGGAGCCGCCGAGGTCTTGCTGCTGACCGATAAGGAGGCGAAAACCTCTCAGGGAGAAGAGCTCATGAAAGCTGTCGAGAAATCATCCGGACGAATCGAAATCATTAGCACTACGCACGACTCAGGAAGACAATTGGAATCGCTGGGCGGGTATGCCGCTATTCTTCGGTACAAGATTTCTGATTCTTGAAAAGAATCAAGAAGGGGCTGTGGGCCCCCTAAAGCGTTATTGAGACACTATTTCCGATGGCGTCCGAATAGCTGTAAGGCGGATAGTAGTTATTGCCTCCGGCCCACCAAGCCTCGGGTACCCAGCCTGATACTATCCCGGATGCCGTGACCATCAGCTCCTTTCCCGATACGGGCTTCTCGACGGCTACAGTCCACGAGAGCACGACGGTGTTGCCGGCGTTCAATGTGCCGATCGCAATCTCGGAGGCTCCCTTGACCAACCGGAGACCATCAGGCAACTCGATGTCTACCTCGGTCATCTCGGCAGCGAATTGCGACCTGTCGAAAGGCGCAGGACAAGGATAGGTTACGGCCGCGGATATCACCGCGGTTGATCCGACCTTTAGCTGGCCTTTCACATTGACATCGATCTTCCAGGGCATTATTGCCGCACCGAAATATGGGTGAGCAAGGCCGTACTCCGCATAATTCCAGCCGCTCTGGAAGTCCTCATAGGTCCAGGCGATAATTCCTGTCCAATCGGTCAGGTGATTCGTGTCCCTGCCCCACGGGTCGCTGAAGTATATCAGCCCTTGGGCGTCATCATAACCTATCACGACCCTGTAGTGGCCCCCTCCGCCCGTCGGATAATAGTTCATCAACACGATCACGGGGATATCCGCAGCTATCAGTGCCTTCAGGTCCTCCAACCAGAAGCTATCGGAGCTGTATCCGAAAGCAGCGTAGCCCAACGGTCTTTCGGCAAAGCCCGCCAACGGAACCTCGTTCGGGAAGAAGTATCCCTGCGCGGCGCTAAGATAGCTGAAGTGGCCGCTTCTGACGATATCGTATGTCCAAGTTCCAGACGATGATGTTCTCGCGACATCGGCAATCTCCTTCTGGTCGATGTCTGGGCCCCAATAATCGAACACGATCTCGAGCGATGCAGCCCCGCAGAAAAGCCCGTTGAACTGTTGATGCCAAGGCACATCGATAATGTGCGAGACGGGCAGACCAGAGCCGCGCACCGCCTCTGAGTTCCCGGCAATCATCGGTGCAAGCATCGCAAGGGAAATTACCACAATCAATGCAGCATTCATACCTTTCCTAATAGTGACTCCCCCTTCTTCTGTTGAAATAACGTCGATACAATAGAAATACTTTTGTTTGTCATCTGGCGGATGAGCAACAAATTGGGTCGCCCACGTCATTTGCGATTTCTCGCACCGAATAAGAAATCGGAAATCTCCCCGATTTCTTCGGGCGTCAGCATTTCGACTCTCTCATCACCATACGGAATTTCCGATGAAAGCATTCTCATCCTCTCGCGAGTCATTCCGAGCTCGGGCGCTCCTGATATCAGGGCGTTAGTGATCATCTTTCTTCTGTGAGAGAACAAGACCCTGACGACGTCGACAAACATTCGCTCATCCTTCGGCCTGAATCTTGGAGGCCTACTTTTTAACCGTACTATGGCGGAATCGACCTTTGGCTCAGGCCAAAAGGCCCTTCTTGAAACCACTTCCAACAGCTCGCAGTCCGCACGATAGGCTGCCATGACCGATAGCCTGCCGTATATCGCGGACGCCTCTCCGGCGACGAGCCTCTCCGCGAACTCCTTCTGATACATTATGACCGCGAGCTTGAACTTGCCCTCAAGAATCTTGAAAGTGATTTCGGAGGAAATATTGTACGGGATATTCGACACTACCTTGTCGAAATCCGGGAAATCTATCTCGGTCGCATCCGCGCAGATCAGCTCGATGCTGTTCCCGAACTTGTCGCTGAGATATTTGTGGAATTTCTTATCGGTCTCGATTGCTATCACGTGCGCTCCGCTCTTGACGAGCTCCGAGGTAAGGAAGCCGAGCCCTGGACCTATCTCGAGCACGCGCTCGCCTTTCTCGATATCAGCATATCTAACCTGTCTTCTCACGACGTTCTCGTCGAGCAGAAAATGCTGGCCGAGCGATTTCTGCGCGCGAACCCCGAGCTTCAAGAGGATATCCCTGGCTTCGGATATGCGCATGAGGCGTCACCGGCACCTATCTTGCAACGAACAGGTGATATTTTTGCCCGGGATCCGCGAGCTCGTTCTCGATGCGATGGGCTATCAACTTCTCCGGGTGATGCAGGGTCGGCACCCTTTTCGCGAGATCCTCCATGCTCGTGAACTTCGCCTTCTTGCGCTCCTCGAGAATCGCCCACATGGTCTTTTTCCCGAGCCCAGGAAGGAGTTCGAGCATGTGCATGCGCGTGGAGATTGCCTCCGCGTTGTTGAAGAATTGGAGGAACTTCTGCTCTTTCTCCTTGACGATTGCCTGAATGACGAACGGCAGCTCGCTCATTGCCGCGTGGGT
This sequence comes from Thermoplasmata archaeon, assembly GCA_038852105.1. GTDB lineage: Archaea > Thermoplasmatota > Thermoplasmata > UBA10834 > DTMW01 > JAOUEZ01. Next base: position 38,461 of record JAWCKK010000009.1, read on the forward strand.
AAGATCCGAATAGCTGATCCTGCGCTTGACATGAAGTATCTCCTTCCTGAGTTCTGGGTCCTTGCCTATGTAAATCCTGTCGCCGATGTTCAGCGTTGCTCCCTCTTTAGGTATGAGTTCGAAGAGCTTGAACTCGTCCTCGCCTATAGCATAAGCTATCGGCTCCCGTTTGAACGACCTCTCGTCCGGGAGACCCTGAGGTATATAGTCCAAGATGCGCGCGTAGTCTTCCATCGAACTCATCCTTCGTACTTGATCTGCCCCTATCGATATTTCTCTATGATGCCCAATATCTTTTCGATGTCCTTCTTTTGAGGCTGCGACCTCTCCTTGGAGAAAATGACCCGTATATCCTCCGCATCCACTGGCATGATATCGGCTATCTTCACGGCGAGAACCTCGGAGAGCCCCTCGACGCCTTCCATCAGATCGCCGACGAGCTTCTTCGCCTTCTTATCGTCCAGCCTGGAGAATCTCTGCGCATGCTCCAGGGCGTATTTCTGTTCGGTGGATAGCTCCCGCTGACCAGCTTCTTCTTCCAGTATCGCCTTGACCTCTGCCAGAGGTACGATTCCTTCTTTGGATGACATCAGAACAACGCTCCTTTCCGCCGGAAAATCACATCTTCTGCTTCTTGAGATGTTCCGGCCTTACGATGGCAGTTTTCATCTTGCCCTTATCGTTCACGGCAAGGACATATGCAGCCCCGCGTCTGCCCAATACCTCGCCGGTCTTTCCATGGAACCTGACATGTGGCTGACCCTTGTGAAAACTGGGATCGATGACGATGCACGCCTTATCCCCGACCTCGAATCTTGCGAAAGCGCGTGTGATCGGAGAGAGCCCTCGCTCCCTCGGGGATTTCGACATTATCCCCCGCGTTCTTCTCCTAATTCCCTTGGATGCCTTGACCATCTGCTTCACCCTCGTCGTCGTGCACGCCTATCACATCGAGCTGCCTGACGGATACATTGACCGCCAGTAGCTCGGCCAAACTCGGTTTGGTTCTGCCTTCGTCGCCGTGTATCAGTTCCTTGATATACGTGCCAGAGGACGTCCTTATCGCGATCGTCGCGGTATTGGCATTGAGGCCTTCCAGTTCAATCTCCTTGACGAACCTTGTTCGAACCTTGTCGGCGCGACGATGGGAGACCCTGGTCGGAGTCCTCTGTTCTATCGGCACCTGCCTCAATGAATCGAGGGCATTTAAAAGCTTTGCGTATGAGACAGGCTCTGAAAACTCTACCATGACCCTGTAAGATTTCTCGGGCTCGGCCTCCTTGATAATGCGAACCTCGTCTTTGCTGGATATACGAAGATTGGATATCTGAACCCTTCCTTCGTTGGCTCTGTTGGTCGCCTGTTCGAGGTTAGCCAAATCGATGTCGCGCTTTTTAGGCCTTTTAAGCTCCAGAACGAAAGGTCTACCGTTCCCGAGCATCCTCGCATCGATATCTTCTCTGCCCATACCGTGAAGCGCGCTTTCCTCTGCTTCAGCCGCAATCATAAACTCCTTCCTGATGAGCTCTTCTACGCTTTCCTGGTACATTTTCCCGGTGAAATTACATCGCTGACATCCTTTCCCCTTGCATCTCCTGCAGGGCCATCTTGTCTGAGGTATCGTTCTATCATACTTCAGATACCGCCCGTAGACGAAGATGGAAGATATCTCGAGGTCGACCTGCAAGAAATTCACATCGATTATCGCCGTGACATCCGGGTTCTTCGTGTCGACGACCTTCCCTGTCAGCTTTTCGACCCTTTTCCCGATCTCCCTGTTCATCTCCACCTTTATCGGCTCTGCGAATTCGCTGCCGCACTCGGACCAGATGCTCTCCTCCCTTTCGATTATCGCAGGATCGTATCTCGATCCGACAGCGAATGTCCTGCATGATACGCTGTCAATCTTGTTCTTCACAGATATTGCGAAATCATCGAGACGATTGAACAAGCCCTCGCAAAGCCGGCAATCTTCGGTTTTTACCTCGCCAAGTCCCATTGTCTCCCTGATGAGACGTCCGCGCTGATCGTTGGAATATCCATGGCCAATTTTCCCGAGCAATCTGCCGAGGCAATGATCGCAAAGATCGCGCGTTTTCAACGCGCCGATAACCCGTCTGACCCGCTCGTCCTTTGGGTCGAAAATCTCGCTCTCCGGGCTCAAGAAGCATCACGTTCCTTTCACATTACACGCCGACAAGCTCGTATTTTTCCTTGCAGAAGTCCCAGAGAATGCTCGGCTCGTTCTTCACGATTGATATGAACCATTTCCCGAGCGCAGGTCTTAGCTTCCTTATCGCGTCTTCAAGCGAGAAATCCTTTGCCAAAGAGCTGTAGACGGAGTAGCTCACCAAGACTGGCTGACCCTTTATCCGTTCCTCTTCGAGCGAGAAGACTATTCTGACATGGTCCCGCCCCTGGACGGTGAAGGTTTCTGCCCTCAGCGAGTGTATTTTTTTCTGCTTGCTCGTTATGGATATCTCGTCGAGGGCCGAGAAGTTGAAGTCTTGGTTCAGAGACCAGTTGTTCTTTCCGTGATACATCGCCACTTCCTCGGAAGACGGACTGAAATCCATCTTGACACCTATGTCCAATGCGAACCGCATCCAAATCTTCAGGAACAGCACAATCAAAGAACGCATCACATGCTCCCGGGCTCGGACATCCTCTATTAGCTTGTACTCGGGCATGCGCTTGATATCTTCATCCAGCTGGTCGAGCCAATCTTCTTCCATATCAATCCCTGAATCATTTGGCAGGTATTAAGTAGCTTTCCTGGGAAGGCTCAATCGAACCCCATTTGAACCGCGCGGATTATGTCTCTATTATGCTCGAGAAAGTGATAGACAGCCGAATGCTCGCTGCCCGACATGAGCATGTCCAAAGCCTTACCTGCAACCGATACCTGGACGGTACCGCCGATGATCGAGACGGTATTGCCGAAAACAGAGATGTGCGTCCCCGTCAGCTCCTCGATTATTCTCCTCGTTTTCCCCTTGCTACCAATCACTCTCGATTTCACTCTTGCGATGTGATTCGGCTTCCTGCCGACATAATCGCGGATATCGATAATCTCGAGGACCGTGTCCTCCTCCACGAGCTCCATTGCATTTTCCGGCGAAAACCCCCTTCCTATGGCTTTCACGATGCTCTCGACAACTATCGCCATGGCAGGGTCCTTCGCATCAGAATGATCTATCTCGACATCCCCCTCTACTGAATCTATGAGCAGCTTGACGCCAGTGCTCTCCTCGATCAGTTTCTTCGTCGCTCCTTCCTTGCCGATGAGCGCACCTATCCTATCCTTAGGAATACGTAGATGTATCAGTCTCGACACCCCTTTCGAGAATCTTCCTCAACTCTTCGTTTACATCTATTCTCACATCAAATTTCTTGAAATATCTGGCAATGTTCTTGACATCCCTTTCGAGGAGCTCACGCGCCATCCAATGATCTTTGAGCACTGCCTGAGCGACATCGATTATCACAGGGCCATCGGCCGACATTAGGACATTATATTCGCTGAGGTCGCCGTGTACGATGCCACCAACGCAATAAGCCCTCTCGATGCTATCTAGCAAATGTTGCGCGAGTCTTTCCGGATCTGCGATATCAACATCCTTGAGAGCCCTGGCAGGGGTCGTCTCGTCCCCGATGTATTCCATTACGAGAACATTCTTGTGAAGAGCGATGGGATTGGGCACCCTAACGCCCGCCTGGGCGAATCTTTCGAGGTTCTTATACTCCTTTCTTGCCCAGACATAGATCACGTTCGGGAACCGCTTCGATTCGTTCTTGAACCTCGGATCGCCAAGAATGTACCTGCTTAGATCCTTGAAAGTCGCGTTGGAAATCCTGTATATCTTTACGGCGAGCAAATGCCCGGACCGTGTGTTCGCCCTGAACACATTTCCTTCCTTACCAGTCGCTATGGGAAAATCGATGATATCAAATACGCCATCCGAGAACAGCTTGTAGATAGTCAAGAGCGTCTGCTTGTCGAAGACCTCGTCGTAGGTCTTCCGATCGTTATCGTCCTTTATCCTGATCCGCCAGCTTTCAATCTCCCGTTCGAACTGACGGAGGTCGATATCTCGCGGCATTTCATATCCTCATTATTTCTTCGGATAGCTCTCTAAGCACGACATATCGTGCGTTTTATCTTGATGCTCGGCCTGCGAAAGCCTCTTTTTTGGGGGGTTCAAAAAGCACTCAGAAGATGTCTATCGCCTGTGGCAACATCTTCTTCCTGCTCAGATAGCTCGATTGCGTTTTCGTGTATCTGTATAGTATATCAGCCTTGTCATCCTGGAATTCCCAAGGCTTGAGGATCAGCAAATCGCCTTCTCTGATCCACATACGCTTCTTGATTTTCCCAGGTATTCGTCCCATGCGTGATTTTCCGTCGGCACACATTATTCGTATCCTTGACGCGCCCAGGAGCTGATCGGCAACTCCGAAGAGTTCTCCCTCCTTCCTATTCGGAAGTCTGACCCTTATATATTCAGGGATTTCTCCTTCAGGGAGTTCTTCTTCTTCGAATTCGCCGTACTTGCCATCTTTGGCCGCCAATCCATGCCTCCTGGTACCTTGCGATATCAGAATCTGCATATTATCAGTCAATACTTAAGGATTCTCAAACTAACATCCAGAGAGACGACTAGTTCAGGCACGGCCGACTGTGGTTGATGCAATGATTTGCGTACCATGCCGATCCGACTGGGGCAAATCCATTGAAATTGTTCTTATTTTGACATGATTTGACAGTCGAACGCGGAGAATGTCTCGATCATTGAGCAGCAATGGAGGGCTTTCAATTGCCTTCTCAGAGACTAACCGGCCGGTCGTTTGTCGATTCTCATAAGAAAAAACCGGACTTTGTCAGGGATGAGCCAAAAGAATAATGTATATCGCCATTATCAGTAAACTGCTCGCGAAACGCGATTCCGAAATGTGATATTATGGGGAAGACCGCGAAAGGGGACAAGTCTACGATTGACGAGGAGATGTACAGGACGTTCACGACTCAATATGACAAATTGATACCTCCCATAGGGAAGGTGAAGATAGTCGACACGACCTGTAGAGACGGCGAACAGATGCCAGGAGTCTCGTTCACAATCGGGGAAAAGGTCGAAATCGCCAGAAAATTGAATGCGATTGGAATCGAAGAAATGGAAACCTTTGCCACATATAACGACAGCGACAGGGAGTCGGCAAGGCTAATAGCGAAGGAGGACCTGGATATTTCATTGATGGGATGGGCCAGGCCTGTCACAGAAGACATCGAGGATTCAATCTCAAACGACATCGATTCGATTGCAATTTCGATAGCGACCTCGGACATCCATCTGAAGTACAAGCTTAGGATGACGAGAGAGGAGATGATGGGAAAGATGGCGGACGCGATCAAGCTCGCGAAATCGAAGGGGGTATACGTTTGCTTCAATGCCGAGGACGGTACGAGGACGGATCTTGACGACTTGATCGCGTTTGTCAAATCAGGGAAAAAGGCTGGCGCCGATAGATTCAGGCTCTGTGATACGATAGGAGTTCTGACACCCTCGACAACGAAATTCCTCGTTGACGAAATCATGAAGGCTGTCAGCATAGATCTCGAACTGCATGCGCACAACGATTTCGGCATTTCGGTCGCAAACGCGATTGCGGCTTTGGAGGTCGGAGCGAAATACCCCGACAGGACAATCTGGATTTCAACCACGGTCAATAATCTCGGCGAGAGAGCTGGAAATGTCTCGCTCGAGACGCTCCTTATGATTTTGAAACGGCATTACGGGATCACAAAGTACAACACCGAAAAGATATTCCCGCTATGCAAATTCGTTGAGCAGGCATCGATGCTAAAGATACCCCCGAACTTCCCGGTGGTCGGGGAGAACATCTTCAGACATAAATCCGGCATACACCAGGACGGCGTGCTGAAGAACCCGCTGACCTACGAAGTGTTCACCCCTGAGGAGATAGGCACTACCAGGACAATAGCTCTCGGGAAGCATAGCGGCAGAGCCGCTATAAAGTTCAAGTTGGACGAGCTCGGAATCCAGTGCTCGGATGAAGAAATCGAGGTGCTAAGGCACCTCGTGACCAGAATATCGGAAGACAGGAAATCCCCCCTCACCGACGACGAATTCGCGCACATCGTACTCAGGGTGAAGACAAGGGGCAGCGGCGCCGTGCCCCCGTTCCGCAGCTATGAATAGGCGCGGATAGTCTCAGACTATCTCCTTCTCTTTCTTCGACTTCGAACAACCAACGCGAATACTATCACTGCAACGAGAACTATTAGAGCAAGGATTGTGAGCAGGTTGGATATCAGCAATCCGACGACCCCGGCCTCGATAGTGAAAGAAATCTCTTTGATAGTGACATGTCCTGCCTTATCGAATGCCAGGATGGTGGCCACATGAGTTCCATCTGCCAGGCCGGAAAAAACATATTGCTTCCTTGCTGCCGGGAGCCGCGTAAAGCTCCCTCCATCGATACTGACTTCAAAATGATCGATTCCGCTCATAGAATCCGAGGCGACCCAGGTAATTTTTGCTGAGGGAGAGTTAAAGGCCGTTCCATTGACTTCGTTAATGGTCAGCTCAGGAGGCTGAGTGTCGATGGATGCCTGTGCAAGGCTGATTTCCCCCGTATTGCCGACAGCATCGATCGAATATGCAACAATGTTATGATATCCATCTGATGTTATGACGATCAGAGACGCCCAAGGCACCGTCGGACTTGCATCTATGGAATACCAAATCGATGCCACTCCGCTTTCGTTATCGGTCGCGTTGATGAGTACGGTTATCGAGGACAGATACCAGTCGCCTTGCCCCTTGATTCCGCTTAAGAATATCTCGGTGGACGGCGCGGCTGAGTCGACCTTTACGACAAGCTCGTGAGGCGCCTCCTGGTTTGACATCCTATCAGTCGCATAGAAGCGAATCACGTGTTCCCCAGAATCCGATACTTTGAATGAGCCCTTGTATTCCACGTACGGCGACGAGTCTATCGAATAGGAGATATTCAATACTCCGCTGAAATCATCTGTAGAATTTATCACGACTATCGCAAATGACTTGAACCAATCTCCAGCCCCTATATTACCGATGACCTCAGCGCGACTTGTAGGGGGGATATCGTCCTGCAATGTCGGCTTCAACAATGGGTAGGCGTCCACATATCCTGGCAGGATGGTAAATGGAATGTCGATGATTCCGTCCGAGCCGGGGATATTCTGAGACTCTCCCCCGTATTGGTCGGGACCTACATAGTCCGACCAATAGTTGCCTCCTCCACCGGCATATGTAACGTTCCATTTTATGGATGATGATAGAGAGGATTGGACTTGAGAAACGCGGCTGATACATATCATATTGCCATGGAAGGTCAGGAAATGACAATCATAAAGATAGATGCCCGTCGAAGCGTTTACGATTGCGTTCTTGAAGAGCTCTGTATTGTTCACCAATATCAATTCCATGCCTTTGAAACTCGAATTCCTTAGAATCGAATTCTGGACCTTCGAGCCAACGCAGCGGGATAGAGACAGAACCGCAGTGGTGGCATCCTCAAATGTGCAGCTCGAGATTCGAATCGCCGAAGAGCATTCGAAAAAAATCGCCCTGTCAATCTTCCTGGCAACAACGGATTCTATGACCACATTGCTTGCCGAATTTCCCAAAATCGCCGTCGAACCAGTATTAATTATGGTACAATTCGCGATTGAGATATTCTGAGAATCCATCAATTGTATGCCGATGCCGTGATTGTTCATGATGTTTGAATTCTCGAGCCTACCATTGCTCACATTCTCGATTCTGATGGCCGCAAAATTGCTGTTCTCAATGAGCACCCCTCTGACGACGAAGAAGGCACGCGTGTTCCTGATATAGATGCCGAAATCGTATGATCCGTTCACATACCAGTCAGCAATAATATATGGGTTGTCAGCCGAGCCGTTTCCCCCTATTACGGAATCGTCGGCTAGAAACTCAAAATCCCCGTCGATCTCGATATATCCGTGCTGTTCGTAGGCCTTGGCCTCATTCGAGGTCGATGAAAAAGAAATCATAACGACGGAGGCAAAGAGAACAAACGTAGAAATGCACACCAGAAATCTCTCAAATTTCTTTTCCATATCCGTGGATATGTCATCCCATCATCTCATTTTAGTCTTTCTGTCAGCAGGTCATCTATTCTCGGACGATGTCGGTTTTCGGACTCTTACTGCTATATGCTGTTCTCTTTCTGTCATCATCCTGATATATGGAGGCCCGCGTGAATCTGGAACATTCAATGGGGCGCAGATAATGAATCCCGAAAAGAAGAAACCAGAAAAAGAGAAGGTCGCATTGGCGTACTCGGGCGGCCTCGATACATCGGTCGCAATCAAATGGATGCAGGATAAATACGACTGCGAAGTCATCGCAATCACCGTGGACGTTGGCCAGCCTGATGATCTGAACGATGCAATGCGAAGGGCGAAGGAGATAGGTGCCTCAAGGTCATATGTCATTGACGCACGGAAGGAGTTCGTCGAAGAGTACATCTTCCCTGCGTTGAAAGCGAATGCCCTTTACGAGGGGAAGTATCCATTGAGCACCGCCATCGCAAGACCGCTGATTGCCAAGAAGCTCGTAGAGAAGGCCGTGAGCCTCGGAGCAAGCGCCGTTGCACACGGATGCACGGCGAAGGGGAACGATCAGGTAAGGTTCGAGGTTTCATTCATGTCTCTCGCCCCGGAGCTGAAGATATACGCTCCCACCAGAGAGTGGGGGATGAACCGTGATGAGGAGATCGAATATGCGGAGAGGTACAATCTGCCGTGTCCCATCACGAAGAAGAACATCTACTCCATTGATGAGAGCCTATGGGGCAGAGCGGCGGAATGCGGACCCCTGGACGATCCTTGGACGGAGCCTCCGGAGGAGGCGTTCAAATGGACCGTGTCCCCAGCCAAGGCACCAGATACCCCGGAGTATGTCGAAATAGGATTCGAAAAAGGCATCCCGGTATCTTTAAACGGGAAGAAGATGGACGGCCTCACGTTGATTCAGACCCTCAACGAGCTCGCCGGGAAGCACGGTGTTGGAAGAATAGACATGATTGAGAATCGTCTCGTCGGGATAAAATCGAGAGAGGTATACGAATGCCCGGCGGCAATTACTCTGATTAATGCGCACACTGACCTCGAATCGCTTGTGATGACGAAGGACTTGCTTCATTACAAGAAGAAGATAGAGCACGACTACACCAATCTGCTTTACAACGGTCTTTGGTTTTCGCCGCTAAAGGAGTCCCTGGATGCATTCATCGAGCACACCCAGCAGCATGTGACAGGAACGGTCAGGGTGAAGCTATTCAAGGGCCAGGCGATCGTCGTCGGCAGGAAATCTCCCTATTCCCTGTACGATGAGAGCCTCGTAACGTACACGGGTGAAGGGGATATTTTCGATCACACGAGCGCCAAAGGATTCATTTACGTCTGGGGCCTTCCGTCCAAAGTCGCGAGCATTGTTAAGAAGAAGAAGGCGGGCGGCAATGCCGGGTGAGAAAAAGGCGAAAAAAGCTCCAGCCACGGACAACATCTTGCAAACATCCCAGTACGAGGTTGTGATGGAGTACACCGGCTCTCTGTCGTTCGACAGGGAGCTGTATTTCTGGGACATAATAGGTAGCCTGGCTCATGCCGAGTCGTTACTCGAAGCGAAGATACTCACCAAGAGCGAGCACGAGAAGATCCGTAAAGGCCTTGTTGAATTGCTGATGGAATTGAACAAGGGGACCACGGAGCTCAGACCTGAACTCGAAGATATCCACATGAACATCGAGGCGCTGCTGACAGACAAGATAGGCCAGATTGCCGGGAAACTGCACACCGGGCGGAGCAGGAACGACCAGGTCTCACTGGATGTCCGGTTGTACTGCCGCGAGAGGATATTGGAGACTTTGGAAGAACTGCACGCTTTGCAGGAAACGCTTGTGTCGATAGCTGAGCGAAACCTTGAGAGCGTAATGCCTGGATTGACACACATGCAGCCGGCTCAGCCGGTTACATTGGCGCACCACATGATGGCCTACTGGTTCAAATTCCAGCGGGATTTCGACAGGCTTAAGGACTGCTACGACCGGCTCAACAAATGTCCTTTGGGCGCTGGCGCAATCGCCGGCAATACGTTCCCAATTGACCGGTTCAAGGTCGCGAAAGCGCTTGGATTCACTGCGCCGACCGAGAATTCGATGGACACGGTATCGGACAGAGACTTTGTCGCCGAGACGATGTTCTGCCTTTCGATGGTCCAGTTGCACATCTCTTCGATAGCGGAGGAAATCATACTTTGGAATACCCCTCAGTTCGGATATGTTTCTCTTTCTCCACGCCTGACCACGGCGAGCAGCATGATGCCTCAGAAGAGGAATCCTGACATAGCAGAGCTCGCAAGGGCGAAGACCGGAAGGGTCTCGGGCGACCTGATATCGATTTTGACAACTTTGAAAGGCTTGCCGATGGCATATAACCGCGATCTGCAAGAGGACAAAGAGCCTCTTTTCGATGCCTTTGATTCCGTCGTCGACTCGATATGGGCGATACGGAGCCTGCTGTCTACCGCCAAGTTCAATATAGAGAGGATGAGACAGGCGTGCATCGCCTCTAACATCACTGCGACCGACCTCGCCGAATATCTCGTGGACAAGGGCGAGCCGTTCAGGGAAGCGTATCTCACTGTCAAGATGATGGTGCAGGACGCGTTCGATTCTGGCAGCTCGGTAGAATCCCTATCCATCGATGAGCTGAAGAAGTACAACAAGTCCTTCGATATCGACGCGATGGAATATCTCAAGCCTGAAAAGGCAATCGAAAGGAGAAAGATATTCGGAGGACCGGCTGTTGGAGCGGTGGAGAAAAGCATCGGAATTGCTAGAGAGTTGACAGAAAAGAACGAAAAGACTCTCGAGAAGATAGGCGAGGATGTCCAAGGGACAATCAATCGGCTTTTGGGGCCTGGCGTGAACCTCCCTCAATGATCCGGGATAGAATCTCGAAAGCCCTCATCACTACATCCTTCTCTACGACGAAAATCGTATCCGTATAGCAGCTCACGGCCTCGACGAGGTTTATGCCGTTCTCGGCCAGGATGGACGAGATGAATGCGAAGCTCCCCGGGATGTCTTCTATCCTGCTTGGGCTTTTCACGGTGATCTCAGCCAGATCCTGTCTTACTCGCAGGATATACTCATCTCCGATGGCCCTCTGGATCATCGCCAGGTGCCTATCCTCGCTCATCACTGTAATGGCGCTGGACGATTCTATCACCTGGCAGACGCTCTTCTCGGCCAAAATCTTGCGGACGACCTCTTCAAGGTTCCTCAGAACCACCCAATCGTTCTTGGCGATGACGATGCAAATCCGAGTCTTGAGCTCCAATGTGCTGTCCTTGAATAGACTGATGATCTGTCCCTCGAAATCGGATTTCGATAGCTTCATCGCATACCTTCTGCAGGCGGCGAGTATCGCTTCCTCATGAGTTAGCTCCAGCTCCTTCATAATCTTGCGCGCGAGGGACGAGTAGTTTATCAGGTCTTTGCTTATGCAATCCCTGATGCTGGGATGCGCATCGATGTACTCGCGCGTGAGCTCGGCGATGCTCTTCCTTTGCTCCGTGGCGGCGTCTTTCATATGTGTCTGAAATTCGACATACGATATATAAGGTTTCCATGCGCGGCCTGGAACGGGATGTCTTCGCGATAATTAGCGACATCGTGCTAGGGAATATATCTCGGGCGGCCGTAGTTATGACGTTGGAGGGATGCACTCGTGTCGAAGTCGTGGATAGAAGGTGCGATAAAGAACACCGGTTCTGCCAAACCGGAATACGATTCATCCAATGGACCTGGAGAGAACGGCTTATCGTCCAAGGATGATGCCGAGATAGCGAAAATAGCTTCTCAATTGGACGTCTCCATCAAAATTGTCGGATGCGGTGGCGGAGGCTCGAATACCGTAAATAGGATAGTGCAAGAAGGCGTCACCGGGGCGCAAATCTGTGCCGTCAACACCGACGCGAAGCATCTGCTTTCAATCAAATCGCCCAAAAAGATACTCATAGGTCGCTCAATAACGAAGGGACTCGGCGCAGGCGCACAGCCAGAGGTCGGAGAGGCAGCGGCCCGCGAGAGCGAGAATGAACTCAAGGCGTTCCTGGGGGACGCGAACATCGTCTTCCTCACCGCTGGCATGGGCGGGGGAACAGGGACTGGGGCTTCACACTACATCGCAAGAATAGCCAAGAGCTATAGATCCCTCGTAATCGGGATTGTGACCTTGCCGTTCAAGGCCGAGGGCGAGATTCGAATGGAGAACGCCCTCGAAGGGCTGGAGCGGCTCCGGAGAATATGTGATACCACGATTGTCATTCCGAACGATAAGTTGCTCGAGCTGGTCCCGAAACTCCCCATAGATGCCGCATTTAGGGTTGCAGACGAGGTCCTGATGCAGACCATCAAGGGCCTGACTGAGATAATAACAAAGCCCGGGCTGGTCAACCTCGATTACTCGGATCTGAGGACAATCATGGACGAGGGCGGTGTGGCTCTGATAGGCATCGGCGAAAGCGACGAGGCAGAGCCGATGGAGAGGGTAGAAAACGCGGTCTCAGAAGCTCTGAACTCGCCATTGCTTGGCGGCATCGACCTGAGCGAAGCAAAGGGCGCGCTGATAAGGGTCGTCGGGGGACCGGACATGTCCGTCAGCCAGGCTGAAAGGGCCGCGAAACTCATCAGCAGCAAGATGCCGAGGAATGCTAGAATCATCTGGGGCTGCTCTATAGAAAAGGAACTCGAGGGGAGAATCAAGATACTGCTAATCGTCACCGGGGCGAGAGCAAGTGGCACCTTGACGAGAGCAGATTCGACCCTGCCAGAAATTGGCTCGGACGACGGTGCATCCCCGGATTATGAGGAGCACAGCTTTGTCAAGAAGCTAAATGTCGAATATGTCCGATGATTCGGAGAAAGGAGGGGTCATTGCCTATCCTTGAGCGAGACATAATTCCTCTCGGTTCTCATGCGATTCTGGATTAGCGGGGCGCAGGCATCTGCCATGAGTTCGATCCATCGGATGGAGCTTCTCGACGGCATCCTGCTGTCTTTTGTCTCGGACAGCTCTATCCATCCCAGCAATTCCCCTTCATTGCCGTGCAGATAGACATCTATGTAGTCGCCTCGCATGAATTCGTTGACATTCTTGCGCGGCTCCGATAGAAGCTTAGGCCTATGGTGCGCTATCAATTCGTCCTCAATATCGCCGGGAAATGATTCGACTGGATGATATTGAGTAGTGAGGCCTATTCTTATATTTGGGAACTTATCATAATCGATCATCTGGTGCAGGTCGTACTTCAATTTCTTAAGAGCCGCCACGGATTCTTCGGGGTGACCGATGAAGACGACGTATCTGAAATAGCCGTCCTCGCACCGAATACCTATCGAGACGGACTTGAACTCGAACATCTTGTTTATCGTCTTGCCGAGTCGCTCGAGTATCTTCATCAACGAGTTGCGCCTGTCGCTTGCAAACTCGATCATTCCATGTATCTCGTTCATTATCCGCTCATTGTCGTCCTTCGGTATGATGGAATAGATGTCTCTGAGATGGGCGATGAAATCCATCCCGATTTGGGATTTCCCAGTCATTGGCATAAAGAACAATAAGCGTTATCGCGAGTTTGCAACAAGTATTTTTCCTTCATTCTTTATGACCCACGATTGGCGCAACTGGCATTCCAAGGACCGAGATTTTCGATGGACAAATGATATATAACCTGAGCATATCTTCTGCGCGAACCCAAGATAGAGTGAAAAGCGCTCCCGTAGTGTAGTCCGGTCAATCATTCTGCCCTTTCGAGGCAGACACCCGGGTTCAAATCCCGGCGGGAGCACTATTCGCTTCTAGGAAGCGAACGCTTGAAAACATTATGTTCCGCGTGGTATCCTGCTTATTCACTTGCTCTTTTTTAGGAATTTCGCGAGCTTCTCAGTAAATTCGGCCACTGAAAACGGCTTTAAAATGAAATCCGCAGCACCATTTTCCATGGCAAGCTTCCTCGCCTTCTCGTCCGCGCTCACGAATAGCACCTTCGCCTTCGGATTCATCTGGAGTATCTCGATCATTGTTTCCACTCCGTTCATCCGGGGCAAGCGGTGATCCATAATGATGATATCGGGTCTTTCTTTCATGGTCTTGAATTTTTCGAGCGCCTCCTCACCGCTGAATGCCCAATCGAGAATCTTGAGATGGATCATGTCGAAGAGCCTGCTATATACGTCCATGAATGCGCGTTCGTCTTCGACGACAAATACCTTTTTCTCGGTCAGGGAATCGCCTCATCAGCAGTTATCGATCATGGCCGACGCTTGTGTCAGTTATACCCAATAATAGCCTTGGATACTATTAAAATTGAGGTTTCGATTTTCAATATAGCAAATCTGGTCGTCTGGCCTAGCCGCACTTGAATCTCTTAGGAGGCACGTAAATCTCAAATCTGGCACCCTTCCCGAATTTGCCAGTCTCCTTGATGGTCATCCCAGAGTGCCTAAGTATCTCGCGTGTCAGGAATAGCCCCAAGCCAGTGTTCTTGCCGACATCCTTGAGGAATATCTTTTCTTTTTCCGTCTCTTCGATGCCGACGCCATTGTCCTCTATCGAGATAATGAGCGGCCCGTGATTTCTAACCTCGCTCTTTATGGTTATCTTCGTCACCGTGCCGCCATGCCTTATTGAGTTCTCGATGATGTTGTACAGACCCTTTTCTATCATTGGATCTGCCAATATGGCCACTTGCTCAACTTGATTTTCGAATTTGATCTTGCCGAGATCGAGCTGAGAGATGACACCCGAAACTGTTTCCTTGAGATCCAGCCATTTGTCCTTCTGTTCACCAATTTGCTGATATTCCTTTTGGAACTTCAAGAGATCTTCAATCGTCTTGTTTATCTTACTGATATTGTCCAACCCCTTGATGACCTGAGGGCTGCAATCGTAACCTTTCGCAAGTTCGACCTCCATTCTGGAGACAGAGAGCTGGTTGAGAATATCGTGCCGTGTCAGGCTCCCGACTATCTTTAACTTCTCATGTGCAAGCTCAAGTTCCCGCAATGCCTTGTTCCTATCGCGTCGAAGCCGATTCAATCGCGCATCAATGATAGTCAATATTTGAGATATCAGAATTGATACGAAAATCACAGTTATGATATCGAATATCGCAATTATGAGCAGAGCATTTTGGCCTTTGGGTATGAGTACCGCAATGACCCAACCGATTATTATTATCAGGAACCCGATAAGGGGAACGAGATATCGAATCAAGATGTAACTGCCTTTCTGAATAAAGAAAATCTTCAATGGCCAATCCATCGGATTCATGGTCGCAAGAATCCCGATGCCGAACACGACCAGGCCGATTGATGAGGGGATTGATGCGGGCCTGGTCCAACCTCCATACAGTTCGGGCGTGCCATATGCATATCCAATAAGACATATGGCTCCGAGTGAGAAGACTGCTATCCCCAGTATCCCAATAATGTATCGAGAAAATCGATTCCTCTCAATCGCGAGAAGATATCGGAGGTGCAGCCCAATAACACCCATGAAGATTCCAAATGCCGCGAATGGGGAGATGCTCGATGACCGCAAGTTTTCTTCATCAATAGCCCATCCAAGCAGAGCTCTTTGGAAATCGTAATCAGAGTTCGCAAGGAACGCGATGCAAACCGCAAATGAAAGGAACATGATCGCAAACACAATGCCTTTTCCGACCAATATGACATGGAGTTTCTTATCTTCTCGAGAGAAGATATGCAGGGCAATCCCGATTAGTATATATATCATGGAGGAAACGATAGAGATGGGGATGATGCCGTAGGTCTCATACATGAAATAGCCAAGACCGCTCAACCCACTAATCATTCCGAAGATCCCGATAATGAGCAATGCTGAGCTACATAGCAGGGATATTCTCCTCAGGGCAGTCTCGGGCGTGCTTTTCTTCATCGAGTATCTTCATCTCTCCTTTATGTTTTCCCGATATCTTGAACATATAATTATTGATTTCCACAAGTCCCAGTCGTGCATATCTGTCTACTGAGAGCCACGAATTCGTCCGCCTCCTCGTTCACCATTGGCCCATATCATCGGTCGCATTCTTTGAGATATGCGGAAAAGATGAGCGGGGGATTCATATGAGAGGATTCATCCGATAAATCAGAGATAAAAATTCACCCCCTGGATCTCACCTGGCTGAAGGGATAAGGAAGCGGTTTCGAGATGACCACCGCTCTTCGAAACCAGGACGATGCTCACTGGAAACGGCTCAAGTGTCTCCCATACATAATGGAACACAAGACGAACGAACATTTTTTCTCCAGTTGACCCTGCATACTCGAGATTTCCGTTCACAAACATCGTGAAGTTCTCTTTCTCCATGACATGGTCGGAATGAACGCTCACAACGACCATCGCTTCGGGATTCGGGACTTTGGCCAATGCGGAAAGACCAAAAGCGGTCGTGACGCTAATAGCCATCAAAACGAGGCTGAGGACCGCCAGGATTATGTGAATCCTCGTTCTCGGCCTGCTCATGACGACAGCTGGTAACCGATCTGCCGAAGAATAATCTGCGATTTTTCTGGACCTTGCACCCGCAATGGGCGAGATGCTCTTATCGGCAGAGACTGCCGCCATATCGATATCAATGTAGTTCCTCAGCACACCCAGGAATCTCCTAAGCTTGACGGGTTTCCTGATGAAATCTGCAGCGCCGTTGGCAAGCGCGAAGCGCTTCGAAAGTCTGTCCTTGCCTATCATTACTATTCTCACGGCGGGGTTGACTCGTTTCATGCTGAGCAACGTCACTGTCCCGTTAATGGCAGGAGGATTGTGATCTATGATTACGAGGTCTGGGCGCATATTCCTATGTGCGATATATGCGATGGCCCTGTCCTCGTCAGAGGTCCATTTTACCCTGTAGCCGACTAGCAACAAAGGCGTGCTGTAGAATTCCGCTTTGGCGCGACTGTCAGTCAGAAGGATTATCTCATGTGTCAAGGGCATCACCCTCCTGCAACCAGAGCACGAACTTTGTGCCCAAATGGTGCTTGTTCGGAACCCTGTCGCAAATCTTCATCTCTCCGCCGATGTGCCGTATCGCATTAATGCAAAACGGGATGCTCGAATAGATCCCTCTTGTCAGACGCTGCGAGGGGTCTGCGGTCATCATCATTGCTGCCTTCCGGCTGTCGGGGATGCCAGGGCCATGGTCCGAGATCTCCAATCTCCAACGGCTCTTGCCAGGTTCGTTCTTCTCATAACTCAGCCTGACATCAATTTCCACAACCGATTTGTCCGTGTGCCTCGCAGCGTTGTCGAGTATTTTCTCGAGCACGATCTCGATGACGTCGTAGTCCTTCACGTATATCTTCTCATTCTTCGGGAGGAAATGGCTGAACGCAAAGGTTTTGGACTTGAACTCGTTGCAGATACTCTTCTCCGCTTCTGAGATCGCAAGCTTGAGCTCAGTGACAAGTAGGTTATCTTTTGAGATCCCCTCAAGCTCCTCCATCTTCCGCAGGTTTCCTATGAGCGATGACGCCTTGCGCGCTTGGTCCACAATGATTGAGCACATCTCTTTGATTTTCGGGGAGACATTCTTCGAGTTGCATATCATCTCGGAGTAAATCATGATTGGCGATACGATGTTGGCGATGTCATGCGCGAGAAAGTCGAAATACATCTGCTCGCGTTGCTTCGATTCATTCAGTTTGAATATGGTCTCCTTCAATCTGTCTTCGTATTGTTTTCTGATCGATATATCCGTGATGAAAGCTATGATACCTGCATATCTGCCTTCCTTGTCAATAGTGATTGAAGCAGAAATATTCGCATATATCTTCGTACCGTCCTTTCTTACGAAAAATAATTCGTGGCTTCCTCTGAATTTTTCCTTCAAATCGTCGAGGAATTTCTTTAGATCTGAGGCGCTCGCGCTGTCAACGAAGGAATATATCGGCTTTCCGATCATCTCCTTCTCGGTGTAACCGAGCATCTCAACCATTCTGAGGTTTATGAGAGTGGTAGTATCCTTAACATCGAGGACCCAGATGCCCTCGTTCGCAAGGTCGAAAAGCTGCCGGTATTTCTTCTCACTCTTGAATAACTTTTCTTCGGCTTTCTTCTGATCGCTGATATCCATGAAAGAGGCGATTATGCAAAGCGGGTTCTTTTCGAGGTCTCTCACGAGGTTTATCATGGCCTTGACCCATATTGTGGCGTTGCTTCTCGGCCTCTTGATCGAGAACTCCCCGCTCCATTTCCCGCTTGCTCGGATGGCATAGACCCAATCTTGAAGGAGCTCCTGCTTTGAGCCTAAGATGCTCAGGGGCTTTCCAACGAGCTCTTCGGCATCCTTGGCGTCCGTTAGCTTTACGAATGCATCATTGACAGTGATCAGATTTCCATCCAGATCGGAGATTGCAATCGCATTCATCGAAGATGAAATTGCAAGATCGCGAATTCTGATTTCCTTTTCGGCGAGGATTCTCTCCGAGATATCAATCCAGGAAATCATTATGCAGAGCGGATCATCGGCATCATTTTTCACCAACGATGCTGACAACTGAATCTGTATCGTCTCGTCGCCTGACTTGATCAACTCCCCTTCGCCCATCCATGAGCCAGTCTCCATCAGTGCACGGAGAATATTCGCGGATTGGGATTTGCTCTTGAAAAGGTTGAACAAATTCCTTCCTATGATATCATCGGGCGACTCGAATCCGAGACGCTCGATGGACGCTCTGTTCGCATAGACAATGTTGCCGCTTAAGTCCAGGAAGCAAATGCAATCGATTGAAGTTTCAATTGCTCTGTCCTTCAACAGTAGAGATTCTTCAATGAGTTTTCGCTCTATCGCATGCCGTAGTGACTTGATTAGGTCGGATTTATCGAGCTTCTCCTTGACTAGATAGTCCTGTGCTCCATCTAAAAGGGCGGATATGCCGAGATGCTCGTTCTTCTCGTCTGTGAGCACTACTATTGGTGTCTTCGGCGCCCTTTTATGAATTAGCCTGAGAGCGTCTATGCCATTGATGTTGGTAAGACCAAGATCGAGAAGGATGGCATCGTAAT
>JAWCKK010000010.1:0-53963 GCA_038852105.1 Thermoplasmata archaeon
ATCACTAACGCGCCTCCGACGGCATCGTTCACGGTAAGCGTAGATCGCAGGACGGTATCAGTCGACGCTTCCGCATCGAGCGATCCCGACGGAACCATCGCGAGTTACGCGTGGGAGTGGGGCGATGGAACCACCGGAAATGGCAAGACTGCCACGCATGTCTACGCGCCTTCAGGTGGCACGTTCACGATAAAGTTGACCGTCACGGACAACGACGGAGCGACGGCTTCGACGACCAAGAGCGTGACGATATCGCCGAACGTGGCGCCCACAGCGTCCTTCACCGTTTCTGTGTCCGAGTCAACGGTGAGCGTCGACGCATCCGGATCCTCAGATTCCGACGGCTCGATTGCGAGCTACGCTTGGGACTGGGGCGACGGAGCTACTGGATCTGGCATGACGGCATCGCACACCTATGCGGGTGACGGAGAGTACACCATCTCATTGACGGTGACGGACAACGAGGGCGCGACGGGAAGCGCTTCAGAGGTTGTCACCATCTCGACGAAGGGACAGAAGGTGACGGTCACCATATCGAACATGTTCGAGATGTACAGGAAGTACCTGACCGACACTCCGAACTATTTGACCGACTATGCGAACCTCGGTCGCTGGACCGGCGTTATGGGCGTCAACGAATGGATGACCCTGAGGAAGCCGAACTACATGGAGTGGATGGTGACCTACAGCTATCCGTTCATCATGACGTACAACCCGTATTCCACGGTGACGACGCCCGCGGTCAACATGGGCAACCAGATATGCTCCTGGTACCGGATGTACGTAGATGCCGTCTATGTGCCGGGCGGAGCGACGGGACCCGGAAAGGACCCGCAGTTCGTGCCCTTGATTAGCGGGGACGAGTCGCTACCCGGCGGCTGGGTCAACATCACGTCATATGGGACTTACCTGTATACACAGGAGATGAAGGACCTCAGGTATGGACGGCACTACGGCAACAAGTACTACGGAGTGCCAAGCGGCGTGACGCCCCTGTACACGACAAACGACGGATACTGGTATGAGTTCCAGGCCGAGATGAGCCTGACGAGAGACGCGTGCAAGAAGTTCCTCGGGATGGCCGCGGACGGAGACCTCGAGGACGAGTTCGAGATGAACTTCGACCTCATCAACGGCATGTGGTTCGACGAGTGGATGGCCGAGGGAAGCGGCGGTGGAGCGTTCGATATCTACACGGCATACGACTACCCGAACGACATCAGATGGCTCCAGGTCATCCTCGACCCGATAAAGTCGAACACCGATCCGAACACGCTGTACATCCGCGTCTGGTCTGTCTCGTGGGGCATCGATGTCCTTATCTGGAGATACATCGAGAACGCCGGACTCTTCAGAAGCTGGCAGGCATGGGCCGACGACTGGTACCTGAACCTGACGCTGACGCCGGAGTACATGAACATGACCTGGCGCTCGGTCAACGGATACCAGTTGGCCGCGACGACGGATGAGGGCGGATACACGGGCGGAGCTTGGTCTCTCGAGGCGATGCACCTCGACTGGTGCGGAAACACCGTGTTGCACGACTCGTATGTCAGCCCGTTCAACCCGTACGATCCGGACCAGCATCCAGAAGTCCTGAAGTGGAACGGCGCGCCCGGAACGGTGAATTACGGCATCGGATGCAGCTACGCGGTGGCTCCGATGGAGATGGACCTCGTGGCGGGCGACAAGTGGATCATCAAGCTGTCGACCTACGGACCTGTGATCGGCTATCCGCCATACAAGGCTACTACTGATGTGCTCGATGATGCCAAGATCGCCGAGTACGAAGCGCACGCGGTGACTGGAACATTGACGTTGGGCGTCGGCTGGCCTACGGACCTCAGCAACTACTACGATCCGGTGACAAAGACTTTGACATTAGTCGGGCCCCTCGACTTCCCGAGAGCCGTGCATCCGGATTGGCCTGACTTGCTGAGGGAAGGCACTCCGACTATAATGTTCAACGTCGTCTGAGGACATTCGGAAAAACTCGAACGGCAGGAAAAGCGCTCCGGCTGTTGCCGGAAAACGATTCCTGCCAATAAATCTCTTTTTTAATATTTCTCTCGGCCTTCTCAATTCTCCGGATGACATCGGTTGTCTTTTGCTCATATCTCTTTTCGGTCGCGGACGAAATCAGGCGAATATAGACAAGGAAACTCATTGAGTCATTCGTTAGTTATCGATGCGAAAATCGAATCGTTGCCTGAAGACCGCCTATCCTTGTAGCCAAATTCCGGAGAACTAATATTTGCGACCGCCCGATAAATATGATTGAATCGATGTGGCTAAGTCTCGTTATTGCATGACATGTGAATTGCCAACCGAGGTAATTCGAGCTGCAATTTGGACTTCAATCGCGATGTCTGTCTCAAATTCTTGAGAGATATCATCCTGATGTCAATGTACGAAAGTGTCTAATCATGGGCTCTTCAATCGAGATGACCGCCATTGATTTTCTCGGACTGGATTCCGGACATGCAGATTGAATTAGACGACCTCTGAATGCGCTAATATTATTGTCAGTCTCCATATTTGGCTGATCGTTCTCCGATACAGATGCAGATTGTTCAGTTGCAATGATCTCACTCTCGAATGCGCAGAATTAATATTAATCTATATCTTATAAAAACATAAATTTCGAAAGGGAAATTTGCCTTAGTTACAATCGATAAATCTTCTTGATTTTCGAGGATGTGGCGCATTTCATAATTCATCCTGAATTTTAGTAATGTTTTAATAAGACGCCTATAATATCTTCATTCTAGTGAACCGGGCTTCGATCGAAGAAATCCGGTTCGATGCATGTCCGGAAAGATGATATCGGAACAATGGGCCGCACCAAGGTTCCGAATAGATTTCCATGGCTTGCATAGGGGGATGAATCCTCGAAAGGAGGAGTGTAATTGAGGGGAACAAAATATAGCATTACGGCAGCAGCTATTCTATTGTGTGCCGTTATGGTTCTCGTCGCGGCAGCGCCTATGACGATTGCGGCTGCAGGAGACACGCATACGATCGTCAAGGGCGACAAGGGGCCGCGCGCGAGCGCCGTAACGTGGGTATTTGAAACAGGGCCAGACGCGGGCGTATGGACCGGAAAGATTGACAACAATGGCCTGAGGTCTCTGGTCGTAGAGGTCGCCGATAACACGACTGGGATACCGACAGACATTTTCAAGCAGAGAATCAGGTTCGCGGCATACGATGCCGCTCCCACTGGCACCGTGATAACCGAGCCGGTTCTGATGAACCCGTACAGCAAGTACGAGATTACCGGCGTGCCGAACGGCGCGAAAGGGACGAGTTGCGTTGTGACTGACCAGTTTGCTATTGCGCGTCCGCCTGTCGCTTCCTTCACGTACGTTGTATCTGGCGCGACGGTCACAGTCGACGGATCGGCATCATATGATCCAGATGGATCCATAGTCAGCTACGACTGGGAATGGGGCGACGGCAAGACTGGAACGGGCGTGACAGCGAGCCACACGTACGCGGCAACAGGCACTTACGTCATAACGCTCACGGTGACGGATGACATGGGGCTCACGGGAAGCGATTCCAAATCGGTCTACGTCGAGGTTCCGGTGAACCAGAACCCGATTGCATCGTTCACGGTTTCCGTGACCGACCTGACGGTCTCAGTAGACGCATCGGCGTCGTATGACCCAGATGGATCCATAGTCAGTTATGCGTGGAACTGGGGCGATGGAACGAGCGGCACCGGCGTCACTGCGACCCACACATATGCAGCCGGTGGGACGTACACGATAACGCTGACCGTGACGGACAACTTGGGAGCGAAAGGAACCGCATCGAAATCCGTGACAGTCTCTCCGCCAGCACCATCGACGACTGTGACGTACACCATCTCGAACATGTTCGAGCTGTACCTGAAGCCGACCGACTACTCGAAGCTCGGCCGATGGGGAAGCACGATGGGAGTGAACTCCTGGTTCGACCTCAGGAAGCCGAACTACGGTGAGTGGATCGTACGCAACACGTATCCGTTCACTATGGCATACAACCCGTATTCCACTGTGACAACTCCTGATGTCAGCGTCGGCAATGTAATAACGACATGGTACAGGATGTACGTCGACGCGAAGGGCCTGACGACTGCGGGAACCGGACCGGGAAAGGATCCGATACTCGTGCCCGTGATGGGCAACATTGCTTTGAGCGGCGGAACCGTTCAGCTCAACTGGTACTCGACATACTTGACTACCCAAGAGATTGCCGATATCAGGAACGGAGTGCATTATGCAAACACCTATTACGGCGTACCTGCCAGAGTCACACCGCCAAGCTCCCAAGATGATGGATACTGGCACGAATTCCAGGGCACGATGAGCTTCTCGAGAGACGCGTGCAAGAAGCTCCTCGGGATGCCGGGGACCGGAGATCTCGAAGATGAGTTCACCGCAAACCAGGCAACAATTGAGGGCATGTGGTTCGATGACTGGATGGCCGAAGGAAGCGGAGGAGGAGCATACGACATCTACACGGCATACGACTACCCGAACGACATCCGGATGGTCAGAATAATCCTCGATCCTACAAAGGCCAATACCGACCCGGACACTCTGTATCTGAGAATCTGGTCGATGTCTTGGGGCAATGATGTACTGTTGGTGAGATACGTAGAGGCTCTCGGAGTCCAAAAGTACTGGCAGGCATGGGCCGATGACTGGTACCTGAACGCAACTATCACGACAGACACGGTTGACCTTCAGATGAGGGCAGTCATGGGATACCACATGATGGCCTGGCAGGACATGGCGAAGTCGAACACCCCGGCGTGGTCTCTCGAGGCAGTACACATCGACTGGTGTGGGAACACTGCGACGCACATGTCATACATAAGCCCGTACAATCCGTACGATCCAGATGTGACCGATGTGAAGAAGACCTCTTACTCACCGAGTTCGGTGAACTTCGGCAAACAAGTCAGCTATTGGCTTGCGCCGATGGAGATGGACCTTGTCGCAGGTGAGAAGTGGGTGTTCAAGCTGAAGACCTACGGACAGGTCATCGGTTACACGCCGCGGGCATCCACGACGGACACTCTGAACGACGCAAAGCTAGCAGAGTATGCGACGTATTCGAAGATGGGCAGCCTGACTCTCGGACCCGGCTGGCCGACCGACCTGAGCAGCTACTACGACTCAGCGACGAAGACGCTCACGTTGACCGGACCGCTGGACATGCCGAAGATGACGAACCCATCTTGGCCGAGCTTGCTCGAGACCGGCACGCCGACGATAATATTGAGCGTCGTGTAGATAGGTGACCAGGACGAAGCGAAATCGGCGGCTCATCAATCGCGGTCGAGCTGCCGATCAAACCTCTTTTTTCTTATATCTTAGAAACCAAACTCAACAGACCACTCGGTGAACGAGGACAACAGTCGTACATAGCTTAGGGGGGAGAGAGACGAGCGACGCCTTCGGATTGCGCGATGACGTCTGCAAGAAAGCTGGCTGTTCTTTTCAGCACCGGAAGTTGCGCATAAGATTGCTCATGATTTTTCCGTTCATCGCATTGATACTGCTGATTGGATCCGTATTGATGCCGGTCGCTTACGAAAAGAGCTCGATCTCAGCCGTCACAATCACATTCTCAACGCCAATCAAAATCAATGACAACACGAACGAATACACAGCTCAGGCGAACCCGAAAGGAGCGCTATTGCCGAACGGGAAGATATTCGTCGCCTGGCGCGACGAAAGGAACGGCAAGAAAGATGTATACAGTTCGATGTCGAACGAAGCAATCAGTTCCTTCTCAGCTAACAAGAAGGTAAATGCCAAATCATCCAGTTTTCAGAACTATCTCTATCCGGCTATCGCATTCTCAAAGAACAACGTCTACGTTGTATGGGAGGAGAACTACTATAGTACCTTCAATCATCACATCATGTTTTGCAGATCCACCGACTCAGGAAACACCTTCGGGCCGAACATCCGCGTGGATGATATGCCCTTGAATGTCAACAGCCAGGAGCGCCCAGCGATAACGGTCGCCGAGGACGGCACGGTCATCGTAGCATGGATGAACCGCATTGACAATTCGACGATTTCGCGCGTCAGAATGGCAATTTACGATCCGATTAGCAATAATTTTTCCAAGAACTTCGAGTTGCCGAACTATTACAGCTCGACGAGCAGACAGTCATCCGTTAGCCTTGCCGCCAACAAGAACTACGTGTACGTCGCATATCTCGATGATTGGACCGGGCTACCCCATCCATATGTCACCTGGTCGAGCGACTCTTGCAAGTCCTTTATTCCCAAGAAGCCGGTTAGGCTGGATATGTGTTCCAATCCGAACGCGTATCAGCAGGAACTGTCAATCGCGGCATATCCGAAGGGCTCGATCATCGCTGCCTGGACGGATAACCGGAACGGCGATTGGGACATTTATGGCGCGGTGATGCATAAGTATCGAGATATCTGGGGCGAAAATTTCCGGATAGATGACGGCCCCGCCGGAACCTATCAGAAGAGCCCCGCCATCGTCATGGATAGGAATAACGGAATATTCGTCGCATGGTCTGACGATAGATACTCCGATTCGACAGAGATTACATGGGGGGTCAGGTTCTCATACGGCAGATGTGACAATCTGCCAATCACGTTCCCGGCAAGCGTTTCTGTTTTCTCGCCAGCCCGCGGAGAAGAACAATTCTCGCCGTCGATTTGTACGGACGGCACCGGCAAAGTCTATATCACCTATTCTCGGCTGGAAGCCAAGGCGACCCAGCCAGACGTCTATCTGTCAGCGGGAATCGTGTCGTCGACAAGCTCAATCGGAGCGGTCGTGACATTTTTTTCCGCGATGTTCTTGATTTCGGCTGTTTGGACTAGGTATCACTTTACAAGACAATCGAATCAAACTCACAATGATCTGATGACTGTTCAGAGGAGCATTGCCCGAGCGTTCGAGCCCTGTCATTCCCTGCCAACAGCCGTTAGAGCGGTGAGCGGTACCGCCCTGATCTTGCGATAGATGGCACTGGGGGAAAGCCTCTTCCCGTCGTGGGTCAAGAGGTTCTTCTCAATCGATATTCCGAACAGTCTCTCGTTCTCCTCAAGATAGGGCCGTATCAGATTCCAATCCTCTTGTGCGAACGGCGCGAACTGTCCTCCGTTCAGCTGGTCCTCGCCGACGAGCTGGTCTGGATCGCGCAGGTAGATCGCACCGCCGGATGCGAGCGAGAACAGGTTGCCTCCCGGGTAGGGGGTCTCCAACGGTCGGATGTTACCATCACCGTCTATTCTAAGGCCGTTAAGAACGACGAAGCCGCCTCCGTTCATCGGATCGCCCGCCATGAACGATTCCGCGAGGTAGTCGAGCGCCGTGCCATTAATGACGACCCTCGGCCGCCCAACGGCGTTTATCAGAGGCCGGCCAGCGGCATTCCCTTTGACGTACGCCTCGCCACCCTTCGCGCCGTACATGAATGTCTGCCCGACATCCCCCTGAATGACGAGTTTCCCGCGGTTCATTATCTGCGCAACCTGATCCTGTGCATTCCCATGCACGTGCACCTCCGCGCCGTCCAGTCCCGAGCCGAGATAATCCCCGGAGCTGCCATAGATGTCTATTCTCACGCCGTCGGATTTCTTTCCAAGTCCCGAGCCGAGGAACCTCTGCCCAGACATTCTGTACACGATGAGGTTTCGCCATCCGAGTCCGTAGGCAGTTACCAAAGCGCGCGAAAGCCCCTCGTCTCCTTCCGGCGGGAAGTCGGTGGCGTCAATCATCAGCACGTCTTTGGCCGAAAGGTTTGGCGGGCGCATCTCTCTGACGCACTCCTTCGTTACTCTTGCGATGCGTGCGGCATCCATAGATGTGATCTGGGGAGCCGAATCAAAGAGCAGATATAGCGATCTCAGGGCGACCTCGGATACGAAGGCTCTCCTCAATTTTCCTATCGGGTAGCGGTCATCAAGTAGCGCGGTGAGTTTCGCAACGTTCCCCAGCAGTACTTCATCGTCTTCCGATCCGTCCGATAGCGATAAGAGCAGCTCCGCGGCTTCCTTCTGCGAAAGCTCTCGCAGGGCGTTCTTGAGCTGCTCGACGTCGGCATCGGTCCTCTTGATGGCAGAAGTGCTGATGCCACTTATCCCCGAGAGCCCGAACTCGATCATCGGCTTCTGGAATTCGGGGTCTGCGATGTCTCGTCCGAACTTGTCCTTGCAGAGCAATCTTTGCTCTTTTCCCTCCCTGACGAGAGAGAACATGAATGCTCCGCCATCTGTATGGCTGCCGCCCCGGGCGTTCCAGTACTTGTCCGCCCGCGGCCAAAACCTGTCATCTTCTTTCGACAGGCTCTCCAATGTTGCATCTATCGCCTGCTTCTCCGACGCGATGATACCGATTGATGCACTGCCATGCTGCAAGGCGAAGACTTGAGGTCTCAGCATGGATGTGTCGGTAATTCCTATCAACCTTATCGCGTGCTCGTCCAGATCGTTCCTCCCGATTATGAAGAACCAGGGGCCGTCAGGGGAACCATGTAAATGTGAAAGTTGTATCTGGCGGTATATTTTCTGCTTTTCCTGCGGGAGCAGCGTGAAGTCTCTTTCCGTGGTCGGCGCGAGAGCTTCGATGACATACTCGAGCGGATAATCATACACTCGCCTCAGGAGATCGAACAGCAGGACGGAGACCTCGGTATCCGTAAGGAAGAGCGGTCGAATGTTCCTCTGCGCAAGGTACTGAGCTACGGAGTAGTAGTTCGCGAAATCCCCGTTATGGACGAGCGCCTCGTGGAGCCCTACGAACGGGTGCGCTCCTCCCGGGTGCCAGACCTTCCCCTTCGTCGGGTATCTCTGGTGTCCTATCCAGAGGTGCGCCCTGATCTCCTCAAGCCCGTAGTAATGAATCGCCTCTTCGGCGTACCCGACAATCTTGAACACGAACATGTTCTTGCCATGCGAGAGCACGAACGCCTTTTTCTCTCCTAAGGACGCATAGTACTTCTCGTTCAGCTTGAACGAGTTCTGATAGACGAATTCATCTTCTATCTTTCTCGGATCGGTCTCCGCGAGCCCGGTATCCTTCCTGAACCTGTCCAGCCTTGCAGGTTTGACCCTGCAGAAGTATCTCCATACCTCCGGATGATAGACGCCTTCCCTGCCCTTTTCTAGCCCGTACTTCGGGCCAACCCGCCCCCTCGAATGAACGGTCATGCAGGAGTCGATGAACTCCTTCTCGACCTCCTCCCTTGCATTGGGGTCAAGGTACGCTATCTGGATGAGGTAATCGTTCTCTAAGATGTCTTTCGATACGCCCATTTGCGCGTGGTCAAGCCCGACCGCCGCAACGCCCCCGCCCTTGCCGTTCCCCCTGTTGTGCATCTGGATAAGGGGAGTCAAGATGTGCCTGCCCGCGACCTGCACAGTCGCTATCAACCCGACGACTCCGCACCCGCCCTCCGCCTCCTGCGAGCGACGGGGGATGGCGATTCCCCGGACGAGCTCCTTCCTTGAATCGATTATCTTCCCAACGATTTCCGAAAGCTCAGACATTGAACACGTCCTCCTTCCTGATCCTCGAATGCCTTAGGAGGTCTGTCCTGCCCCTGAGCTCCCGGATGCTCCGCATTCCGAGCCTTGAAAGCGCCTCCCTCATTTGTAGATCCCACGAATTGTACAGGTTGTAGATCCTCTGCGCGCCCCACTCGGGAGTTATGAGCTTGTGCAGCTCAGGGTCGGTCGTGGCAATCCCTCGGGGACAGCCCCGGCCGCTCTCGCAGTTCCCGCACCGGACGCACCCGACGGCGACGAGATCGGATGTGCCTATCACGACGCCGTCGGCTCCGAGCGCGATAGCCTTGAGAACGTCGTAGGCAGTCCTTATGCCTCCGCTGGCTATGAGAACGATTTCGTCCCGTATACCCTCGCTCTTGAGAAACCTGTGCACCTTAGGTATCGCGAATTCTATCGGCATCGCGATGTTCTTCTTCGCTATCTCGGGTGCCGCGCCTGTTCCTCCGTATCCCCCGTCGAGATGGATTATGTTCGCTCCCGCGTAGTAGCTGCCGACGGCGACCATGTCGACGTCGGTCGGAGTCGAGACCTTCACGGAGACCAGCGCCTTCGGGTGAATAGCCCGTATCCAGTCCAGATGCTTCTTGTGATCCTCGACTGAGTAGACGCTGTGGAACGGGAAAGGAGAGAACAGGCTGGACCAAGGGACGGCCTCTCGAAGCCTCGCGACGTCGGGCGTGTTCTTGTCCCAGAGCAGGTGTCCGCCAAGCCCTGGCTTGGCTCCCTGCGCATATTTGAATTCAACTATCCTCGCTCGTTGGATGGTCTCCTCGCGCACCCCGAAAAGCCCGGTCGCTATCTGCGTGATTATATGGTCCTTATATGGTACCAACTCCTCGGGATAGCCTCCCTCTCCCGTGCAGGTGAAGGTGTTCCACGCCATTGCGGCCATCGCCCTCGAGAGCATTATCGAGAGGCTCACAGAGCCGAACGACATACCACCCCCGTAGAAGGGGACCGAGATCCCGATCCGCTCGCCTTCCTTCCTCCGGTTCAGTTCTATGCCAAGCTTCACCGAATCGGGAGCGATGTTCGCATCCGGCTCCTCAGGGAAAGCAATGGATATCTCATCGAACCCGCCGCTCGAGTTCCCTATCTCCGATTCGAGCCCGCCCTTCGGCGGAGAACCGGTTTCAGCCTGTTTCCAAGTTGAGACTATCAGGGCTGGGGTCCAGCGATAGTCTCCCAGGCTCGGGAACATCGGGTTGTCTCTCACCGACAGCGCGCCGACCGGACAATTGTTCACGCAGAAGAATGCATTGACTTGGCAATCAGGACCTATGCAGAACCAGTCCCGGGGCTTGCTTATCTTTCCCCAGCCGTCTCTCCGGTCGTGAACTCCGTACGGGCAAAGCGACGCGCATGTTCCGCAGTTGATGCAATCGTCATCTCTCTCCACCTTGAACCTCCCCAAGAACCTCCTTTGGGGGAACGGGACTGTCTTGACATCGGTCGGCCTCGGCGGGGACATCATCACAGCTCACCCCGCTCGAAGATGGGCACGAAGACCTCCCGTTCGAGCTCCTCAGCGAACATTGCCCTGCCTAGCTCGCCCCTAAGTCTTCTCGCGTCACGTATGCCCATCGCTCCCATGACCTCGAGCAGTTGGTCCCGCCATGCTCCGATTACGTTCACTATCCGCTGCACGGCCCAGCTCTTGCTCACCTGGGTTATCTCGACCGGGCAGAGCTGAGGGGCCGTGCAACTCTGGCAGAGCCTGCATTCGAGCGCTATCATCGCGACCTTGTCTATGCAGACGACGTCGGCGCCGAGTATCATCGCTTTCGGTACATGCTCGGCGGCGGCGATACCGCCGCTCACGAATAGGGAGATCTCGTCCCGCATCGATCGTTCGGTCAGCCCCAAGTGTAGGTCCCTAAGCGCGTGCCTCAAATGTTTCTGATCGTTCTCCTTTCTTTCAAGTCCCCAGCTATCGGCGATTATGTGCGCTATATCGATTTTGGAATCGCACAGCTGGATTACCTCATCTGCGATCTCGGGCACCAGCGGCATCCTCGCGCTCACGAGAGAACCCCGATTGATTGCTCTTACCTCCTTGAGCAAACTTTCGAAGCTCTCGGTCTTTTCGATTTCAATGATGCTTGCACGTTTGAGAGTCTCGACATCCTCCTCTCTTATTCGTTCTTGCACCAGCGGGATGATGTGCGCTTTCTCCTCCTGTGGGATAGGTGTCGATTCTTCCACGGGCACTATGCAGAGGGTTCCGAGCCAGGCTGCGGCCTTGGCCATGATCGAGATGATGTGGTCGGTCATCACCTCTTTCGGGAGAAGGTCGAAGATTATCGGTATCTGTATCTCGACGGTGGGAAACGGCTTGGTGCGCAAGCGACCATCTTTACCGAACTCGAGGAACGGATGCTTCCTGCCAATATCGACAGCGGTCGAGATGTATTCTCGTCCGTGTATTCCGTCCCTTGTCGGCCGGACAATTTCCGACATGTCCGTCCACATTCCGTCGAACCATCTACCGGCAAACGGACCTCTGTATCCTGCGCCGAATACCGGTATCCTGCCGTGCTCCGCCTCGTACGAGATGGCATAGAACCTGTGCGGCTCCCAGTAAGCGTCTCCGAGCGAGCTGTACTCGGGGTTCATGGTCATTGAGAGGGCGTGCGTCGGGCATATCTGGATGCATCTGAAGCAGTTCCTGCAGAGGTGGCTGTGCGGCTCCTCCATCTGCCTCTCATCATCGCCCTTCCGCTCGTGCACTCCGTACACGCACGCTCTGATGCATCTGCCGCAGTTTCTGCAGATATCGACATCCCTGACTATCCTGAATTTGCCGATGACTTCGTGAAGCGGAGGGGCAGGCGTGGTCGGAATATGATAGCGCTCATACGGCATCTGTTTCCGCCTCCATGACGCCCGCGTCCGGTGATATTGTGCCCTCGTAAAGCAATCTCTCGTACTCCTGGCTAGCCTCGACTTCGGCGACGAACCTCTCGATCAGCTTCTTCGGTCTCCCGAACCGCTCCTCGATGAAATCCTCGAGCTCCTCATAGGCCGAGATGAGCGGAAGCCTTGTCTGGCAGACCTCCTCGCACGCATGGCACTTGATGCACAGAAACAGCGCGCTTGCCTCGTCTTGGCTCACGGCCACGCCCTCTTTGATTCTCCTATACAGAAGGAGCTTTCCTCGAGCGGTAACCGCCTCCCGGCCTGTCACCAGAAATGCCGGGCACACATTGACGCAGGCGCCGCAGCGAGCGCACGCGAGGGCCGAAAGCTCGAGGTCTGATATCTCTTTGCTTTTTCCGCCTGCAAAGATGCCCCTGGTGATTCTTCCAACAAGGCTTGCCGCGGCCAAGAGGGAACTCAACGCGAACAGGGAAAGTCTTTCCTTGAGAAACACACCGAAAGCGCCCGTCAGCTTGGCCCGTTTCGAAAGGAACTTGCCAGGGTTGAACAAGTCCTTCGGATCGAGCTGTCTGTTCACCTTCTTAAGTTCGGCCATCCTATCTCTTGGAATGACAAATCTGACAAATGGCTGGTTCCAGATGCCGACGGCATAAGGTCTGCCGCCGATGTCCGTTGCCACCCTGGTCAGGAGGAGCGATAGGACCGCATGCATCGTGTACATGAGGCTACGGCGCTGGTCCGTCAGGTAGAAGGACATCACGAGCGCCTCGCTCTTCGATATGATATGCGCCTCTGATGCCAGTCGGACGCCGAACATCGAGCCTATGCTCCTGGCCTTTTCGAGATACGATGGCACCACCGAAATCGGAAGAACGACCTCGGCTCCGAGCATCCCAGGACCCCTGGCCCGCCCTCTCATGGGAAAATATCGATCGTTCCAGAGCAGGTTGGCCATAAAGGGCGGTATCTCTATCGCACCGATTTCCGAGGGAATGTCGAACCTTAACTCACTGATATCGTC
This sequence comes from Thermoplasmata archaeon, assembly GCA_038852105.1. Classification (GTDB taxonomy): domain Archaea; phylum Thermoplasmatota; class Thermoplasmata; order UBA10834; family DTMW01; genus JAOUEZ01. The sequence goes on from JAWCKK010000010.1 coordinate 13,465, forward strand.
CGTCTCCGTATGAAGCAGTATCGCAGGGGATTCGTGCAGAGGCTTTCCTGGGATCGGCGTCAATTCGTTCAATTCTCTCGTCCTGCCCTCGTCGAAGAACATGATATGAGAGATCGGTATGTCCTTCTCGGTCAGAGAAGATATCAGCCTGAACGCGAGCGCATCGCTCGAGACCTGCAGTAGAATGGAGCTAGAGAATTTGGGCACAGTCCGCACGGATATGACCATCTCCGTAATTGCGCCGAGCTGGCCCTCGGACCCTCTCATCAGGTCGAAGAGCTTGTCTTTCGGAGAAAGATACCTATCAGTCCCATCGGGCAGCACGACCCTGAGTTTTACGACGCTCTTCGAGATGTCCCCAAACCGGTAGCTGTTGATTCCGCATCCCCCGGTCGAAAACCAACCCGCAGCGGTGGAGAAAATGCTGCTCGGAGTCGTTCGCGGAGCCAGCCCAGATTTCTTGAGTTCGAGAACCATGTCAGACCAGCGGGTGCCCCCTAACACCGTCACCTCCAATCTATCTCTGTCAATCGAAATGATCCCGGAGAGTTCGGACGTGTCGATTACAATCCCGCCATCGGGAGGCAGGGCGCCACCGAAGGCGCTAGATGCAGCTCCTCTTACGACGAGAGGTCTGTCGTGCTTCCTGCATATCTGCACGCATTTCTTTACCTCATCGTGGTTTTTCGGCTTCGCTATCAGCGCCGGGACGTCCGAGAACAACAGATAGCTGATCACCTTGGGAGGTTCTGACGAGTCGGTCTCCCTGATGGTTCTTTCCGAATCGGCAACGAGGAATTCGATTCCCGATTTCTCGAGTTCCCTGCAAATGCTTGCTATGTCCTTTTCAAGGCCCTCCATCTGCCTTCGGTCGATATTCGATAGGTGAGCACGAACTCTCTCCGCCTGTACCTTCGCTTCTTTTCTCTTTTCACTCTCGGCTTTCTTTTCGGGTCTTGATACCTTGCCATCGGGCGGAGCGGGTAGGGTCTTGCTATCAACCCTTTTGACCCTCTTCAGTTTCCGCTCCAAAACATCATCACCAACTGTCCCATCCTCACGCTATTCCGAATAGCGCATATGTATTAAATATTTCCCGAAAGATGCGAATATTGTCTTTGAAAATGGTGCTTTTTCAGAACGATATCATAGCATTTCTCGTATTTCTCCGAAATAATTATTACCAAGAACTACCTTGAGAGCTCCGGCGGATTTGGCATGGATGAGACCGACAAGAGCATACTAAGATGTCTTTACGAGGACGCGCGCATGCCTCTCCGGCAAATCGCGGAAAGGCTTGGGATTTCCGTCAGTACGGTTTCTGTGCGGTTGCATGCGCTCGAGAAAGAGCAGGTGATCAGGGGCTATGTCCCTATCCTCGACCCCGCCAAGCTCGGTTACGATCTCCTGACGATAATCGGTGTCAGAATATCGGAGGGGAAGCTGGTCGACGTCGAGGAGAAGTTGGCCAAAGATGCGCGCGTGCTGCAGGTGTACGATGTCACGGGGGAGTGGGATTCAATGATGGTGGCTCGTTTCAGGTCGCGCGAGGAATTGAATGCTTTTGTCAAGGACCTCCTGGCCCAGCCTCACATAGAGCGGACGAACACCCTGCTGGTCCTGAACGTCGTCAAGGACGAGAAGCGTCTGCCGATATAGCCGGAATTCGGTCCGCGGGTTCATGGGATGGGCGTGCAGAAGACAGATATATGGATTCCGTAATAGAGAGGCCGACTGGTGCGGCCAGCAATCCCGACTTAGCTCAGTCTGGCTAGAGCGGCTGACTGTAGTAGGGAAATCGGCTTTGCCGATTCCAGCCGCCGAAATCAGCAGGCCCCCGGTTCAAATCCGGGAGTCGGGACCATTTTCAATTCACTTAGATTCCCGGACCCGCGAGTATCTTCTCCACGCTCGCCTTGTCTGTCAGCTTTACGACCTCTCTGTTGCGCTCTATCAATGCCAGTTCCTTGGGGTCGAACGCTTTCGGATTCACGGATATGATGAGCTTCGAGTAGTTCGCCATCACCACCTCGCTCCATCGATCAACTGCTCGGATGACCCTGCCGAAATCGTTCGCGGTGATGAGGTATTCGATCCCATCAACGATGACAACGCCGTTCTGCGATTTCTCGATGAAATTCACAATGATGTCCGTCAATAAGCTAAGCTTTGACGGGTCGATGTTGTCCCTGCCAGGAATAGACGTCAGCCATATGATTGGTGTCGTCTGAATCATGTGGTCTATGCGGACCTCCACCGGGTGTCTTCTCGTGATGACCAGCCCCTGCGTTCTGCTCTTGTGCTGTTTGCACTCCCTGCAAGGACACGGAAGAGAACATAGCCGGCAGTCGAGGCTCTCGCAGGCGAAACTCTCGTCATTCATGCAATCGAAGCATCTCCTTTTCAATATCTCCCCGAAGAGTTCGAAGGCGAATCGGGGTTTTTCCTCCTCGACGACGTAGATCCTGCCGGATAGGAGCTTGTACATCGACTTCGTCGCTACCGATAGCACTTCTTGGACGGGCCTCACCGTTTGGACTTTGTTTGTGACGAAAAGATACGCTATGAGCCCTATCCCCGCCAGTATTCCGAAGTTGACAACTATCCACCTGTCGGGTCCGCTGCCCAGAAACTCGCTGAGCAGCCATGCTCCGAGTAATATCAGAATCGTTCCGCCAAAATATTTCGCCACTTCTCGGGTATATTCTGTCGTGCGGTAGATGATAAGGTCCATTGAAAGCGATAATACGAACACTACGAGCATGAGTATATAGAAAAACATCAGCGTGTCTCCTGACATCCAGAATCTATCACCGTATGGGATTGCTTCGGCAAGAACGAAAATGATGGAAGACGCGATCACGGCGCAGACGGCATAGAGCATGAGGAAAATCCTCGTTCTCTTTGCAGAAGCAATCAAAGCATAGTTGTAGGGAAAGACCAGCACGAGGAAGAGCAGTGTCAGAAGCATGAGACAGAAAGCGATTGAAGAGAATTTGGCATACAATTCCGCTGAGTAGATGTCGCTCGCGGTTGCAAGAAGAGGCATCAATGCATTCCCGACGGCAGATGTGCAAATCAGAATGATTATGAACAGGAGAGCAGGGGAACGCCCGCTCCTGAGGAACAGATAAAAGCCCAGGACTATGAGGAAAGTCGACGTCCCAAGAGTTAGGACAATGTCAAGGGGATTCAAATCTCAAGCCTCCTGGACATCCTTTGCGTACCTCCCCAAAGGTGCTCATTCAGATTTCCGAGCGCGCAGTTCGATAACAGATAATCAGCTGATAGGAGCCACAGACTTAACGGCTTCCAAGAGCTTCTCTACCTGGAATGGCTTCGCGACGAACTCGGCGGCTCCAGCCCTCAGCGCTTCCTTGCGCAGAGTCTCCTTTACAAGCGCGCTCACTATGATGATCTTCGCATTTGCATCTATCTCTTTTATCTTGGTTATCGCAGAGAGTCCATCCATCCCAGGCATAAGGATGTCCATCAGAACGACATCAGGTCTCAAAGACTCGTATTTCTCGATGGCCTCCAGTCCATTCGAAGCCTCGCCGACTACCTGGTAATCGTGAGATTCGAGAATGTCCTTTATCATCTCTCTTATGAATGGCGCGTCTTCCACCACCAACACTTTCCGCATTTAAGCCTCACCGATTTGGGATATTAGAGCTGCGACGAGACTTGATTCTCTGCTTTCGCTAAAGTAGGCCTTTCGTCAACTCCCCGTTCAGCATTTGTTGAATCGGCATTGTCGTATATATAACTTCATCGCCGGATTATCAGGCAATGAACCGAGCCAGTTTGCAAATTGCATTAGCGTACGATCGCTTCAATCTGTCATATCCTCGCAATACGCAATAGCCTCATTCTGACAGAGGATGACATTCTTTATTCGATTCGTTTTCATAGTGTGCAACATCTTGCAGGAAGAAGGTTCAAAGTCATTTCGTGTCCAGGATTGCTCGATATGTATCAGACAATATGTCTGTCGAGGAGTTTACGCCAGATTTTTCGGCATTATGCGACATCTGGTCAAGTATTAAATATCAATGATTGTATAGATGCTCTTGTCTGACACTTGTCAGACCGAGAAGGGATGGGAATGACACTGAGCCTATTCGGCAAGAGGCAGAAAGAAGTCTCTACCGTCGACGCACGACAGCCCCCTCGATGGAAGGTTGCGACATTCAGTCAAGCAGACGAGGACAACAGGCACAGGAAGAAGACGGCATTCAGCTTTTGGAGTGCGACTAAGTATGTGATGATACTTTCACTCCTCTTGTGGTGGTTGCCAGTCTTCGGACAGATGATTGCAGGATACGTCGGCGGGAGAAAAGCCGGGAGTCCTTGGAGAGGGGTCGCGGCTGCAATCCTGCCGGTTATAGCGATATTCTCAGTCATGACCGCGATAGATTATCTATTTCCATCGTACGCTGTTGGGACTGGCTCAGCGTCGGCCTCTCTTCTCACCGGAATCGTCAGCGCGGTGCCGTTTGTTGGGCCCTACCTCGATTTCACGAGGGAGTATGTATCGCAATTCATCGCATCTCTGCAAGGTGCTTCGCCGTACCAAATGAACAGCTATCTGCTGACCATCGCCTTCGCCTATGTCGGAGGCATACTCGCGGATCAGGCAAGGAGGGAGATAGATGCCGTCTCAGGAAGGACTGGCCATCAGACCACCGTAATGGTGGCACCGGGCCTTCTTGATGAGGGTATGTATCCGAGCGCTTCCCGTTCCTTCTTCCATCCGGGAGCATATGCTCATTCCAATTGGGGATTGCTGCCTCATTTCAGCCTCAGGAGAAGACCTGTAGTCCAAAGCTATTCGCAGCTTGTGCCTGAAGATGTCGAGCTTGAAGACGACGAAAAGCCGGTTTCCAAGAAAAAAGCCCTCAGGAGAAAGCTCGCAAATGGAGGATCGACATCTCTGGAGCACCATCGTTCAAAACATGTGCATGAGAGGAAGGCCGAGATTAAAAGACCAAAGCCGGTCCTGAGAGTCAGTACGCGCAATCCGCGGACTCTGATCAAGGCGGAGAAGATGATTGAGCGAGAATGGAATCCAAAATTAAAGAACAAGAAATCCCCCTGGTTTGCAAGAAAGGAACAGGTCGCTCGCCCGGCGGTCGGAAAAACAAAGGCTCGGATGAAGAACTGGGAGAGTTTCTGAGGGAAATTCCTTTCTCGCATAGAGTTTCATTATTGTTTGCCTAGAAACAATTTTAACGATATTCCGATTAACAGGTGCCACAACGCCTTAACAGAGCTGGTCATAATGTTCTGTCCGAAATGCAAATCGCTATTGTTTCCCAAAGACGGAATTCTAACATGTAGCAAGTGCGGCTATCAGAGAGAGGCAGGGAAGAAGGAAAAGGGCGTGGTAACGAAGAAGAGAGAGCGCGAGTTCGTCGTAGTTGAGGACCAGGCAGCAACGCTGCCGACGACTGACGCGACATGCCCGAAATGCGGGAACGGGAAAGCGTTTTGGGTCCTGAGGCAGACGAGGGCCGCTGATGAGCCCGAGACCAGGATTTTCAGATGCACCAAATGCTCTCATTCCTGGCGAGAGTACTAGAAAGTTTGTCGGAATGATATTGCGGTTCTCCTGCAAGCAGTCTGCCGGCACCTACCAAAATATTTTAGGGTATGCAAAATCGCTTACCTTAACACCGGCTAGTAAAGAAAGCGAAAGCGTCTCAGCCGATCAGTTCGCCTGTCCTCCAAACCCTTTTCATATTGTTTTCTTTGTCAAATTTCGTCATAAGAAAACATCATCAATTGCTCGTCATATGACGAATTCGACTTCGACGGAATTGCCGCCACACGCCGAAAGTTTTTTTTTTTTACTTTTTGCGCCTCGGCAGATTAGAATCTCAAAAGAGGAGGATATGTTGGGCGGCTCTTCGCAGAATTCAATGGCAATCATTCTCGCCAGCGTGCTGATCGCTTCTGGTGCGATATCGATCCTTCTTTATGATAATCCAGTGGCAGATGCGGGTGAGGATCGGATTGTTGATGTTGGCGAAATGATTTATTTCGATGCTTCTGCATCTCAGGGCGCAATTCTATATTATTGGAACTTCAGAGATAACGGATGGGTGAACACATCAGCAGTAACATCGAGAACTTATTCCATCGAAGGGGTCTACGATGTCGCGCTCGTTGTTACGAGCATCACCGGCAAGCAGGACTTGGATACCGTCAGAATCACCGTTAGAAATGAGCCCCCAATCGCGAATGCAGGAGAGGATGTCGTCGCGTTCGAAGACGAAATCATCACGTTCGATGCGAGCGCGACCGTCGACAGCGCGGTCGATATCAATAGATTGTCATACCACTGGGACTTTGGGGATGGATGCAACGCCTCAGGCAAGATAGCCACTCATAGCTACTCCAAATCGGGAAGATACACCGCACTACTATCCGTGAGGGACGACCAGGGAGCTATCGGAAGAGATGTTAAGATCGTTACAGTGCTCAACAGACCGCCGTCAGGAAGAGTTCTCGAAACTGCCTCGAACGAAGGGGATGCGATCATCCTCACAGCTGTCGGTAACGATACACCTTCCGATATCGCATCGCTGAGATTCGAGTGGGATAATGGGAAGCTCGGAGCGAAGACTGCCTACACCTTCAACGACGACGGCATCTATCACCCTCAAGTCACCATAAGGGACGATGATAATGTCTCTGCCTCCGCAATCGGTAATCTCGTAGTACAGAACGTCGCACCTATAACAGGCATACTTTCCGCAACAGTCAAGGCAAACATCACCCTCAGGGCAGCGGGAGAGAAATGGCACGACCTTCAGCTGCAGCTATTCAAGGAGGGCTCGTCAGTCGCGAACCTTTCCGTTTATCGCACGCCTGGAGACCCAAATCTCCAGGCGGCAACCATATCTAATTTCTCATTCGACCTATCATCGAATTACCGTGCAGTCATCAAGTACACCCCGGAGGATGACCCTGTGAACGGGCAGCCGCAGGGGGCCACGCCTGCCTGGCTCATACTCACATTCGAGGACGGCTCATCGGAGATCTTCGAGCATGCTTTCAACGTCGAGCAACCCGATGCATGGGAGTGGGCATTGAATCTGACATCGTGCTTCGTCGGACATGAGATAATATTTAGTGCGTTCGCTTTCGACCAGGGAAGAGATGATATCACAATGCTCTGGGAGTTCGGTGACGGAACACGGATTATCACTGAGCACACCGCCGATGATAACTCTCCTGTATATTTCGTCGAAAGCATCACACATCGCTATTCCTCCTACGGCAATTTCGAGATATCCCTCACAGCCGTTGACGGTGATAACGGCTGCGGAAGCTTCTCGACAAAGCTCTCTCTTGCGCGAGACAGAGCATCGATAGAAAATCTCGCCCCGAAGGTATCGCTGATAGGCTCGATTGGCACGATACTCGAGGACACAGCATATCTCGGGATTGCGAATGCGACGGATGATACCGGGGAGATTGTCTCGTTCGAATGGTCATTCGGCGATGGCTCTATCTCGGAGGAATCTCAATCACCCTTCGGAAGCGAGGCGACGCATATCTACACCTTCTCAGGAGAGTATCTTGTCAGTGTCAAGGCAATCGATAGCTATGGCGCAAGGGGAATCGCATTCTCGCATGTCAGGGTCATAAACTCTCCGCCATCTGCTATCATCATGTGTTATTCATCCGTCGTATCTCAGGACTCTCTTATGTTCATGAATGCCACGGCGAGCACCGACTCCTCAACAGACAGGGCATTCCTCTCCTTCTCTTGGGACTTTGGGGACGGAAAGACAGGATATGGAGAGAAGGTCTCTCATGTTTATACTTCTGTTGGCATCTACAACGTCACACTGACAGCAACAGATAACGACGGCGAGACTGGAAGCTTCATCCTGCTCGTTACCGTTATCTCCGAAAAACCAAGAGCTTTCGTCAACGAGATGCGAATCTACGGCAATTATCCTGAGGTACAGTTCAGGGCGATAGCCGATGATACCCCTTCGGATCTCCTAAATCTCTCATATCTCTGGGAGTTCGGCGATGGTTGCAACGCCTCGGGCAGCGCTGTCAATCATGTCTACACGAGTGATGGGATGTACGAGGTCACGTTGACCGTCACCGATGCATCGGGAGAATCCTCCACGGCGAGCGCTTGGGTCATTGTATCTATAGATTCTGACGGCGATTCAATCACGGATGCGAACGAGGAGCAGTACGGAACAAATCCCCTGAGCGCGGACAGCGATTCTGATTCAATCATCGATTACTGGGAGATATTTAATTACTACACAGACCCCGCGAGAAGCGATTCCGATGATGATAATGCTTCCGATTGGTACGAGATAGCCTATCTCGGATATTACGCCGATACGGACCACGACGGCCTGAAGAATCCCTGGGATCCTGATTCCGATGAGGACGGGATGAGGGACGGGGATGATCCCAATCCCCTCATGTATGATGCCCCCTCAGGGGCAACCTTCCCTATCATCTCCGTCGTCAAGAACATCACACCAGGATTCGATGTTGTCGCCGGAGTGAGATATGCTGATGGCTGCTGGCATGAGCCCCCAACGATACTTCTCGACGACACACCGCCTCTTCCCGGAGAGGAAGAATCTATCTTCCCTCCATTAAATGTCACAGTGCCAGTCAAGATACCTCATCTCCTCTATATCGCAATTTATTATGAAGAGGGGGCTAATGGTAGCACCCCTGAGCTGCTCTTGGCTCTCTATACCTTCGATGAGCGCTTGGGCGATTGGCGCATATTTGACGACACATATGTCGATGATGTGCAGAACTTTGTTTGGGGAGAGCTGACAGAAAACGGCAGAACGCACACATATAACTCAGCATTAAGGGACAGCGATAGAGATGGATTAACCGATATAGAAGAGACATCTCCGAGTAGAAGAGGCGGAGAGGCCTATTGGTGGTCAAATCCGAACGATCGGGATACGGATGATGATGGGCTCTCCGATTACAAGGAAAGAAAAATAACCCTGACCTGCCCCAGAGATATCGACACAGATGATGATGGCCTGGCAGACGGTTGGATTGAGAGCAAAGATAGATGGGGACAAACTAATGGTCAATGGGAAATAGGCGAAATAAAGGGGGAACTCGGGGATGACTATGGAAATGGAGGGTATGGGACGAATCCGAAAAACTATGACTCAGATGGTGACGGTCTTTGGGATGGGTGGCAGGATAGGAATTTCAATCATATCTGGGAAGCGGGGGAGGACCCCGGTGAGATCGGCGACGAAGCGCAGTTCTTCAGAGGCGGATATCGAACCAACCCAATGAGTCCTGATACAGATAACGATATGATAAAGGACTCAATAGATTTGGAGCCTCATATTGACCTATGGTTGCACGTGGATATCAATATTGTTCATGCGCTTGATTTCATGGATAATAGCGGAGCTGCGGACTTCGCATGGGAGGTCATAGTTAGATCGCCAGACGACCTTTATCTTGATGGGGCGGGACTCGAAACAACATACGAGTTCGATAACGACCTGATATATTACCCTTCGATAACTTACAGCTTCGATATAAGGGACGATATAGCCCTCTATTATGCAACCTTCAAGATATACGACATTGATGACGGTACATGGAAGCTCTGCGACATTTCGAGAAGCGCTTTGGCAGCTACAATTCAATATGATGTGAAGAGAGGCGATTGGACGGGGGATGACTATCACTCCGACAGCACCGGCTACGGGCTCGTGAGAGGTGACGAGGATGGGAGCACTGCAAGAGGATATGCTGATAATGATCCATATCAGAACGACTGTGAGCTCTTCTTCGATATTCGAACAAATGCCGTTTGGGTCGACCGCGATCATCTGACGACATGGGAGGAGGTAAACATCTATCGCTCAGACCCTATGATGAATAACGCAGAAGAGGACTGGGATTCAGACGGCATCCCTAACGACTATGAGGCCCTTCACGGTCTCGACTTGAAGGTGAATGATGCAATGAATGACCTCGACGGAGACATCGTTCCTAATCTCTGGGAATATGAACTCCGTGACAGAGGTAAGAGCCCCGATAATCCGTACGATACCTACGGCTTCGACTTGATAGTATCGTTGAACTGGGATGCCGATATGACATACCTTAACAATCTTGGTCAGGGACTAAGATATCTTTCAAGTATGTTATTTGAAGCTACGAATGGGTACTTTCTTATTAGAACTGTGAAACTCTTTGAGCAATCTCAATCATGGAATCAGGCAGATGTCCGTATTCATGAAGGAACCTCTCAGCCCCCGGAGACTAATATTTTTTTCAAGTACATCTTGATGCCTCAGATTTATAATAATTGGATGCCAGATAAATTTGGTTATATATATGCGCTTTTACATGAACTGGGACATTTGAAATTGCTCTTATTGGATGAATATCTGGATTTTTGGTACTTTCCGCTTAAAATCAATATCCCAAGCAATTACATTCTTCCAACATTGATGGCGGCCGGATTATCGTGGCCTCACTTCGAATTGAGTACCGATTATGATTATGACCACTATCACGATAATTACCCTGATTGTCCTGAGCATATAATAGGGCATTGCTACAAGAATACATGGCAATATATAATAGGCGAAGGATCTTGTTGGCGAAGGATTTTCAATGACTGGAATTATTTCTTGGGTAAATTGCAACCATTTATTCAAATAGAACACGGAATTCAATTTGATCTTGATGGGGATGAGTTAATTGATACTGCATTTTGGAAAAATTATCTCGTAGATTGTTTTAATACTCCCTATGAATGGCAAGATTGCATTGATTCATCCACTGAAATGGTAAGATATCCGATCGGAAATCACATGACCATCATATGGAGTGAATCAATGGGTTGAATTCAAAAGGACAAATCAAATATGACAAAGAGTCTTAAATCGAGGAACATCCCGATAGTCGATCAGAAATCAGTAGATAATTCAATCCATAATGAGAAATTAAGAAATATATTTAGAAAAAAGATCATGCGGATTATTATTGTAGTCATTGTTCTGCTACTCATTACCTATTTGATTATTGATGCGATAAGAATTCCGCCACCACCATTGCCTGAGTATCCACTCCATTTTATCGTAGAAGAAACCGAATATAACTGGATAATAAAAATCTCAGATGCCGACTTACATTTCGAATATGCATTCTCGCTCGAAAATCTCACGGTTCATGCAGTTAATGCAAACGGCTCAGTAAGATTTGAAATCTCTCCGCTCATATCAATGCAAGCTGAAAATCCTATCAATGGAATCGCATTTCTAGATATTTCGCCATTCGGTATATTAAACAAGAATGATCTCTTTATTTTGGATAAGGCAATTTATGGAAAAGGCTCAAAAATACGCATCATTTATCATCTTGGGCTTTATGATGAAAAGTATCTCTGTGATTTAGAAATATGAAGCACAGTAATCCCTACATCGAGTAAATGATACAGGAATTACAATATATGAAATGAAGGGCTCCTCAGGATTTATTACAACCGTTTTGCACAATAGAAAAGGGCGATTATCATCATTCTGAACTCGTTTAATAAGCAAAATGCGGATGATGCCATGTCAGACCTCGACGGAGACATCGTTCCTAATCTCTGGGAGTACGAGCTTCGAAATAGAGGTAAGAGCCCCGACAATCCGTACGATACGTACGGGTTCGACTTGACAGTATCGCTGAATTGGGATGCAAATGAGACATACATGGAATGGCTGGAATATGGAATGCGACGTACTTCCAGTCTATTCTTTGATACGACGGAAGGATATTTCCTGATAAGAAGAATAACAATATATGATAACTCTGTTAGCTGGTTTACATCAGACATTCGCATACATAAAGGAGATACGCAGAGACCCGAAACAACAATTATTGGACCACGGTATATTAATATGCCAGAGTGTTATAGAATAGACAACATAATATGTTATCCTTTTAGTATTGACACTTCCTCATATTATTGGTCATTCGCCTTGGCTCATGAATTGGGTCATTATAAATTGCAACTTTGGGATGAATATAGGTCTCCCACCATTGTGGGAGATATACCCGAGGACTATCGTGTTCATTCAATTATGGCTTCGCTCTTCGGATACAAGGAACTTAGCACAGAAGAGGACTATGAAGAATGCCGTCAGAGGCTTGTCAATGCAGGCTTGGGTTCCTACGAAATAGAAAGATTGCTTCATACTGAGCAAATAGTGCTTGGTGTGGGACCATGCTGGCAGACGGTATTTTCCTGCTGGAATTATCTTGGTGGGTGTCTCATCACGAAGCAAGAAGTTGAAAGAGGTGTTCAGTTCGATTTGGATCATAATAAGATTACTGATATAATTTATCTTACAGGATATCTCCATGACGAATTTGATCCCTATACAGCATATGTAACACGGGATTATTATGAGTCAATAGAATATCCAGTTGGATGTTATCTTGCAGTAATTCTAATAAATTCGTAATCAAAATCTAGAGGCAAATAATTATGAATAAAAAAGGTATCAACAAAAACGGTCGAAAAAAATTGTCTTTGCCGATTGTACCAAATAATTTATCACCAATGTCCTTCAAATTATTCTTGATAGTTTCATTAATCATTATATTTTTTATAGCAATCATATTCATAATATCAAGAGGGCCAGATGAATTTCATTCTCTTGCACCAGTCGTCATATATTCGAATACACCAGTGATAGATAATAAGATAACGATAACAATTGTTGCTATCTCTGGGCATATAAAATGGGATGATGTGCGCATAGAACTTTTAGAGATCAAAGACAGCGGTTTTAATTACATTCAATGGGAACCAGTAAGCAAGTGGCTCAACGGTGGCTCCCCAGTTTTTGTAAACTATACAGCCCAAAGGCTCGGTTCGTTGATTGTTTCCTGCAAGATTCATGACATCTTGGGAGATGGTTATGTTGGAGCAGGGGACTATTACGAATTATTCACATACGGTAATACTTCAACTTTCTCACCGGACGCATGCTATTACACACATCTATGTTACGAGCCGAATGGGGAAATAATGGGGGTCGGCATCACATTTACCGGGTAAATATTTCTTGAGAAACGAAAACGCTACAATTCGCTCCCCGCTGTTAAGGAAGCATTCCATTGATTGGTTCGCCTGTTCACCAAAACATTTCAAAGAAGCGCTTGTTAATTCTTCATGCATATGCTTTCCAAATGACTCGCCGATTTTTGACGACGCTCGAAAGAGGATTTTTTATATCCCTTGATGTGTATAAACATGATGATAAAAGATCGCGATCGTCTGGAGCGACGCGAGGAACGATCTCGGGGATGGGAATATGGAGATATAATTCATGGCGAAATATCTGTGAAAAACGATCCACCCGTGAAGAGGAATGGTTAAGGAGATTCGATGAAGAGCTTCCAAATTGCCGATATGAATTCAAGCGAAGTGCGACTTTTCATTCTATCAATTCTTCTATCTTCTTTCTTGGCTCTGATTATTATAGTTCTTGCATTCGCGACACGTGTTGTTCATTCATACATCTCATCTCAATCGGACGATCTCGAACCAACGACCCTAGAATCACCGACGGGCATGATTTTAATTTCGCCTGTCCTCATTTTTGTCGTCCTGCTGATGACTATGGCCGCTTTATTAATCATCTTTCGTGAGCAGATAACACGATTGATTTTCAATCTATTTCAAAGAGTTATACCTTTTAAGATAGTTTCCGAACCCGAAAAAAAAGTTAGAATATATGAGAGAATCGGACTTGGATTATTTCTGTTTGCAATCATTATCAATATGATATACGCAATCGGAGCGGTCCTCGAAATTTTGTTCTATATTTCATTAGATTTATATTATTATTTCGTTGGGAACACTCTGCCAATCTTCTTCTTATCCCCTTTCTTAGGCTTATTGGGAATACGGCTAATTATGCATAACACAAATAACCGGAGAGGCTGGAGATGCTTTGCATTAATATATACATTTATATCATTAGTGTGTATATTTTTCATTCTTATTTTTATCTTCACGGGGGGAAGCGAGGGTTGGTAATAGATATGCTCATAGTATGGTTACCATTTTGATTGTAAGCGATTGAAAAGCTTTCTTCATGGAGAGCTCCAATAGCATCTTCGCATATGCAAGACGATTGAGATTTTGCCGTTCTCCATACGGATTCTTTGGTCGAAATAATACCCGTAGTGATAATTGGGATGGATTCCTTTTTAGAACGGATCGCGACGCGTTCTCATTTGCTCGCTAAAGCTTGAAGGTCTATTATAGATTGGCTTATATTGAGGTTAAGACAGATCGCATAAAGGTATTTTTGACATCAAAAACGCCTGATATAAACTCCTCCCAGCAAGGAAAGCCCTTCAGCCGATCGGTTCGCCTGTCCCCTAAAAACTCTTTCTAATTTCTTCAATTTTTATTCAAGCCCACCGAGGAAGTACATCTCCTATTTCGTTTGCTAATCTCTTCGCCCTTTTCTTGCTCTCATGATATTCGGCCATCAGAATTATTTCGATTACAACGAAAAGGACTCCCACGGGGAAAATGCCACCAATGCAATAAATTTTGGAATGAAAAACAGCCCGCCGCCTGCGGCGATAAGGGCACATCTGCCCTTTAGATCCTCAGCTTCTTGTCGTTTTCTTACAATCTCTTGTGGGGTTAGATTTTCAGTCATTGGCGCCACCTTTATTAATTCTATTATTTACGCAATACAGATTCACGCAACAAAGAATGTTTCTAAATCTCCCGTCTCACTAATTATTATTACGCTGGCGTTCAATGCCAGGGAAATCAAAATATTACATGCGCCATGAGATAATTCCAAAGAAAATGCACTGGCATGGAACAGCATATTTTATTTGCGATTCTTATTTATATACTATTCCATTAAAATCTAGTAAATTTTTATGTGCAATATCTCACAGCCAGCTCGAAGCGATCGTGCAGTTACAGAGAAAAATCCGCAGCATTCTCCGGCAGTAAACATATAATAACAACTCACGGCCAGAGGAGTTGCAGATAGGCAAGAATCAGGAAATCGGACAGAAATTCGATATGGTTCCTAAAGATTTTATCCTGCTTTTCCAAAATTTCGAGTTAAAAATGTGAATTCATGCATTTCGCCGCTCGATCAAGAAGTAATACTCGGGTAAGCGGCATCGATTATCAATGTCTCAAAGCCTAAATTTTTGAGACTTTTTGCTATGAATTCCAATATATATAATTATCTTTAACTAACTCACTGAGTTAGGCAATCTTAATCTTCTCGCTCGACGCATAAAATAAGGCGGAGCACTGATAGTGCAATGCTGCGCCGAGAGCAGAAAGATGATAGCGAAGAGCTGTCGTGCGAGTTTGCGGGTAGCGCAGATTTTAATTCCTCAAGTAAATATTCTACATCTGGCAGTGAGGATGGGGACAACTCACTGCCGGGACAGGGATATTATGAGCAAACCGAGGAACACCCACTCGGGACAGGCGAACTTTCCATTCAATCTCTCAATGAGAAGGAGCTTGACAGGCTCTTGAACATTGCAGAGATCGAGAGACGCTTCCTTGAGGCTACCCGAATAAGGCTGAAGGCATCAAGCCAGAAAGACTATTTACAGAGTTTCAGCCGCTTTGCTAAGTCATGCAATCTAGAGCGCTATTCGCGCCGCCAACTTGCAGGTCATCGTGGTAAGAAGCTTATAATTGAATATCTTGCTAGCATCCCAAGACCTTCCTGGCGGGTAACGCTATCACAACTTCGTTGCATATGGGTCAACGGTATGGGATTGGCATGGCCAATAGACAATAAGATGGATATCGGCAGACTTCCGAGATCAAGGCGGGAGCCGACGCCATCCGATGATGTTGTTAGAGAATGGGCAGAAGCAGTTGCCCGGGAAAAGGATCCATACCTAAGATTGATTTGGCTTTTCATTGCGCAGCATGGCTGGAGACCAAGCCATGCAACAGGCATAAGATGGGGAGACATCCAATATGATTCTACTGGCCAACCTTATGCCATAGTCTCTAGAGGTGCTCGAGGAGAATTCAAGACATTTGCACCTGTAGCAGCGAGATTGTCGCATGATGTAATTCAGGCCCTCCAAGAATGGAAAAAAGTGCATCCTGAGCCTTATTCCGATACCTGGGTATTACCTTGGAGATCCGCAAAAGGTATTATACGGGTATATCAGAGGATAAACAAGTATGTCTTTCATGCAAATTGGAAAAGGCTCAGGAAAAAGTACAGTCTGCCTCCTCTGAGACCAAAGGATATGCGACACTGGGTAGCGACGACTTGCAGAAAAGCTGGGCTATCGAAAATCGCAACAGCATATTTGCAAGGTCATGACGCGACCGAGGGTGGTGCGATGCGAGATTGGTATGATAATCCGCGTCTTGAGGAGATCTTTGAAGAACAGGAGAATTGTCTGCCAAACGGTCCTCTTGGCACATTGTTGATTTCCAATGTAGAGGTTATGCCGGGAATTCCCAATGAAGCAATTTCTCTCTTACAAAGATACATTACTGGGAAAATCGGGACGCTAGATTTTGTGTCTTTGATAGAGGAGATACGGGCAAAATGCCTACAACGGCTTTCGGTCTAAAGTGTTAAGGGTAGCGTTTTTGCCTCCCAAAATATTTTAACCGCCTGATAGGCTACGGGTAGCACACAGAAGGGGATTTGATGTTCCAGGCAAGGACAAAGGCTGATACATTGAAGGAACTTGTCACGATTGTATCCACTCTGGTCGACGAGGCGAAATTTTCGATAGACTCGGACGGCATTTCGCTTAGGGCGGTCGATCCCGCCCATGTTGCAATGGTCGACCTGAAGTTGAGCAAGGACGCTTTCGAGAGTTATTCTGCGGACGAGACAGACCTGGGGGTCGATGTCTCAAAACTCGATCAATTCCTAAGACTGGCGAAGTCTGGCGAAGTCGTTGACCTTGTCCACGACGAGGACAAAAGACGCCTCAATGTTACAGTCGGGAACACGACAAAAAAGATGAGCCTCATAGATACGACGGGCATGAGCGAGCCGAAGGTGCCAAACCTATCTCTGCCTGCAAAGGTATCGCTGAAGATAGACGAGCTGTCACAGGGAATTAGGGCATCGGAATCGGTCTCGGACCACATCGCCTTGACAGCCACTCCGGAATATTTCGAGATAGTCTGCGAGGGCGACACCGACCAGGTTCAGATGAAGCTTTCAAAGGACCAACTGCTGGAACTGGAAGTCGAGGACAAGGTTCGGAGCCTGTTCCCGTTGGAGTATTTCTCGAACATGATGAGGGCGATTCCTATGCAATCGAAACTGACTCTTCACCTTGGCAATGATTACCCTGTCAAGCTCGAATTCGAGATTGCGGGCGGGAAAGGAAACGTGACCTATCTGCTCGCCCCGAGGATCGAGAGCGGAGATTGAAAGTCAAATCTCGATTTTCTTCTCGATTATTTTCCTTTCCTCACCGGTTATCTGGACAATGACGCTTATGTCCTTCGCGAGCCCGGATTCCGCGATCCTCTCGCGCAACAAGTCGTCTATCTGATAAATGCCGGCCGAGTTTGACATCACTATCTCGATTTCTAATACCCTGTCCGAACCGGGGCGTATTTCGACCTTGTCTATCGCCATTGCCGAGACTGAATGGATATTGACACTGCCGGCATGGAAGGGTATCCTCGCCCTGCCTCGCTCCATGTCCAATGCATCGGCAATCTTGACTATCCCCGCTTCGAGTGTTTGCGGAATGATGCCCGATGTGTGAGAGTAGATTGCATGGAGAGTCTCTCCCTGGATTATGCTCAAAGATGCCGTATCGTAGATATTTCGAAGAAGCCGCTGAATTATCGGAATTGCCAGCTGAACCGAGAATTGCTCGTGATTCTCCCTGTGAACCGCATGCCCGATATCGTGCAGCAAAGAAGCAAGGACGACGACCACCTCGGCGTCATCGTTCGTCATATGGTGATCCTTGACTATGCTGGGAACCCTGTCCGCCGAGATGAAGATCCTCAATATCTTCAGGGATATGTTGGCGGATATCTTCACGTGCGTCGGTCCGTGGTCGTTGAACCCGAGCCTGTCTATCGCCATTACATTCGAGGCTTTCCAGAGTTCTCCGAGCTCGACGTCCCTGTCTGCTCTCGAAATGATCTGCTCGAGTTTCTTGTTGCCCTTTGATGGGATATTCAGCCTCATTGGACAACGGATTCATCAGATCCGTACTAAATCATTTCCTATGGAAGCCTCATCATCTCTTGTTTCGGCAGGCTATTTATGAACCAGGCGCATTAACGATACGGTAATATCGATGTCAAGAACGAGAATCGGCGTGCTTGCTTCCGGAAGCGGGACGAATCTCCAGGCAATAATGGATTCCTGCGAGAGGGGAGAGATAGACGGGTCAGTCGTCATCGTCATATCCGACAACCCCGACGCTTTCGCTCTCGAAAGGGCGAGAAAGAAGGGCATAAAGGCGATTGCCATACCTGCAAAGGGCATGAAGCGAGAGGAGCACGAGAAAATAGTTCACCAGCACCTCAAGGAGGAGAAGGTCGACCTCGTCGTCCTGGCAGGATACATGCGCATAATGACTCCCTGGATAATCAACCAATGGCTAGGAAGGATGATGAATATCCACCCTGCATTGCTGCCCTCCTTCGGAGGGAAGGGGATGTACGGGGAACATGTCCACAGGGCTGTGCTCGAACACGGATGCAAGGTCTCGGGCTGCACCGTGCATTTCGTTGTCCCTGAGGTCGATGGAGGACCGATAATACTGCAGGAATGCGTCCCGGTGCTCGAGGGCGATTCCCCCGAAACCCTGGCGAATAGGATACATCCCGTCGAGCACAAGCTATATCCGAAAGCGATTTCCCTTTTCGCGAACGGCAAATTGAAGATTGAAGGGCGAAGAGTCAGGATATTGGAATAAGGAATTCCCCTCAGAAACCCTTTTGAATGAAAACCCGATTACGAAGACTGATACCGCCGACCTGATGATTGGGGGCATAACGATTGGACTTGCTGAGCGCGCAGGAATTGGATGAACTCACGGAACACGCGAAGAGGATTCGACAGCACATAGTCAAGATGACGAATATCGCCGGCTCAGGACACCCGGGCGGATCCCTGTCAGCGGTGGAGATACTTACTTGTCTGTTCTTCAAGATAATGAAGCACAACCCGAAGGATCCATCCTGGCAAGACAGGGACAGGTTCATCCTGTCCAAGGGTCACGCCGCTCCGGCGCTTTATGCCGTGTTGGCCGAATCGGGATATTTCCCGATTGAGGAGCTCTGGACCCTCAGAAAGCTCGGCTCGAGGTTACAGGGACACCCGTCCATGACGAGCACTCCCGGGGTCGAGATGTCGACCGGGTCCCTCGGTCACGGCCTTGCCGTCGCGAACGGCATGGCTTTGGCGGCGAAGCTCGACCGGAAACTGCATAGAATCTATGTTCTTTGCGGAGACGGCGAGATGGACGTCGGGGAGGTCTGGGAATCGGCAATGCTCGCGGCGCATTACAAGCTTGACAACCTGATAATGTATCTCGACAGAAACATGCTCCAGCTTGACGGCCCGACGGAGAAGATAATGTCGCTCGAGCCCTTGGCTGACAAGTGGAGGGCGTTCGGCTGGAATGTCCAGGAAATTGATGGTCATAACATGCGCGAGATTATGCTCGCCACGCAGCACGCCTCACAGTTCCACGGAAAGCCTTCGGTCATCATCTGCCATACCGTGAAGGGGAAGGGCGTGAGCTTCATGGAGGGGTCGTTGCAGTTCCACGGCAAGGCACCCAACAAGGACGAGTGCACGAAGGCGCTCGAGGAGCTGGGAATATGCCAGCGGTAGGCAACTGGAAGCTCGAGAGCCAGAGGAAGGAGTACGGAAAGGCGCTCGTCGAGCTCGGGAAAAAGAGGACGGATATCGTCGTTCTCGATGCCGACCTCTCTTCATCGACTCAGACAGCGATGTTCGCGCAGGCGTTCCCCGAGAGGTTCTTCAACTGCGGAATCGCAGAGGCGAACATGATGGATACAGCCGCGGGGCTTGCGGCAAGCGGAAAGACGGTCTTCGCATCAACGTTTGCGGTCTTCGGAACCGGAAGGTGCTACGACCAGATCCGTCAATCGATAGCGTATACCAAATTGAATGTGAAAATAGTCGTCTCCCATGCGGGCATCACGGTCGGAGGAGACGGGGCCTCACACCAGACGTTCGAGGATATAGCATTGATGCGAATCCTCCCGAACATGACCGTGATCGTGCCCGCGGATGCACTCGAGACAAGGAAGGTCATTTTCAAGATCGCGGATTTCAAGGGACCCAACTATGTCAGGATAGGCAGAGCTGACGTTCCAACTGTGACCGACCAGAACGACACATTTGAGATAGGAAAGGCGAACGTGATACGGGACGGCGAGGATATCACGCTGATCGGAACGGGCATAATGCTTTCCAGGTGCCTTCTAGCCGCCGAGGAGTTGAAGAGCCACAAGATAAGCGCCAGAGTCATCAATATGAGCACGATCAAGCCGATAGACAAGAAGATGATCATCAAGTGCGCTCGGGAGACTGGCGCGATAGTGACCGCGGAAGAGCACAGCATACTCGAGGGCCTCGGAAGCGCGGTCGCGATGACCCTGGGGGAGAACGCATCGGTCCCGATGAGAAGGGTCGGCATACCGGATGTGTTCGGGGAGTCGGGGGACTCGGACGAGCTCATGGCAAAGTACGGCCTGACGGCAGAAAACATCGTCAATGCATCTCATGAGGTGTTGTCGAGAAAGAAATGAAGGAGAGGATGATTGAAATGAAGATATTCCTCGATACAGCGAACGTCGAACAGATCAGGGAGGCCGCCAGCTGGGGAATACTTGATGGCGTCACGACGAACCCCACATTGATGGCGACCGAGAAGAGGGCGTATGATGAGATAGTGAAGGACATTGTCACAATAGTAGACGGTCCGATCAGCGCCGAGGCAGTCTGCACCACTGCGGATGAGATCGTCAAAGAAGCTATGGCGTTGTCCAAGATGCACAAGAACATCGTTGTAAAGATCCCGATGTGCATCGAAGGTCTAAAGGCTGTGAAGAGGCTTTCCAAGGAGGGCGTGAAGACGAACGTCACGCTCGTCTTCTCTGCCAACCAGGCCCTTCTCGCGGCGAAGGCTGGCGCCACCTATGTCTCGCCGTTCGTTGGAAGGCTCGATGACATCAGCGGTCACGGCATGAAGCTTGTCGAGCAGATAGTCAAGGTCTACAGGAACTACAATTTCAAGACCCAGGTCATAGTAGCAAGCGTTAGGCACCCGATTCATGTTCTCGAGGCGGCGCTGATGGGAGCCGATATTGCGACCGTGCCCTTCGACGTCCTGAAGAAGATGACCCAGCATTCTCTCACGGATATCGGCATCGAGAAGTTCAAGTCTGATTACGAGAAGCTGCCGAAACGGAAGAAGTAGGCCCCAGCGATCGATAGCAAGGAATATGCGGTCTATCCTCGCTTCATGATACGGACGAAATGAAAGCGGTCAGATTATCAGATGTCGTCTCGGTCCTTTCGAAAATCCGGGCGACATCATCTAGAAATGAGAAAGTCTCTATCGCAGCGGAATTCCTCCTCTCGGTTCCGAGCGACCAGCTTGCCGACACCTCGAGGCTTATGATCGGCCAACTATTGCCGAAGGAATTCGGCTCCCCAGGAGTTCATTTCGCCGATTTGGGCGACGCCAAATCGATCGCTTTACAGACGACTCTGTTCTCCGAGAGACTGACAGTGTCACGGGTTGTCACCGCATTCAAAGAGATATATTCCGTGTCGGGAAAGAGGGCACGTCAGAGAAAGGCATCGATATTGCGCGGCTTGCTGATTGACGCCTCGAAGGACGAGATCGAGTTTCTATTCGGATGCATGACCGGTGATGTCCGTGCTGGCTTCTCAGAAGGACTTCTCCTGGAATCTATCGCAAAGGCGTCAGGACGGGATGTGGATTTTCTGAGAGGGATGCTAGGTACTGTCATAGATATCGGCAGGCTTGCAGAATCTGTTCTCGGCGGAGGCTCGGCTGGGGCAAGAGCAGTCTTGGAGCCTATGCGCCCGGTTAGGGTGATGCTCGCCGAGTCCTCAGAAGACATAGGTCAGGCGCTATCGTCCATCCCCTTACCAGTTGCTCTGGAATACAAGCTGGACGGCATCAGGGTCCAAATCCATGTGCTCGACGGAGATGTCAGGATATTCTCCCGCCGTCAAACGGACGTTACGGAATCCCTCCCAGAAATCGTCGAGGCAGTAAGGCCGCTCGCGATATCATCTGCCATACTCGACGGCGAGGTGATCGCATTCAAAGGAAAGCCGCTGCCTTTCCAGGAAGTCATGAGGAGGGTCACGCGTGAGAGGGATATCGCGGGGGAGGCCGAAGCGACCCCGTTGAGGCTATATCTGTTCGATGTGCTGTATCTCAACGGAGAATCCTTGATCGATTTTCCATATGAGAGCCGCTCCGAAAGACTCTCGGGGATCGCGCCCTCGGCACTCCTCGTGCCGAAGATAATCACATCTTCTCAGTCAGAAGCCGAACGATTTCTCAGGAGATCGCTATCCGAGGGTCACGAAGGGGTCATCGTGAAAAGCCTCTCGGGAAAATACGAACTCGGGAGGAGGTCCGCGGATTGGCTGAAGGTCAAGGAACGTATCACGATTGATGCAGTCATCATCGCGGCCGAATGGGGGCATGGCAGACGATCGAATTGGCTATCGAACTATCATCTCGGCGTGAAAGGCCGTGACGGTTTCGTGATGGTCGGGAAGACGTTCAAGGGGGTCAGCGACGCGGAGCTGAAGCGCCTGACCGATATGCTTCTCATGACCGTTGAGGAAGACCATGGTAATTGGGTCAAGGTCAGACCCACCATAGTGCTCGAGATAGCGTTCAACGAGATTCAGCGCAGCCCGAAATACGACTCCGGAATGGCCCTCCGTTTCGCGCGGGTGCTGAGAATAAGAGAGGACAAGGCGCCCGGCGATTCGACGACCGAAGAAGAGCTGAGAAGGATTATGGAGCGGCAGTTCGTTTCCAAAGCGAAACGGATGAAATAGCTCGAGATCCATATCGGCTGGAGCAGACTGGTAGGAATGAAGGACATCATAATAGTCGGGGCGGGCCCCGCCGGGAATAGACTGGCGATGCTGATCGCGAGAACCTGCGACATTGTGTTATTGGAAGAACATGAAAAAATCGGAGAGCCGACTCAATGTGCTGGGCTCGTCTCCCCGCGCTGCATAGACGGAACCACGCGCGAATCGGTCTTGTGTCAGATACGGGATTTCGTTCTTCATTCGCCATCGGGCCGAAAATTGGAGCTACACGCCAAAGAGCCGAAAGGGTTCGTCATTGACAGGCCCAAATACGATACGTTGCTCGCAGAGGCCGCAGTCGAAAACGGTGCGGAGCTTCTGACGAAGACGCGCGCCACGAAGCTGTCGCTGTCGGGGGAATCGGTTCAAGTCGGCATCAAATCGGACGGCGCAGTCAAGGAACTCAACGGGAAATTGGCCGTTGGAGCAGATGGACCGAAATCATTCGTTCGAAAAACTGCTGGCTTCGCTGAATTCGATTTATTGTATTACGGGGCGCAAGCGACCGGAATATTGAAAGACGACATTAGCCCGGACGCTGTCGAGATGTATCTGGGCAACAGTCTGGCTCCGGGGTTCTTCGCATGGAAGATACCCGCGGGAGATCGCGTCAGAATCGGGCTTTGCTCCCTGAGGGAAGGAACACCCTTCAACCTACTTGATGCGCTCTTGAAATCCCGCTTCCCGAACTTCAAGCAGGAGACGAGGCAGGCTGGAATCGTTCCGATCGGCTCTCTCGGCTCTTTTTCCAAGGGGCGTGTGATTCTTATCGGTGATGCCGCGGGGCAGACAAAACCGCTCACCGGAGGAGGGGTGTACCTTGGGAAGATGGCAGCCGAGATGCTCGCAGAGGCTATTCGTACCGAGGGACCCAGCATTGCCGCAGGCGAGCTTTACGAAAAGATGTTTAGGACCGAGTTCGGGAGAGAGTTGTCCAGGGCCTGGCGGCTCAGGAGAGTCATGAACGAGATGTCGGACGATAAGCTCGACAGGGCCGTCGAACTGCTCTCCGACGAGAGAATCCTGCGCATGCTCGAGGAAGCGGGAGACATCGATTACCCTGCCAACCTCTCAGCCGTCGTGCTCAGGAAAGCGCCCCAGCTGCTACAATTCTTCCCTGAGCTCCTCAGGAGCGGGCTCTGATTCATCTCCTTATAGCCTAAGCTCGAAATATTTGGCGCCTTCGATAGGGTTCGGTCTGTATGGGCCTATTTCGTTGAATCCCAACGATTTGTACAGCGCAATGGCCTCTATCATATCGCTTATGGTGTCCAACCTCATTTTCCTGTAACCTATCGCTCTTGCTTCGGCGATGATTCTCCTTGCCAGTTCTTTCCCGATGCCCCTTCCTCGGTAGCCGGGCTTCACATACAGCCTCTTCATCTCGCAGATGTCGGCCTGGAGCTTTCTGAGACCGACGCAGCCGACGCATTTCCCATCGTACTTGGCCAAGATCAGCCTACCATGCGGTTCGGCATATTCACCTGGCAACTCTCTGAGTTCGCGATCGAAATCCTGAAAGCATAGATCGAAATCGAGGGATTTGGCATATTCCAAGAAAAGCTTTCTTATCTCCTCAATCTCGCCCCTGCTCCTCGCCATCGCGAATTCTATCATGACCGATCGCTAGGGGAAAGCCTCGGGCGCGCAGATAGGCGTTTCTACTCAAGACATAATAAAAGACTCAAAGGGGTTTTCGGCAGCTCACAATTCAAGCCTTCGCTGCCCGCTTGACGATCTGATCCAGCCTGTTCGAGATGCCCTTATCGAGCAAGACCGGCTTATGATTCTTGAGGATCCAGTCGGCCTTCTCCTTCGCCAGGGTCATGTCGTCCTTCTTCCCCTTCGATTCCCAGACGTCGTATGGGTCGTTGCTCCAGAGCGTCGATTGGAAGAATTGGCGAACCTCGAGCATCGTTTCTTTCTGTCCCAGGAAGTTGCCCTTCTTCGGGCCGATACCCAGGATGCCGACCTCTTTTATCATGTCGAGATGCAGCGTCTCCCTGTTCACCGCGATTTCACGGCAGCAGCTGATAGACCTGCCGGCTATGTCATTGTCGATGATCAGCTGCTCGTATGATAGGACAGTCGACCCGTCAACCATTCCGAGGCCGTTGTTTATCTCCGCTCCCACAGTCGCGCTCATCAGGCCTAACATGGAATTCTCCAGAGTCGCCTGTATGCCAGGAATCCTAGCGCTCGAGCCTATGCCGCCGCAGGCGGAGGGCATCTTCATGAACTTTGCCATCTCGTGAGAAATCGCCCCTAGGATGATCGACTCCGGCGAGCCTCCGAGATATCCTCCTGTCCTTGCGTCCATGTTCGAAAGTACAGAACCGTAAATCGTCGGGGCACCGGGCGAATGCGCCTGGATTGCCGCGGCCAGCGCGAGAGTCTCCGCGTGGTTGACTACAAGGTTTCCCGCGAACGTGGCTGGCCCGCTGATACCCATCTGGGCCATTCCCGTGATGTGTACCGGCACATGAGCCTCGGCCCAGACCATTGCGGCATCGGTCGCATTCCCGTCGAGAGTCAACGGGGACATGGTGCAAACCATTGCGGAGATGATATGCCGTTTCTTGAGCTCCTCAATCCCTCCTACAATCTCCGCCGCCATTTCGATCTGTAGCTTCGCCTCCTCGGGAGTCGAGGTGGATTCGGTCTCGATGTGCTTCCGAGAAATGTTGAAAGCCTCTTTCATCCCTGAGATCACGTGGATTTTCTGCGGGACATCGGACGCGACGACCATCGGCTCATAGATGCTGCAATAGGGTAGCCAGTCGGCGATTATTGCAGTATTCTTGATATCTTGCAGGACCGCCAGTCTCCTGCTCTGGGTCTTATGCTCCCAGACGGATATGCCACATCCATCGGTTGTGTAGTACGAGTGCGTCCCATCGACCGGCAGATCGAATTCTTTTTCCCTGCCAGCGAGTACTATTTTTTCGGGCACCTTTGATACGAGCTTCTTGACCAGGTCTGGCGGGAAACGAACGATGCTCGTTTTTTCATCCACCATCGCGCCCTCTTTTTTCAAGGCGTCCCGGGCGATTTTGCTATGTATTCTGATGCCGACGGACTGCATGACGTCTAGTGCAGCCTCGTGAATCTGTCTCTTGTCTTCTTCCTTCAATATTGGTCTCGGTTTACTAATCTTGAATCTCTCGGCAAAGCCGGACATTCATGCTCACCTCCCTCCCGAAAAAAAATCGGGTTGAGGGCAGATTAGGGAACCCTGATAAATCGTTATCGCCAGCCGCGAGAACCATCAGTGAAAATTGTTTTCTCATTGGAAGCAAAGAAATCCAGCGGATTTCTTTAATAGAGCTGAACTTTTCTCTCGAAAACAGCCCATTTTTCGAACGCCATCAAGCCAATCTTGAAGCATTGTCATCTGCGGTATTCAATAATTGCAAATAGTCCTTTTATCGATTTGATTTTCGAACATGCCTGACGCAGTCATTCCAATAAAAGCCGCAGGAGCGGCTTTGAAGGAGCTGTTCGCTCGCGAGCTCGTCGATAGGGCGCTGAAGATAGAACGCGACGCCAAATTCGTCCGCGTCCCTCTTCTGACAAAGGAAATACCGCAAGATATCACAAATAGATATGATATCCGACTGGAAGAGAACGAGCACAGATCCCGAACTACAAGAATTACGCCTTTCGAGATAATCAAGCAACGGCTAAGAAGATCGGGCCTGTCCGACGCCTTGATTTCCCTCTTGCCAGACAAGTGGGAACTTATAGGCGACGTGCTCATCCTGAAGCTGGACGCTCGCCTATGCGATATGAAAGGCATCATCGCAGAATCATATGCAGAGGTGCTCGGAGCGAAATCCGTCCTGAGGGACCTTGGGAACATACGAGGCGAAGAGAGGCGGCCGGAAGTCGAATTGATTTACGGGTCCGATACGGAGACGATTCATGTCGAGAACGGGATAAGATATTGCCTCGACCCGGCTAGCATCATGTTCTCATCGGGAAACATCGATGAGAGGGTCAGGATGGCGTCCCTCGATTGTAGCGGAAGGACGGTCCTGGACATGTTCGCGGGAATCGGATATTTCTCTCTCCCCATCGCCGTCTACGCAAGGCCCAGCAGGGTATACGCTTGCGAGATACGCGAACTGTCATATCGATATCTCCTCAGGAACATCGAATTGAACAGCGTCGAGAAAACCGTCGTTCCGTTCCATGGCGACAATCGCAATTTCGAGACCCCGATGCCAGTCGATTTTGTCATTATGGGATACCTGAAGGATACGCATGACTTTCTCCCGAAGGCCCTGAGCTGTCTGAAAAGCGGTGGTCGAATAATATATCATGAAAATTGCCCCAATGAGCTCTTCCCTCGCAGGACGATCAATAGGTTGAAAGAGGCGGCTGGGAGCAGGTGGACCGTCGAAGTCTTATCGACGCGAATCGTGAAATCCTACGCTCCCGGAGTATCGCACGTGGTTGTCGACGCTCGTTTCATCGAGTCTTGACTATCTTCTCATCTGCCCCGGCACTCGAAACGAGCTCTCTGAGAGCACGGTCGTAAGTTTCGCCATTCGCTTCGATCAGTTTCCGCGCCAGCGGAGCAAGATGCTTCGCGAAATCAATCTCTTCCTTCGTGTATTGCCAATTCATGCCGGTCTCCCCGAGGGCGATTCTGAAAGCCAGTCCTATTGCTTTCGACCCTGTCTGTTCGTGACCGGAAGGCGCCGCGAGCTTCAATGCGGCCTCCCTTCCGTGCGTCTTTGCCTCTCTCGCGATCCTATCGGAAAGAGACGAAATCGGTCCAAGGCCCGAGTACTCTGGCAACGACTGCCTCACTGCGTCGCTCCTTGCCCTCAACCTTGCCTTTTCGATTATGCCCATCGGGGTAGTATTGCCGGTCAGTTCGGAGAGCTCATTCACAGGTACTCCGGTCATCTCTGAGACGACCTCCTTGCCGTGCGTATCCCAATATTGGGACAGAAGTTTGTTCGGAGTGATTCCTTCGGGCAGGACAATCGGGAATTCGATCCTCGAAAGCAATCTCTTTACCGCATCGAGCTCCACTTCGTCCGTGGCAATGGCTCCTGCCAGCGCCTCCTTGTCATCCTTGAAGCATCTCATTCCAAGGCTCGCAAGCCTGTAATTCCCTTTCTCAATTGATGTGCTGAATTTATCTGTCGCTAATTCGTACATTCCCTTATCATCGAGTTCTCCGGACAGATATCTCTTGACATCCTTCTGGTCGTAATGCAGAATTTCGTCGCTGGGGCATGAGTCGCATTGCTTGTCGCATTCAAGACGGACTCGAGCGCTCACCGAGAACAGATTCTCCAAAGAAGGTGTGATCATCCTTTGCGTGATTTCTCTTATGCTGTTCTTCTTTCCCAAACAATCTTCGCATATTCTGATTGAGATGTCCGCATCTCTCCAATCGATTTGCAGATATCCTTTCTTTCTGAGGTCGTGCGAGCACGCTAGAGCTGTCCCCTCTTTTCTGGTCAATTGCAACCGTCCTTTCATTTCATCGATGAATGCAGAGGGAGGCCTGTCGTATGCCCTGGAACAATGGACGCCGTTCCCGACAGAATAGAAGGTCAGACGACGTTTTTTTGCAATATCATTATATGACAGCAGTCTCAGCTGGGGATCTCTGAAATACTGAACGCCGATAAGAGCCTCCTTCTTGACCCTGGGGCTGAACATGTATGCTATATCTCCCTCAGGGCCCTTCGCGACCGCAAGATATTCGGCGCGTCCGAGCTTGGCTCTATACAGCGTGGCAGCGTACGCCCGCGACAACTGCGGCCCTCTTTTGGCCATCTTCTGAAGGAACCGTTCGTCGTCTTTGCCTTGGGATATCCTTTTCAATCTCTGTCTCATCTTTTCGAAATCGCATCTTCTGCAATCGGAGCCGCATCTCGGGATGAGCACCTCGGGGTTCTCGGCGAGCCATTTCCCCGTACCGATGAGCTGCTTCTCCTGGACCTTGGAGGTCGTGCGCAGCTTCGTCCTCAACCTTATTCTCTTCTGTTTCGCCACGTCTCCGAGGAGAAGAATGATTGGATTAACAATTTTCGGTTCCGTGCAAACCAAACAAATACGTGATTCGCGATTAGGGCAGTATCTGATGCAAATGCTAGACTCTCTCAGCGAGCTGCTTGGAAAAATCAGCTGCGATTATGCCGATGCAAGGTATCAAAGAAGGGAGAGCCTCGTCATAACGGTCGCGAAGGGAGAGCTGGAAGAGGTCGTTTCTTCGGATACATCGGGCGTCGGCATCAGGGTGCTCAAGAACGGCTCCTGGGGGTTCGCAAGCGTCAACTCGACTTCAGACGATGATCTGAGGAGGGCTGCTGAGTCTGCGGAAAGGGCTGCAGTCCTAACATCGAAATCGAGAAAGAAGCCGATAGAAGGCCTCGCCGAGGCAAGACTGGCAAAGGGCAGATTCGAATCGGAGGCGAGAAGACCGCTTTCGGACATATCAATAGAGGATAAGATGAAGATGGTCTTCGAAACGGAGAAAAGGATGAGGGAGAGATCGGCCGACATCGTTTCCGCATCTTGTTCGTATGCCGAGCTGATGGACCGGAAGGCTTTCGTGAGTACCGACGGCGCGCGGTTCGAATTGTTCTCTTCAAAGCCTAGCATACGGGCGGTCGCGGTCTGCATGTCGGGGTCGGAATCGGTGGTCGGCATGGATGCCATCGGCGTCACGGGCGGTTGGGGAGACCTGTTCGCGAAACGGGACAACATCGAAATCGCCGAAAGGGCGGCGACGCAGGCCGAGAGGCTGCTATCGGCATCTCATATGAAGGGATCCAGAGAATCTGTGATTCTGAACCCGGGACTCGTCGGTCTGATCTCTCACGAGGCGGTCGGCCATACGGTCGAGGCAGATCTGGTCAAGTCCGGTTCTCCGGTATCTGATAAAATCGGCAAGAAGGTCGTCAGCGAGCTTGTCACGCTTGTCGACTCGGGACAATCGGAGCATCGCCCGGGCGCGGCGGGCACACTCCCCGTAGACGATGAGGGCGTCGTCACGAGAAAGACGACCGTCATCGAGAAAGGGATTGTGAGAAGCTTCCTGTTCGATCGTGAGAACGCATTTCTTTTCGGTATGGAGCCCACCGGGAACGCCAGGGCGTTCGAATATACCGACGAGCCGATAGTCCGTATGAGGAATACATACATCGAGCCCGGGGATTGGAAGCTCGAGGAGATGATCGAGGATACAAGGAGAGGATACCTTCTCACGGGGGCTCTAAACGGCGAGGCGGATTCGGATGCGGAGTTCATGTTTGCCGTTCAGGAGGCGCGCGAGATTAAGAATGGAGAGTTGGGCAAGACATATCGCGGAGTGGTCATAAGCGGCAACGCGTTCGAGGTGCTGTCAACCGTCGATGCCGTCTCCGATGACTTCGAGTGGGACATGGGATATGGCCATTGCGGGAAAGGTCAGCTGGCAAAGGTCGACGGAGGCGGCGGATATATACGTTGCAGGGCTCTGCTTGGAGGCCGATGATTTGCACGCCGACATTCTTGAGCTATCTTCTCGTCTGGTGAAGAGCGGGTTGAGTTACGGAGCGGACGAGATCGAAGTATTCTCTGTTTTTCAAAGGTCGATGGATGTGGGCATCGAGAACAACGATGTCAAGCTCGAAAAGGCGAATATGGGCTCGAGCGTCGGGATTAGGGTATTCAAGAACAGGGCCCTCGGTTTCGCGTGCGCCAATACGCTCAACCCAGAAAGACTGGACCGGGCTCTTCGGAACGCTATCTCCATATCTAAGAACTCCCCGCGGGATGATAATAATAGCCTCCCGAGCGCAAAGCAATCATCGCCCGTTGACGGGACCTACGATGAAGAAATAGAGGCCCTCGATGAGGGCTCGATTCTGAACAGAGCTTTGCGAATGCTCAAAGCCGCGAAGGGGGTCGATGACCGGATAGTCGTTGAGAGCGCGAGGTTCGAGGCCCTGATTGGAGAGAAGGCCTTGGCAAATTCTTCCGGTATCGAGATCTCGGAGAGATTTACCGCAATATATTACGATCTTATGGCGCACGCGGTCGAGGGGTCGCTCGTCTCCGCTGCAGATTACCGAATGAATGGGCACAGGTTTCTCGAAGAGGACGATTCGGAGAGGACAAGTCGGGAGCTAGCTGGCTCTCTCGTCCGGGCGCTTCATCCGAAAAAACTTGAGAGCTTCAAGGGCGCATTGATATTGTCCCCGATTGCTTCCATGGAATTGCTGGTTTCCCCGCTTTTGTTTTCCGTGGACTCCAACAATGTACAAAAGGGAATCAGCAAGTTCAGGGGCAGGCTCGGGCAGAGGGTTGCACCCGCGTTTATCAATATATCTGATGACGGCACTCGGCCACGGGGACTTTCAAGTTCGTCGTTCGATCGCGAAGGGGTCCCGCACAGACGCCTTGCGATCATCCGAAACGGCGAACTTTCGGCCTTTCTTTATAATCAGTACACCGCAAACAAGGATTCTATAGAGAGCACAGGTCACGCTTCCGGTGGTCCGAGGAGCGTGCCCTCGATTGATGCGACCAATATCTCCGTTGAAGGGGGCGACCGGAGCTTGCAGGACCTTGTGTCGTCTGTCACGCGAGGTCTGCTCGTGCAGAGATTCAGCGGAAGGGTCGACCCTGTATCTGGCGACATGTCCGGGGTCGCGAAGATGAGCAGGGAAATCGTGAGCGGTTCCGTCGGGGATATGGTTCGGGAGACCATGATATCGGGGAACGTGTACGACATGATGCTCGGCATTGACAGCATATCGCGCGATAGGGAAAGGATATTGGATTTCGAGCTACCGTACTTCAAGATAGAGAATATCTCAATAACTGGTGGCTGATGCCACCCGGGACGCGCATATCCTCCTTCGAAAAAGCAATGATAATATAATCCGCCAGCTGATAACAATCGCGGAAAAGATGGTGTCAGATGGGAAACGATGCCGAGTTCTCAAAGGGGTATATCAAAGGCTATAGGGAAGGCCTTCAGGATGCCTGGGAAGAGCTGTCCAAGCTCGCCGCGAAGGGATATTCCCCAACTGAGCTCCAGATAATGATGAAGAGCAGCAGGTCCGTTCTTGGCCAAAAGGTAGAGGAAAAGATATCGGAGATTGAGAAGGCTCTTGGCAGAAAATTGTTCATCGATGAGACGGTGTCGAAGAAGCCGGTATCTGGCATAGAGCTGACGCCGGGAACGAGCATACTCCTGAGAGAGGAAAGGCCCGAGAAGGGCCCGGCCATCATTAGGAGTCTTCTGTCATCGGGCTCGAAATTGCTGTCCATCAGCAGGATGCATCCGGAACAGTTGAAGACAAAATTCGGCCTTGTGGGCAGCATGATTTGGCTTACGAAGAGCGAATATGTCTCAGAGGCGGAACCAGAATTCGAATTCGTCTCTCCGAATAGCCTCCCTGTCTTGGCAGAGGCGATCCAGCAGTTCCTCGGAAAGAACCCTGGAGGCGTGGTATTCCTCGAGGGTCTGGAATACATGGTCTCTCAGAACGACCCTAAAAGCGTCCTGAGGTTCATCCAATTGATCAACGAGCAGGTTCTGCTCAGAAAAGGATATCTGGTATTGTCCGCAAATCCGATTGCATTGGACCAGCGGGATTTCTCCCTCATTGAGAGGGAGATGTCCCAAGTGGCCTAATCGTATTCAAAATTCTCGGACGGAAAGGGTTTCTAATGTCGCGTCGAAAGGGGAGGCCTACTTTCTCATTATCTTCATGAAGCCGCCGGATTCCCGGACCGTCAGTCCCTTCTTCTCCAATATCGCCTCGAACTGAGGCCAGTCGATAACCTCCACGCGGGGATTGTCTCCCTTGGTGAGTTGTAGCTCCTCGGTTCCCTTGATCCGACCTGGCTTCAGCCCCTTTTTTGCCGCTATCTCCTTGATTGTCTCCAGATTCGTGTCGTACATGGGCATGTGCATCCCTCTTTGAACCTGTATGGCTCTTATACTTTATCAAATTTAATAATGAATATTTACGATATTCGAGAATGACGCCTTTCTTGCTCAACGAGACATGCGATTGCGTTATCAAATAAAATATGAATTGAAAGATTTTTATGACTTCGGCGATATTTGGGCCTAATTGATGAAATTCCATAGACAATTTCAGATAGTTTTCATTGGCATAAGAGATATTCAAATTGCATTTGCTGGCAATCTCTTTGCAAGAAGGTATTCAGAAGTAGATATTATCCCACCACTTTTTCATATGGAAAAAGTCCAAGGAAGAAAACGGATTTATACAAAGACGGTATAGCGCCAATCGGCAAGAGGAGGTCTTGCTACTATGGCATTACTACCTGAGTATAAGAAAAACTACGGGACCCTCAAGAACTACATCAATGGTGAATGGGTTGAGGCCGATGCCGACACCTACAATGATGTCGTCAACCCGGCAACCAATGAGGTCATCGCGAAGGTCCCGATGACATCGAAAAAGCAGATAGATGAGGCAGTGGCAGCCGCGAACGAAGCCTGGTGGGCGTGGAGAGAGACGCCGCCGGTGACTAGGGCTCGAGTGCTATTCAAGATGAAGGAGATTCTTGAGCAGAACTACGAGACGATAGCGAGAATCATGGTCCAGGAACAGGGAAAGACGATTGATGAGGCGAGAGGCGAGGCGAGGAGGACCATTGAGAACGTCGAGGTTGCAACCGGGGTCACGACACTCGGAATGGGCTATAACCTCGAGGACGGTGCGGCAGCAGGCATAGACGAGGACGCAATAATTTCGCCGCTAGGAACCTTTGCCGCGATATGTCCGTTCAACTTCCCGGCGATGATCGCGTTCTGGTTCTGGCCTTATGCGGTGGCGACGGGGAACACGTATATTATCAAGCCGTCGAAGCAGGTGCCAATCACGATGAACTACATTTTCGAGCTCATCGACAAGGCAGGCTTCCCGCCGGGCGTAATCAACATGGTCAACGGAAGCCACGAGCTGGCGGATGCACTGATGGCTCACCCGGGCATTAAGGGAATATCATTTGTCGGTTCGACACCTGTTGCCAAGCATGTCTACGAGACATGTGCACATTATGGCAAGAGAGTTCAGGCGCAGGGCGGAGCGAAGAACTCGCTTGTTGTCATGGAAGACGCGGTCATGGATAAGACGGTCGCAAACATGCTGGCGTCGTTCTACGGTTGCGCAGGACAGAGATGCTTGGCGGGTGCGAACCTGGTGCCTGTCGGAAAGAAAGCCTACGATGCGGTCGTGCCGAAGTTCATTGAGGGCGCGAAGAAGATCAAGGTCGGGTACGGTCTTGATGAGAACACGAACATGGGGCCTGTCGTATCGCAGAACGCGAAGAAGAAAATCCTTGGCTACATTCAGAAAGGGCTTGACGAGGGGGCAAAGCTCGTCCTCGACGGACGGGATATCAAGGTCAAGGGATACGAGAAGGGAGCGTTCATCGGCCCGACGATATTCAAGGACGTCACGCCTGACATGACGATCGCGAAGGAAGAGATATTCGGCCCGGTCGTCAGCATTATCGAGAGGGATTCGCTGGATGATGCAATCGATCTCATTCACCAGAGCCCGTTCGGGAATGCAGCGTCAATATATACGCAGAGCGGCAAGACTGCAAGGGAATTCAGATACAGGGTCCAGGCCGGGAACATCGGAATCAACATCGGGATAGTTGCGGCGATGGCATACTTCCCGTTCGGAGGGTATAAGGACTCCTTCTTCGGTACCCTTCA
This sequence comes from Thermoplasmata archaeon, assembly GCA_038852105.1. Classification (GTDB taxonomy): domain Archaea; phylum Thermoplasmatota; class Thermoplasmata; order UBA10834; family DTMW01; genus JAOUEZ01. The sequence continues at coordinate 48,382 of JAWCKK010000010.1, forward strand.
CGGACAGGGCAAGGACGCAATCATGTTCTTCACGGACAGGAAGGTAGTCATTACCAGGTGGTTCTGATGGCGAAGTGCGAGTTCTCCTCGGTCAGTTCGTTCGGATCTCTCATGAGATTCATGACCGACTTCGAGGAGACGGCAGTGGATCTCTATCAGAAGAAAGTCCAGGGAGCCGCAGCGGAACTGTTTGCCGCGCTCGCAGAAAAGCACAGGAAGAGGCTTGCAGAACTCGAGCTCGCGAGGCGTGAGAAGCTCAGAGAAGAGATACTCGAGCCCGTTACAGACTTCGATAGCCAGAAGTACAAGCCGAAGCTGGATATCAGCGACCCTCTCAAGCAGGCAATCGAGCTCGAAACAAAGGCCGCACAGTTCTTCACCGATGCAGCCAAGAGATGGAAGACGATCCAAGGCGAGATATCGAACATTTGCGCGCGCTTCGGAAAACAAAGCCAAGAATTCCTGACGAAATTGAAGGCTCTATAAAACCGACGAAGGGCGATTCGCCCTTCTCCTAGACTTTTATTTTCTTGCGCTCGACGAGAAATCCATCCTTGTCAACTCATTGACCTTGCCAGCGACGAATGCCCTCGCAGAATTAAGAACGGTATTTTCATTGCTGACATAGATCTTGACCCCGGCCTGAAGAAATCTGATCAAGTACTCGGGACTGATGGATCTCACGACTATAGCGATTGCACCTTTCTTTGCGATCGCTTCAACGGGGTCGAGACAGGCAATTGCGTGGCAGCTGGAGCGTTGATATTTCAATGAAATCTCTTCATGATTACCATTGCGCTCAACTTGTACGAAATTATAGACGTCCGAGTCCTCGAGAGATTTGCTCGGTCTTGCATCCAGTCCTCCCGGCAAGTCGCTTGGGATGCATATTGTGATCTTTTCCATTCTAGAGCACTATCTATACATTGTCGATTAGTTCTTAATATCGATTGCTAGCAAGGTATTTCAGTCGACCCTGAATATGAGCAAGCATGGTCGTTGAGGAGGCCCGTCCGCTTCTCGAAAAAATCGAGATAGGAAGGGCACAAATTAGAAACAGATTTGTTAGGTCTGCGACGCACGAATGGTTGGCAAGCGAAGATGGCTGCCCGACCGAGCCGATTGCAGTGATTCACGAAACCCTCTCGAAAAACGGGATGGGTCTTTGCATCTCAGGTTATGCATTTGTTTCTATAGACGGAAAGGGATCGAAAGGCCAACAAGGGATGCATTCCGATGACGTATTGCCAGGATATCGGGAACTCATCGACCGCGTACATAAGCATGGGTCGGCATTCTTCGTCCAGTTGGTTCACAACGGGAGACATTCCTTTCCTACTCCACATAGCCCCAATCCGCCATCAGCTTCAGAACTTCCTATCCCAGGCACAGATTTACATTCGAGGGCAATGACCGAGAAGGAAATCGAGAAAGTCATAAACGACTTCGTTTCCGCAATCGGAAGGAGCAAGAAAGCAGGGGCTGACGGGATCCAACTTCATTGTGCTCACGGGTTTCTTTTATCAAGCTTCATATCGCCGTTCTTGAACAGACGTGAGGACGACTGGGGCGGCGACGCCACTGGGCGTACCAGGATAGTCGTCGAGATTCTGAGGCGGGCAAAGAAGAGGTTTCCGGAATATCCCATGGCTGTCAAAATGAATTGCACCGACGGCGTCGAGGGCGGGATTGACTTGGATGAGGCAGTCAGAATAGCGAAGATTCTGGCCAGCGAAGGAATAGACGCGATCGAGGTGAGCGGCGGCATAGAAGATGCTCCCACTGACATAACCTGTCAGCGGGTTGTTGCGCCAGAGCAGGAGGCTTATTTCAAGGAATACAGTAAAGCCATCCGGCGGAAGGTCGATTGTCCCGTCATCCTCGTCGGCGGGATAAGATCTCTCAAAGTTATGAGAAGAGTGATATCTGACGGATATGCTGATATGATAGCAATGAGCCGGCCATTGATACGCGAGCCAGACTTGGTATCCAAGATTCTCAATGGCAAGAAGACCGAGGCGAGCTGCGTCTCATGTAACAAGTGCTTTGACAGCACAGGCGTGAAGTGCAACCGGATGAGCATGAGACGCAGCTAGACCGTATTTGTCCCTATTATGGAGATCAAAGGGCTTCTTCCGTTTGATGAATGCAAAGATTGAATAGATGGTCAGATTATTTGCATTCAATAATCATCTGCCTCTCAGTCTGCGGGGGAATTCCCTCGGATTGGGGATGGATGATTGGGAGGAATAGAATTGGCATCAAAGAAATTGTTGGATTTGCTGAACAAGTCGATAGCCAGGGAGATTCAGGTCTCCGTTCAATACATGTGGCAACACGTGCAATGGATGGGCCCCGACCATTTCGCGGTCAGTGACAAGTTCAAAGAGATAGCCGTCGAAGAGATGAAACACGCAGAGAAGATAGCCGAGAGGCTTTGGTATCTTGGCGGGGTACCTACGACGAAACCCGCTCCCATACTGGTCGGGAGCACTCTTTGGACGATGGTCGACAACGACATCAAGGCAGAACTCGAGGCGATCGACCTGTACAGAACCGTCATCAAGGTCGCGAAGGAAGAGGGAGACAACACTACGAAGTTCATCTTCGAAGAGATACTCGAGCAGGAAGAAGACCATCACGATTTCTTCACCTCCCTGAAGGAAGGCAAGAAGAAGTAAATCCGTCTGGGTAATAATGGGACGGCCGTTTTGGCCGTCTCAAGAAAAGTTTTTATCAATGGCATATTCGAAACTGATTTATCCTGAGTTGTTGTAGGGTTCAAAGAAATCGGTCGGGAGTCATTCCGATTCGGTGAGGTCGATCAAATGAAGGTATTAGTTATCGGTGCTTCGGGGCAGATGGGCGCGCTCACGGTTCGTGATCTTGTCGATTTCTACGATGCGGAGATAATCGCTGCGGATTTGAACCTGGACAGAGTGAAAGCCGTGGTCAAATCGACGAAGAGCGACAAGGCATCGCCGATAAGGCTCGATGCCACCGATAGAACCGCGCTCAAGAAGGTCGCGAAGGACGTCGATGTCGTGATAAACAACGCTTGGTACGAGCTGAACATCAAGATAATGCCCGTTGCGATAGAGGTCGGCGCGCACTATACGGATCTGGGGGGATTCTATGATTACACATTCCAGCAACTCGAATATGACAAAAAGGCGAAGGATGCTGGGGTAACATGCGTCCTGGGCATAGGCAGCTCGCCTGGGATAACTAATCTCTGCGGTGCTGCCGGTGCGAGCAAGCTCGATTCCGTCGATACCATAAACATCTACTGCACCTGGGGAACGAAGCAGAAGACAATGGACGCGGCGTTCCCCGCATATTCCGTCAGAACGGTGATGGATGAGCTGTCGCAGAAGCCGACGATAGTCGAGAATGGCAAACACAAGCCCGTGCCAGTGTTGTCTGGCGAGACGGAAGTCCTGATGCCCGACCCTGCCGGGAAGGTCATAGCATATTACATCAAACATTCGGAAACGGCGACCATGGCGGAATACATCGGGAAAGGGACGAAGAATGTGAGCTTCAGGATAGGCTTCCCGGCGAACGATTTTAACACTTTCAAGACGCTTGTCCAGCTGGGCTTCGGCAGCGAAAGGAAGATAGATGTCGATGGCTGCAAGGTGTCTCCAAAGGACTTCATAACGAGCATGTACCTCGATGCCGTTGCGTCTTCCAGGCCGACAAGCGGAATGCTTGATGAGTACGATTATTTCAGGATAGATTGCATCGGAAAGAAGGCCGGTAGGCCGGCAAACATCACATATTACATACGTACCTGGAACGACCCGAAGCGCGGAATCCCCTCAGGAAGGGATACTGCCGTGCCACCGTCGATTACAGCGGATTGGCTCGTCAAGGGAAAGATAAAGAAGAGAGGAACCCTGCCTCCGGAAGCGTGCATCGATCCCGTGCCGTTCTTCAAGGAGCTAGGAAGACGTCAGGTTATGGTTGATGAGGAGTTCCTGGTGTCCACCAGCTTCTATTAATCGTTCAATTCCAAGAGCTGAGCATCAATATGCCGATGAACATAGTACCGAGAAGGTTCTTCATAGCCTCAGGCTCGGCCCTTAGCGATGTTTCCGAAATGAACGCGTTCGATCGGGCGCTCGTCAAGGCCGGCATATCGGAAGCGAATCTCGTGCCGGTCTCATCGGTATTGCCAGCTGGGGTCGCCAGGGCCACTCGCTGCAAGATAGAAAGAGGTGCAATCACTTTCTGCGTCCTCTCCCGTATCAGCGATAAAGGAGAATGCAGGATATCTTCTGGCCTCGCCTACGGATTTCGGGAGGATGGGTTAGGAGGGTACGTTGCCGAGGGACAAGTTCACGGAGATGGCAAGGCCCTTAGAAAGGAGCTGAGGACGCGGATATTGGAGATGGCAAAAGATAGAAGTGTGGCAATCAAGCGTGTCGAATATGTGACCTCGTCGATCACAATCCCGAAAGGGAAATACGGATCTTGTGTGGTCGCGCTCGTGTTCTCCGAGTGAGCCGATCCCGTCAACTCGTCAGGACTCTCGGAAAACGATATATTTCGGAATCGGTCATGACTACCATCAGGTCGAGGTGACAATGAATATCGCCTTGCTCGGCTGGGGGTCATTGATATGGAAGCCTGGTCTAATGAAACTGGCCAGCAGATGGCATTTCGACGGCCCGATGCTACCGATAGAATTCGCGCGGATATCAAGAGGTTCGCAATCAAACAGCGAGAGGCTAACCCTCGTGATTCATGAGGGCGGAAGGCCTGTTCCTGCTCTTTGGGCAATGCTAGAGAACGAGACTCTGAGATCCGCGATTCTCGATCTCGCGTCGCGCGAAGGTTGCAAGCCAGAGTTCATCGGATATGTGATATGCGACAGCAAACAGTGCAACTGCAGGGTGATCCCAAGGCTGAGTGACTCCATCCTCGCCTGGGCGGTATCGAAGAAACTAGATGCAGCGATTTGGACCGATCTTCCTTCGAATTTCTATGAGAAAACCGGGACATTGTTGACAGAATACAATCTCTTGAAATATTTGAGAAAGTTAAGGGCATCTGGAAACACTGAGGCGATTGAATATGTCAAGAAAGCCCCGGCACAGATAAAGACAGGGTTCAGAGAGGTTATAGAAAAGGAGTTCAAGATTATTACATAGCTAGCGCTATCATTTTTCCTTGACAGCTGAGTCAGAATGGGCGAAGATGATTTTTCAATGAACTGGTCGAAGTCGCCTAGGGGCATATGTGTCATCGAGAAATCCGTTATTGATAACATAAAATAGAGAATGACAAATGCGATATCGAAGCTTATGCTTCGATATGCCTCGGGCAGCTTTGCCCGATCAGATGAATGCCAATATCAATGCTATTATGCCGATAGGCACCTGAAAGCCCGCGAGAACCTTCGAGACCTTCTCGAGGATCTTGCCCACAGCAGGTATCATGGGCAGAATTCCGACGGCGAGAATCAGCCCAGATATGAGCAGCCAGATGCCGTCAAGGGACCCGATATTCAATATCGCAATAATGATTGCGATAATCCCTATGATTGTCTGGAACGATCCCAGCCATTTCGCGAG
>JAWCKK010000011.1:0-52579 GCA_038852105.1 Thermoplasmata archaeon
TTGCTGGCAGGAGTTTATATCAACGATTTCGCATGGTGAAATCAATTTATATCAACCCCGGATAGGCTGGTATCATGGGAATCGTCAGGCTCGGCGCGAACATTCTGCGATGGTGCCATTCGTGCAACTTGCCGATATTGGAAGAGAAGATATGCCCTTGCTGTGATGCCAACACAGTTGAAGTCGTTCTCACTCCACCTGGAGATTGCAGGCCTGCATTCGCATATGACATCGAACTGATTCGAAAACAAGCAGAGAGGCAATTCGGACCAGGGTGCGGAGACCTGCTTCTACCTACAAATAGGATCGTCATGCTGAACAGGGTGCCCGCCTTGGACAGAATGATTGAGATAATAGCCGACGGTCACGTCCTCGGCACATTGGCATTCGAGCCCCCGTTTGGAGACAGACTCATCATTCGACCCGAGGCGGCTAGACGTATGCTCGCGCGAATGAAGGGCAAAGTGATTGCTGATGAGGGATCCCTATCATCCATTGCCTCCGGCTCCAATCTTATGGGTCCCGGCGTTATCCGCGCTGATGAGGAAATCGAGAAAAACGACGAAGTGGTCGTCATCACCGAGTCTGAGAGGATAATCGGGACGGGGATAGCAAAGAAATCTGGCAAGGAAATGAATTCAAGGACGAAAGGGGTCGCGGTCAAGGTTCGCTGGAGAACCGAGGACTCCTCTCTTGCGACCGATGCTGTGAGGGAAAATTCTTGGGAGGACGTCGTTCGCGCCAACAAGGAATATATTGATAGAAAAGCAAGGAAAGCAACTGAGTTCATAATCCAGCTACAGAACAGATTCAAGAAACCTATTGCGGTATCGTTCAGCGGTGGCAAGGACAGTCTCGTAACATTAAACCTCGCCTTGGAAGCTGGAATTAGTCCGGTAATTATGTTCGCGGACACTGGTCTTGAGTTGAAAGAGACGGTATCAGAGGTACGGCGCATCGCAGAGGAAAACGACCTCGAGCTGCTCGTGGAAGAAGCGGGCGACGCATTCTGGGAGAATGTGGATTTCTTCGGCCCGCCAGGGAAGGATTTCAGATGGTGCTGCAAGATATGCAAGCTCGGGCCGACCACACGTCTGATATCGAAGAACTTCCCCGATGGCGTGATATCGCTCATCGGCCAGCGGAGCTACGAATCGGAGCAGAGGATGAGAAAAGGCTCTATCTGGCACAATCCTTGGGTACCGGGGCAGATAGGCGCATCCCCCATTCAGAATTGGAATGCAATCCTCGTCTGGCTCTACATCTTTTCGAGGAAGCTGAGATACAATCCCTGGTATGAGAAAGGATTGGATAGAATTGGTTGCTATATGTGCCCGTCGTCCGACATCGCCGAGCTGGAAATCGTTAGAAATGGTCATCCAGACTTTTCTCGCTGGGAACAATGCCTTTCGAAGTACAGGGAAAGGATGGGATACCCAGAAGAATACGAGAAGTTGGCGCTCTGGCGATGGAAACGGTTACCCCCTGTCATGAAAAACAGGCTATCAGAGCTTGGAATGGAGATAGAAATAACGGCAGGCGCATCGGATGAAAAGACTCCTATCAGCCTTCGGTTCGCAAAGGGTTACCGCCCCTGCACAGACGGCGGTCTTAGCTACGAAGGAGTATTTTCCAGGAGGCTTGATATGACGAGAGTCGCGAACCTTTTGAACATTCTCGGACCGGTCGAATTTTATAAGGACGAGAATATCGCCAAGACTCGGAATATCATAATTTTCGGGGAAGGCGGCGTGACAGTGAAAGGAAAAGATGAGGATTCCATCCAAGATCTTACGGAGAAGATAGAGCAGATAGTCTCTCGAGCGATGTTCTGTGTTTCCTGCGGGGTGTGCATCGGCAGATGCAGGCACGGAGCACTCAAGATCGTAAATAGAGTCAAAATAGACGAAGAGAAATGCACTCACTGCGGAGAGTGCCTGGGGCCTTGCCCAGTAATAAGATTCGATAAGAGCGTCGATATCTGATCATCACATGCTCAGGGCGATTCGAATCGCCTCCCCTATCTCGCAGATATCGGCTCCCCAGGGCACGAATACGCGATTGCCATCCACCTCGACGCCGTTCTTCACTTTGCAGCATCTAGAAATCGTTGGCAACCGGATATTTTCACCCTTAAAGTCGAAAGGACACATGTTTAGAAGCGAAGGTTTCGTCCCGTACAGCTCCTCGAAGATTCTTCCCGAGAGAGAGCACCCGATAAGCTCGACCGATTTTGCGTCATCCCTTGAGAGCGCCGGCGCTCTGTCGAGAAAAAGTATCTGCTTTCTCATTCTCTTCGGAAAATCGTCATAGGCAGAGCTGCACGGCAGTATCAGCTTGTCCGCCTTGCTGGCCATTGATAGCTGCTCGATATCTATCAAATGCACTTCGAGCTCGAGGGCGGACCTATTCTTGCCCAGCATTGACTCGATGGCAGACATCAACTTTGAAGGTCTGGGAGGTACGACATCCAGTATCGCGATCTTCGCGGGCAGTCGCACATCGACGAAGGAGATGTGGTCGAACTTGCCCTGTATTATGAGCAGGTCCTTTGGGTATTTCGCCTGCATATTCAACAATTGACCGATCTGGAGCACGTCCAGGTCTGGTGCGCGAAGAAATCTCGTCCTTTCCGGTAGGGACAATACCCTAATGGATTCGATGTCTTGCATGAGATTTCTTGTCGGCCTCTTCGTGACTTCTACCACCGCCCAGTCTCCGCCGTTGTTGACCGCATAGAACTTGGTGCGAGCGTAGGATTTCCTGTGAAGGAAATGTCGTCTCAGATTCTCCTCCGTGAGCGGGAAATCCACAATAGAGATGCCGACATCTGCGCAATGCCTCGGTATCATCTGCCGCTCATCACCGTCACGTCCCAAATGTCCGGTAATCTGATAATAGGTTTGTGTCTTGTCCTCTTTCGAACGCTCAGCAGGAATGCTGTTGTCCGACAGACAAAACGTTCATAACCTCCTCCCTTTATTCCTCACAGGTCATCAGAATGGATTGCTTCCTGGTGCTCGAGGATGGGGCGGTTTTCAGGGGGCGTTCTTTCGGTGCGAAGAAATCGGTTTTCGGAGAGATAGTCTTCAACACGGGGATGACGGGCTATCAGGAGTCGTTGACGGACCCTTCGTACCGCGGTCAAATCCTGACAATGTCATATCCGATGATCGGCAACTACGGAGTGAACAAGTCCGACTACCAGTCGGACAATGTCCATGTCCGCGCGTTCGTCGTGAAGGAGATGTGCGAGCATCCGAGCCATCGCGCCTGCACGGAGACTCTTCACGACTATCTGAAGCGGCATGAAGTCCCGGGAATTTATGGAGTCGATACAAGGGCGCTGATTACGCGGATAAGGGAGCACGGAACGATGCGCGCGGCCCTCACGTACGACGCGGATCACACGGAATTGGTGGAGAAGCTAAAGAAGATGGATTATCCATCCTCAGGGAACCTCGTCGCGGAGGTCTCATGCGGCAGCATCACACACCACAAAGGCGGATCGGAGAGGCATGTCGTGCTGATCGACGCGGGGATGAAGCTCAACATCTTGAGAGAGCTTGTGAAACGATACACGGTAACAGTCGTGCCATACAATACATCCTCGGACGATATTCTCAAGCTCAAGCCCGACGCCCTTTTCATCAGCAACGGCCCCGGTGATCCTGCGCACCCTGAGATAATGGCCACCACTGTGAGAACTATAAAGGAGCTTTCCGGGGAACTTCCGATAATGGGAATATGTCTGGGGCATCAGTTGCTCGGCCTGGCGTTCGGCGCGAAGACCTTCAAGCTCAAATTCGGGCACAGGGGTGCGAACCAGCCCGTGGGGATGGACGGAAAGGTGTGGATAACTTCCCAAAACCACGGATACGCGGTCGACGCTGAATCCCTCGGAAAAACGGGGCTCCGCGTGACGCTTCTGAACCAGAACGACTGGACGGTCGAAGGAATGAAGCATACGGAGCTTCCGATATTCTCCGTTCAGTTCCATCCCGAGGCTAATCCCGGACCGAGAGACACGTCTTTTCTGTTCGATGAGCTCGGCAAGCTGATGGAGGGTCGCAATGCCAAAGAGAGATGACCTCGAGAAGATAATGGTCATCGGGAGCGGCCCTATCGTCATCGGCCAGGCAGCGGAGTTCGATTTCTCTGGATCGCAGGCCTGCAGATCGCTGAGGGAGGAAGGATACAAGACAGTTCTCGTCAACTCAAATCCCGCAACGATTCAGACCGACCCGGACATGGCGGACGCAGTCTACATCGAGCCGCTTACAGTTCCCTCTATCGTGAAGATAATCGAGAAGGAAAAAATCGACGGCATAATGTCCGGAATGGGCGGTCAGACGGCGTTGAACGTCTGCGCCGAACTCGCGGACAAGGGATTGCTGGAACAGCTGGATGTAGAGCTCTTAGGAACCCAGCCAAGGGCGATTGCCCTATCGGAAGACAGGGAGCTGTTCAGGAAGACGATGATCGAACAGGGTGAGCCGATTCCGCGAAGCATGACGGTCAATTCGATCGAGCAGGCGTACGAAGCTGTCGACAAGGTCGGCGGATATCCGGTTCTCATCAGGCCTGCATACACCCTCGGAGGAACCGGTGGAGGGGTGGCCTACAACGCCGATCAGCTCGCTCCGATCGCAGGACGAGGGTTGGCGTACTCGCGCATCAATCAAGTGCTTATCGAAGAGAGCGTTCTCGGATGGAAGGAATACGAATACGAGGTCATGCGGGACAGGAACAACAACTGCATCACGGTCTGCAACATGGAGAACCTCGACCCGATGGGTATTCACACGGGCGAGAGCATAGTCGTCGCCCCCGCGCAGACCCTGAGCGATAACGACCACCAGATGCTCAGATCCGCATCGCTCAAAATCATACGTGCGCTCGGGATAGAAGGAGGATGCAATATCCAGTTCGCGCTCGATCATAAGAGTGGGGAGTATAGGGTCATCGAGGTCAATCCGAGAGTGTCGAGAAGCTCCGCGCTGGCGTCGAAGGCCACGGGCTATCCGATAGCGAGAGTTGCAGCGAAAATAGCTGTCGGAATGACGCTCGACGAGATCAAGAACGCCATCACCGGCAAGACCTGTGCAGCGTTCGAACCGTCCATCGACTACATCGTGACGAAGATCCCGCGCTGGCCGTTCGACAAGTTCAGGACGGTCGACAGAAAACTGACGACTCAGATGAAGAGCACGGGCGAGGTCATGGCCATAGGCAGGAACTTCGAGGAATCGCTGCTGAAAGCCGTGAGGTCGCTCGAGATAGACCAGATAGGGCTCGAATCGGAACCGATGACCGATCAAGAGCTTGAAGAGGAGCTGAGAAATCCGACGGATAGGAGATTGTACGCCATTGCGGAAGCCATCAGGAGGGGCAAGTCGAACGAATGGATTTGTCAATTAACACATTGGGATCCGTTCTTCGTCGAGAAAATACGGAATATCATCAAGATTGAAAAGGAGCTGTCCGAGGACGGAAAGCTAGATGATGAGTTGCTTTCTAAAGCGAAGAGGATCGGATTCTCTGACGAATACATCGCAATGCTGACGAAGAAGAGCGAGACATCGATCAGAAGACGGAGAAAGGAGCTCAATGTCAGACCCGTCTACAAGATGGTAGACACCTGCGCTGCAGAATTCGAAGCCCAGACACCGTACTTCTACTCGACGAGCGAGCAGTACTGCGAGGCCAGACCGTCAAAGAACAAGAAGGTCATCATAGTCGGCGGAGGACCAATCAGGATAGGTCAGGGAATCGAGTTCGACTATTGTTGCGTGCATGGAGCGTTGGCGCTGAAAGAGGAGGGGGTCGACGCAATCATCGTCAATAACAATCCCGAGACGGTCTCGACGGACTTCGATGTTTCATCGCGTTTGTACTTCGAACCGCTGACCGCCGAGGATGTATTGCACGTGATCGAGAGAGAGGATGCCGACGGTGTGATTCTTCAGTTCGGGGGGCAGACCGCGATAAATCTTGCGAGCCCGCTTGAAAAGGAGCTCGAAGGGACGAAGTGCAAGATATTGGGAACTTCCGCGGCATCGATAGACCTCGCTGAGGATAGGGAGAAGTTCTCGAAGCTCATGAACGAGCTGAAGATAGACCAGCCCGAATCTGGGATAGGCTATTCCTTCGAAGAGGCAAAGCGTATCGCGGAGAGGATAGGGTACCCGGTGTTGATACGCCCGAGCTTCGTCCTCGGCGGAAGGGCCATGGAGATCGTGTTCAGCGAGGCTGAGCTCGACACGTACATGAAGAGCGCCGTCAAGGTATCGAAGAAAAAGCCGATACTGATAGACAAGTACTTGGCGCACGCGATAGAGATAGACGTCGATGCGGTTTGCGACGGCACGGATGTCTTCATCGGTGGGATAATGGAACACATCGAGGAGGCGGGGGTTCATTCGGGCGACGCGACGATGGTATTGCCCTCGAGAAACCTATCGCCGGAAACCCTCGACAGGATAAGAGACATCACCAGGAGGGTGGCCATAGCACTGGGAACAAAGGGGCTGATGAACCTACAGCTGGCATTCAAGGACGGCATTGTGTATATGCTTGAAGCGAATCCTCGGGCGAGCAGGACCGTGCCGTTCGTATCGAAAGCGATCGGCGTGCCTCTCGCGAAAGTCGCAACGAAAATAATGCTCGGAAAGTCCTTGAAGGAGCAGGGGTTGGTAGGCGAGGCGAAAATAGACCATTACGCGGTCAAGGCATCTGTTTTTCCATTCCTCAAGCTGCCCGGGGTCGATAGCATACTGGGCCCGGAGATGAAATCTACGGGCGAAGTTATGGGAATAGACAGGGAGTACGGCGCGGCGATGTGGAAGGCAATCATCGGCAGCGGGATGAACCTGCCTATGGAGGGCGAGGTCTATATCAGCGTCAGGGATGCCGATAAGCTCGCCGCGGCGGAGCTGGCAAAGGAATTGTCGAATCTTGGTCTGAAAATCATCGCGACAAAGGGTACTGCGGCTAGCCTGAGAGAACATGGTGTGCCCGTGGAAACGGTTTTCCGCGTGTCCGAGAAACTGCTACCCGACGCTCTGACGCTGATGCGCCAGGGCAGGGTGAGGATGATAATCAACACCCCTACCGAGAGCTCGGGCGCGAGAAGAGATGGCTACATGATGAGAAGACTTGCAGTCGAGCTGCAGATCCCGTTCTTCACGACTATCGAGGGCGCGAGAGCGGCTGTCGAGGCTATAAGATACGCCAAGGAGAAGAAGATAGATCCCGTGAATCTGAAATCTTTCGTTAAGAGGGTCTCTTGAGCAAGGATACATGTCTGGTAAGCATCTTCTGATGACGAGCGCATAATTTTCCCGATTCTATCTGCGCGTGAAGCATTTCTTCCTGCCAATGAGCGTTGAAGAGCATGCAGTCGCGATCATCGCAGAATGCTTCTCCAGTCATGGCATAGAACAGGCATTGCAGGATATAGCCCCCGAGAACGGTGGGCGTCCGTTCATCATCGAATTCAAGGTATTTTCCCGCGAACCGCCTCTTTAAAGAGACATCCGTCCCTCCGAGTATCCCGATAGCCTGTTTTTCAAGATAGTATTCCCTTGGCCGCGCCGGAGCTTCAACGAGGCCTGACATTGAGATTATGCATGGCAAACCTAGCAATATGGCTCGCGCATGATATCTGGAATCGTCTTCCGACCATGACATTAGAAGCCTATCGGAGACGATCACGTGAATGGCTGGGAAAAGCTCATTCGCCCCGTTTAAGAACTCGCGATAGAACCTCATCAATCCGCAGGCCTCGTATGGCACGCCACGAGCGGTCGCCTCATCAGCAAGCACCCTTCTCTCAAAATCCCTTAACGCGAAGGAATCAAACGCTCTCGCATCCCTCTTATTGGGATCTGTCAGGCGCAGTCCAATAAGAGCCGACAAGACATTGTCGGATATCTTCTTACGAGGGAATCGCTCGACCTTGAAATCAATACCGTGGGCGATATTATTGATGTGAGAGATTGATTCTCTGATTATGCCCATGTTGCGTGCGGATTCGGAGTGCACTACTACTGCCCGAAGTCTGCTGGCATCACTTCTTCTTGAGCTCTTTGAGGGCAATTTGCGCACCTTTTCTTCCTGAAAGGAGCATGGCTCCGAAGGTGGGGCCCATTCTGGGAAGCCCAAAGGTCGTCGACACCGCCATGCCGACGACAATCAGCCCGGGATGCGCGAGCCCGCTGTGCTCTACGACCGCGTCCTCCGACTCCTCGACCCACATCGCACCGTACCCTGGGACCTTCATGAGGCCTCGCTCCTCGAGCTTTCTGACAACCTGCGCGTCGTGGCCCGTGGCGTCTATGACAAGCTTAGACTCGAAGGCGACAGGGTCGACGCATGTTATCTGCCTCGGCAGTGCGGAAACCGGAGTCCAGTTGATTACAGCTCCGGCCACCCTGTTCTTGGCTCTCAGAACAACGTCGTCGAACATGGCCATGTTCAGTATCTTCGCTCCGGCCTCGCATGCAGCGGCTATCAATTTGGAGCATGCCAATGGCCCTGGCGTCATATAGAGCGATTTCGAATACGGCTTGTACTTGATTCCGAGCTCGTCGAGGACCTTCTGAGCCGGAGCTCTGACGGTGATGGTGTTCATAAGGAACCCACCAATCCAGAAACCTCCTCCGAGATAGTTGTTCCTCTCGACGACGAGCACCTTTACACCCTTGAGAGCAAGATCCCTCGCCGCCATCAATCCGCTCGGTCCTCCACCGATGATTATGACGTCCATATCGGAGAATTCATCCATGTCTTTCGAGAACTGGCCGACTATTGCCTTCGTGACGGAGCTCTCCGAAGCTTTCTCGAATATCGGCATTGAATCTCACCTTGCACGGAATGTCAGAACCCGATGATTGTAGATAAGCGTTTCAGTTCGACACAATTAGTTCGATTCGGGTCTCAATATATCGTTATGCTCTTGACGCCCTTCGCGGATCTTAATCGCGGTATCAGCTCGGGCGGAACGGTCGATTCCGTGATTATGAATATTCTGGGCTCTTCGGTCGTCTCTGGGTCGTCCACTATCGCCTGCCTGACGCTTATGCCAGCCTCCGAAATTATGTTTGACACGGAGGCGAGGATGCCCGGTTGATGCGCGTCGTTCGAGATTATTTCGATCGCACTCCAGCCCATTACGGGAGCGACATCCTTGAAGTAGTTGGTTGGAAGAAGCTTAGAGAAGAACTTCGAAAGCTGCTTATCTTGAGATATTGTGACGACTGCCGACCTCACGACGCGCCTGTCGACACCAGCAGCCCTTGCAATCGCAGTATCGGCCAACTCGACGTCACCCGCGAATATCCTCTCGTCTCTGACCGAGAAGCCGTTCCTGAGCAGCAGCCTGGCCACCTTGGCCTGCGACGGATACTTCGAGAAGTATTTGCTTATCGCCTTCCACATATTGATGCACTTATCTGTACATCATAAGACATATCTAGGCTATTAATGCATCGATAGGGACAGACTTAAGGGCAAGACAGAAATAGTGATTCGGATTTAGGCATGCTGTGCTAATATTTAGCACGGTAGCTGGCTGAAGGAGCCGTGGCGTCAGATGAATGGAAAAGCGCTTCGAATGAGAAGGATATTGGACGTGAAGAGCGGCAAGACCGTCATCGTGCCGATGGATCATGGCGTTTCGCTCGGCCCAGTAAAGGGTATCAGCACCATCACCGATAGCATCAGGAAGGTCGGCCTGGGGGGAGCAACATGCATAGTCGTTCACAAGGGGATTGCGAGCAAGCTGACCAAAGATGTCATGGGGAATATGGGCCTGATACTGCACGTATCCGCGAGCACGTCTCTCTGGAACGAGCCGAACAGGAAAGCCATTGTCAGCAGTGTGATGGATGCGGTAAAGATAGGCGCCGATGCGGTATCTATTCACGTTAATCTCGGCGGGAAATACGAGAACGAGATGCTGGCGCAAATGGGAGATATTTCCTCGCAGTGTATCGAGATGGGCATGCCCCTGCTGGCGATGATGTATCCTAGGGGAGAGAACGTGAAGAGCCAATTCGACGTAGAGGCGGTCAAGAACTGTGCTCGCGTAGGGGCCGAACTCGGCGCCGATATCGTGAAGACGAACTACACTGGGGACGTTGATAGCTTTAGCGAAGTCGTGAAAGGCTGCCACGTTCCCGTCGTGATCGCTGGCGGTCCGAAAATGGATTCCGAAGAAGCGCTTCTCAAAATGGTCAGAGAAGCGATGGAAGCCGGCGCGGCCGGAATCTCCATTGGCAGGAACGTGTTTCAGCACGAGGACATCACCGGGATTACGAAGAAGCTTGCAGAGATAGTGTTCTCATACTGACGGCTGACCTCTTCCGACGGAGGACGTGGGATGGAAAAGACGATCTGGATAGATGCGAGCAAGGCGGACAATTCCGAATCGAGAAAGAGACTCATACTTGCGGCTCTCGAGAACGGGTTCGGCCATATCGTGGTGTCTTCGACCGACAAAGGTTCGGACAGGTATGGGAAGTACCATATGATCGTCGCTGACAAGGACAGATTTCTGCTGGACGGCAGAGAAATAGCAAGGTCAGTGAGAATCTCGAGCAAGAAGGATGAGAAGGCAGCGGCGGACATGGCGGGAAAAACCGATATCGTCGTGATAGAGACTTCCAACTGGCGCGTCATCCCCCTGGAGAACCTTATTGTCCAGTTCGCCATATGGAAAAGCAGACTGTTCGTGCGTGCGGACAACATCGAAGACGCGAAGCTTTTCCTGGAAACAATGGAAAAGGGAGCCGACGGAATCGTGTTCACGCCTTCTGATACGAACGATATCGTTCGATTGGCAGACATCATTTCCAAGAGGACGCCCAAGATAAAATTGATTGAGGCGACCGTGAAAAACATAAGGCATCTCGGCCTTGGCGACAGGGTCTGCATAGATACCGCGTCGATTTTGGGGCACGGAGAAGGCATGCTGGTCGGCAACTCTTCGGCAGGCCTGTTCCTCGTTCATGCGGAAACGCACGAGTCTGAGTATGTCTCCTCAAGGCCGTTCAGAGTGAACGCTGGCGCAGTGCACGCATACACCCTTTTGCCAGACGGCAACACCAAGTATCTCTCAGAGCTGAAGACAGGAGACGAGGTCTTGATTGTCGACCATAAGGGCAATTCGAAGACGGCGATCGTTGGCAGATCGAAGATCGAGCGCAGACCGCTTTTATTGATTGAGGCCGAATTCGATAACAAGAGATATTCGACGATGGTTCAGAACGCGGAGACCATCAGGCTCGTTTCTGGCGCGAAGTCTATCTCAGTAACGGACCTGAAAGTGGGAGACAAGATATCGATGCGGATAGAGGCAGGAGGCCGGCATTTCGGGACCTCTGTAAAGGAGACGATAAGGGAGAAATGAATGACGAAATTATGCGTCCCGGTATACGGGCGCGAAGCACGGAAAATGGCAGACACTGCATTGACTAGCGGAGCGGACCTCGTGGAAATACGCGCGGATCTCATTCCGAATGCCGATGCACAGATACTCGACGAGGAGTTCTCGGGAATATTGAATAAGGCGATAATTACGCTCAGGAGCAGAGAAGAGGGAGGCGACTCCACCTTATCTAAGAAAGAGAGGGAAGAATGGTTTGAAAGGGCAATCGACCTGAGGCCGTTATTCATCGACCTGGAGCTCGAGACTGACAGGAAATTGATTGATAGATTGTCGGGAGAAAAGCGGCGTATTATCGTTTCGAAGCATTTCTTGTCTCGCTGGTCAGGAAAGATTGTAGGGGAGACCCTGAGCGAATGCTGCAAGCTCGGCGGGATAGGAAAAGTAGCGGTCAAGGTGGAAAACGCGATGCAGAGCGTCGATATCTTGCTACATGTCAGGGAGCTCGGGCTCAGCAACTTCGCTTTTATGACAATGGGCGAAGGCGGTGAGATATCGAGAGCCTGCGCATCCTACATTGGCTCACAACTGACATACTGCGCCCTGAGCGAAAATAGGAAAGTGGCTCCCGGGCAGCTCGATCTAAAGACCCAAAAAAGGATAGAGGGGAAGGGGAGCATAATCGTCGGGCTGATAGGTCATCCCTTGGGGCATACGTTTTCTCCGGCCATGCAGAACGCGGCATTCGAAGCCCTCGGGATTCCAGGCGCGTATCTGAAATTCGATATCCCGGACGCAAGGAGAGTTGTGGATTTCATAAAAGGGTCGGTGAGGCTCGGAATCAGGGGGTTCAACGTAACCATACCATACAAGGAAATCGCCATCTCTGCATTGGAGAATATTGATAACGATGCAAGAAGAGCCGGAGCCGTCAATACCATTTGCGCGGAGACCGACGGGACCTTGAAGGGCTACAATACTGACATATTCGGTTTCTCGGAAGCCGTTAGGAACTCGGGATACAATCCTCGAAATAAACGCGCCTTGATAGTCGGAGCCGGTGGCGCATCCAGGGCAGCAATCATAGGGCTTTGGAAGATGGGCGCAAAAATCGTTATCGCGAACCGCACCCCCGAGAGGGCCGAACAGCTTGTCAAATCCATGAGAGTATTCATAAAGACCCTGCCTTTGGAAGCTCTCGACGATGAGAAGCCGTTTAGTCTGATAGTCAACGCAACCCCGGTTGGCATGCGCGGATTCGAGGGCGAACAGATTATCCCGGAGAACCTGGTAGCCAAGGCTGATGCAGTGATGGATATGGTCTACAACCCTCCTGATACGCCTTTGGTTACCCTGGCGCGAAAACACAAAGTGAAGACCATTCCTGGGCTTGACATGCTCCTATATCAGGGCGCGAAAGCGTTCGAGATTTGGAGCGGCAAGAAACCCCCGGTCGAAATCATGAGAGAGAAGTTGCTGGAGGCGATCGGAAGTTGACGATAGGAACGGCCTCGAGCAGGGGCGCAATCACGATATTGAATGCAATTCCAACCGGTATCGGTGCGGCGATGGGCATAACATTGCAGACTGACGCACAGGTCGAGATATCGGATGGGGAACCTTCGATTTCGGTCACGCTGGAAGAAAAGGAAGAGGATGATAGGCTCGCAAAAGAATGCGTGAAGGCGGTATTCGATTTCGTCGGGATGGATCTCAGGAAAATCAGAGTGAGAACGCGATCATCTATACCGATCTCACGCGGCCTGAAGAGCAGTAGCGCCGCTGCGAATGCAGTCTGTCTCGCGACATTCCGCGCTTTGCATGCCAAAGCTGAGGACATCGAGGTGGTCAAGCTCGGTGTGGAGGCCGCAAGAAGAGCTGGTGTCACAGTGACCGGAGCGTTCGATGATGCGTCTGCATGCTATTTTGGGGGGATATATGTCACGGATAATTCGAAGATGGAGATACTTAAGACCGCACCAGTCACGAAAAATCGAATGAGGATAATCATTCATGTCCCGGAACGTAAGATAAGGAAGAAAGGTATAGGAAGAGAGAACTTCGCCAAATGGCTTCCGGAGTTCAAGAAAGTCGAAAGGCTCACGCTCGACGGCGAATTTTTCGAGGCGATGACATTGAACGGGAAGCTGATAGCGAAGGCTCTCGGACTCGATGACGAGATTTCCAAATCTGCTCTCAGAGCAGGCGCGATTGCCGCAGGGATATCTGGAACTGGACCGGCAACAGCGATTGTCGTCGAGAATTCGAAGTTCCAGGATGTGCTCGACAGCGTGAGCACTGGTGGCGCCGCGATATTGACCGCCCATCCCAATGACACTCCGGCTCCGGAGGTGGTCCCACGCCTCTGCGAATAGTCAAGAGCGACCTGAGAGGAGAGCTGACGGCGCCTCCTTCGAAGAGCTACACGCATCGAGCAATCGTGCTTGGAGCGCTGACAGGAGAGAAATTCGAGATTGTCAGACCCCTGATATCGGATGATACCGAGGCCACGCTATCAGCGGTAAGCATGATGGGTGCGGCGTACGACAAGGGTATCAACTGGGTGCGAATCCATTGCCCCAGGATTAGCACCCCAAAGACAACAATAGATGCAAGGAATTCCGGCACTACGCTGAGATTGATTTCGGGGATAGCGGCACTTCTCGAAGGCAAGACTCAGATAACCGGCGATGACAGCCTGCGAAAACGGCCAATGAAGCCGCTGTTGAACGCTCTGAGGGAGCTCGGAGCGAAATGCGCCGGGGAAGGAGAAGACGAGCATCCTCCGGTCAAGATACAGGGCCCAATGACGGGCACGCATGCGAGATTGCCGGGGGATGTGAGTTCTCAATTCGTTTCTTCCCTGCTCATAGCATGCCCGATGAAGAGCACTCCTACAAAGATTAGGATCACGGGGACTCAGAAATCGCGCTCATACATCGATATCTCGCTCGATATGCTAAAGGAATTCAAAATCAAGGTAAACCGTGTCTCCGACGGGTTCGAGATGGACGGCAGGCAACGCCCCATGCGAAAGAAGTTCGAGATACCGGGCGATTTTTCAAGCGCCGCATTCCTGCTCTGCGGAGCCGCCATGACGAATGGCGATGTTCGCATAAGAGGTCTGGAGCTGTCATCGCCTCAGGGAGATGCTGCAGTGCTGAAGGTCCTCACAGATTTTGGGGCCAAGATAGAAGCCAAGGGAGATTTGATAAGATGCGCTGCTGACAGGCGTTCGCCGATTGAATTTGATGTCAGTAATACGCCGGATCTATTCCCAATTGTAGCCGTTCTTGCAGCGACCGCTCAGGGAAAATCAAGACTGTTCGGAGGAGAGCATCTGAAGTACAAGGAAAGCAACAGAATCGAGACGACCGTATCGATGCTTGCCAGTTTGGGCGTGGATGCTCAAGCTACTGCGGACGGATGCATCATAAATGGGAAGGGCAAGATAAAAGGCGGGACGGTCGATACGCATGGAGATCACAGGATAATGATGTCTGCCGTGATCGCTGGTCTGGCCTCTGAGCAGGGGGTCATAGTGAACGATGATACTTCATATTCGATTTCATATCCCGGATTTATCGATGACGTCCAGAAATTGGGCGCAATACTCCAACAGGTGAGAGGGTGAACACGATAGGCACGACTTACAAGACGACAATATTCGGCACGAGCCACGGTCCTGCAGTCGGATGTGTCGTGCACGGTTGTCCGACAGGCGTCATCATATTGCCAGGGAAGATACAGTCCCAGCTTGACAGACGGCGGCCCGGATGGTCCGAGGTCAGCTCACCGAGGAAAGAGAAGGACAAGCTGATCATTCTATCAGGGCTTATGGATGGAAAAACGACGGGGGCGCCGATAGCTGCAATCGTCGAGAACAAGAACGTCGAGTCCGACGCATACGATGTCTTCAAGAGCGTACCGCGCCCAGGACATGCCGACTACACTGCTAACGTGAAATACGGCGCGCATCACGATCACCGCGGCGGAGGCATGTTTTCTGGCAGGCTGACTATCCCGCTCGTGATATCCGGCGGCATTGCGATGCAGGTCCTCGAAAAGGAAGGCATACACATCGCGGCGCATAGCCTTCGAATCGGAAGGGTATGGGCGAAATCGCTGCCTCCGGTGCCGAACATCGAACGGATCGCCAGGAAGAGCGACGTTGGCTGCGCCGATCCCTCGGTCGCGAAGCTGATGAAGGCTGAAATACTCGATGCAAAACGAGAGGGCGACAGCATCGGGGGTATCATTGAATGCATAGCTACTGGTCTTCCCGTCGGCGTCGGAGAACCGTTCTTCGATTCTGTTGAAAGCGTACTGTCCCACCTACTGTTTTCCATACCCGCCGTAAAGGGCGTCGAATTCGGAGCAGGATTCAAGGTTGCAGAGCTACGAGGGAGCGAGAACAACGATCAGTTCGTGATAAGGAACGGAAGGATTGTGACCGAGACAAACAATTCCGGGGGCATTTTAGGAGGTATAACGAACGGAATGCCTGTAGTCTTGAGGGTTGCCGTCAAGCCGACAGCCTCAATCTCGAAACCGCAGAAAAGCGTCAATCTCAAGGAGATGAAGGAGACCGAACTCCAGATTACCGGCAGACACGACCCTTGCATCGTGCCGAGGGCCGTTCCCGTAGTGGAATCCGTCGTGGCTATGGGGCTGCTGGATTTGATGCTCACAGGGGGGCTAATCTGAGCGAAAATGAAATCGATGACCTGAGAGGAAAGATAGCTGAGATAGATGCGGAGCTGTTGCAGCTCATCGCGGAGAGATTAGCAGTAGCAAGAAGAATCGGCCTGCATAAGCACGCTCACGGCTTGGAGGTAAGACGCCCCGATATGGAAAAAAGGGTATTGGAACGCGCGGAGAAGCTGGCCGAAGATCTTGGCCTGCCAAGAGAGCTGGTCCATCAACTGTTCTCGGCGCTCATCACCGCCTCTGTAGACGAGCAAATCAGATACATCGAAAGACTCGCCGCGAAGTCCAAGGCGGGAAGGTGCCTGATATACGGCGGAGCAGGGGGAATGGGCAAACTGCTCTGCGAACTCCTGTTTGCAGAAGGATACGATATTGACATAGTCAGATCGTCGGGGATCGCTTTCTCGTTCCCGAAGCATGAGAACAGAAAGTTGGATATGACAGCGTACGACTTCGCGATTGTCTCCGTTCCAATGAGCAAGACAGGAATTCTGATTGAGAGGGCGGCGGAGGACTTCTCGGGCAAGACCATCTACGAAATCTGCAGCATGAAACAGCATTTGAAGGAATCGATCTCAAAGGCTGAAAAGAAAGGAGCGCGGGTCGTGAGCCTGCACCCTATGTTCGGGCCATCGATAAGGTCCTTCAAGGACAAGGCGGTTGTGTTCTGCGGCAATAAGTCGGATTTTGAAGGCGATCCACTTTGGAAGGCGTTTGAGAATCATGGCTCGAGAATTGTAACCGTCCCGTTCGAAAAGCACGACAGGCTTATGTCATATGTCTTGCAACTCACCCACACAGTAAATATCATATACTTTACAGTGTTATCTAACGCAGAATTCGCCTACCCAGATATAGAGGCCGCTGCAAGCCCCATATGTGGAAGGCAGATATCCAATGCGAAGGCAGTAGCTAGCCAGGATCCTAACCTGTACTTCGAGATCCAGAAACTCAGCAGGCATCTCGGAAACCTTTATGAGGAGATAGGTGTTGCGCAGGCGGAGCTTATCGAGGCTCTTGCCAGCGACACAAGTGGCAAGTTCAGGAACCTGATGGAAAAGGGAAGGAAGTGCCTTGAAAGGAGGTGAAGTCGATGAACAAGATACCCGCAGTGATATTCGGAGCCTCGGGGATGGTCGGACAGAGATTCGTTTCGGCTCTCCAAGACCACCCGCAGATAGAGGTCGTTGCAGCGTATTCCTCCGAGAGGTCAAAGGGCAAGAAAATATCTGAGATATGGAAACTGCACGATTCAACTCTCGACGAAGAGTTCGGAGAGATGAAGCTCAAGAAGCTCGACGTTGCGGATGCCGCAAGAAGCGGGGCGAAGATAGCCTTCAGCGCGATACCTGCCGAGTACGCGAGAGAGATTGAACATCAAGCGGCGAAGGCTGGACTCGCGGTATTCTCCAATGCAAGGGCGTTTAGGCTGGACGAACTCACCCCGATCCTAATACCGGAGATAAATTACGATCACTTGAAGATAGTCCGGCTTCAGAGGAAGAAGAAAGGAACGAAGGGGTTCATAGTCACGAACGCGAACTGCTCAATCACGGGGTTGACGCTCGCATTGAAGCCGTTGGTGGATTCATATTCTTTCAAGAATGTATTCGTAAGCACCTATCAGGCCATCTCGGGCGCCGGGTATCCGGGTGTCCCGTCGCTCGATATCAACGCTAATTGCATCCCTTTCATTAAAAATGAAGAAGAGAAGATGAATATCGAGGCGAAGAAGATCCTCGGCAGCTTCGACGGGCGGAAAATCCTGCCGAGCGATTTGAACGTAATTGCCAACTGCGTGAGAGTGCCCACCAGGGACGGGCATCTGGAATCCGTGACGATCGAACTTGACGGAAAGCCTCCTGCAAGGGAAGACATCATCGCCACGTTCTCGGAATTCTCCGGGAAGCCGCAAAAGCTCAAGTTGCCGACCGCGCCTAAGAAGCCGATAATAGTAAGGCATGAGGACAACAGGCCGCAACCGATGCTCGATGCGTTGGCAGGCGCCCCCTCAAGGGCGAAGGGTATGGCTGTATCCGTGGGAAGGATAAGGCTCGAAGGGAACATCCTGAGGTTCTTCTGTCTTGTGCACAACACCATCAGGGGAAGTGCTGGCGGGTCGGTATTGAATGCGGAGTGCGCAATACATGAGGGGTTGATTTAGGGTTATCATCATTGAATCGATGGGACAAGAAGGAGGAGCTGAAATGACAGAAAAGAAGGAACTGAGGACGTATGCCGAGATCAACAAGAAAATCGAGTCGAAGAGCGTCTCGGTCTTGACCGCAGAAGAGTTCAAAGCGAAAGTCGAGAGCGAAGGGCTCGAAAAGGCGGCGAAAGAGGTCGATGTCGTCACCACAGGCACGTTCGGCGCCATGTGCTCCTCCGGCGTCATGATGAACTTCGGCCATTCCGATCCCCCGATAAAGATGCAGAAGGTTTGGTTGGACGATATCCCGGCTTATACCGGTCTCGCGGCTGTCGATGCTTATCTCGGAGCCACGGAGCTCGACGATGCCTTGAACATGTTTCATGGCGGGGCGCACGTGATCGAGGACCTTGTCAGAGGAAGAGCCATTCGTCTGCGGGCCGTATCTTACGGAACAGACTGCTATCCCCGGAGGGAAATAGACACATGGATATCGCTCAAGACAATCAACCAGGCGGTCCTGCTCAATCCGAGGAACTGCTATCAGAACTATGCGTGCGCGACCAACAGCTCTGATAGGATTATCTACACGTACATGGGCAAACTGCTTCCGGAGTTCGGGAACGCGACCTACTGTTCCGCGGGCGAGATAAGCCCGCTGTTGAACGACCCGTATTTCAGAACGATAGGTGTGGGCACGAGGATATTCCTCGGAGGAACGCAAGGATACGTCATATGGGAGGGCACACAGTTCAACAGTAAGGTGCCAAGATCACCGAACGGCACGCCGAAAAGACCTGCAGGGACTCTGATGGTCATAGGTGACCTGAAGAAGATGACGGCCGAATATCTCAGGGCGATGACCATGCACAGGTACGGCACGACCCTTGCAGTCGGAATCGGCATCCCTATTCCCATACTTGACCTAGAGATGGCCAAGTATTGCTCCGTCAGAGACTCTGACATATTCACAGCAGTGTTCGACTACAGCGAGCAGAAGAGATCTCGAACGGTCATAAGAGAGGTTAGCTACGGTGAGCTGAAGAGCGGCCAGATTGATATCAAAGGGAAAAAGGTGCCGACTTCGACACTGTCCAGCATCTATAAGGCGAGACAGATATCAAACGAATTGAAGAAAGAAATCTCGAAGGGGCAGTTCAAGATAAACGAGCCGATACAGAGATTCGAACTCGACAAGGAATTCAAACCTTTGGAGATCAGAAGGAAAGAGGAGGTCGGCCAATGAAAACGAAATACGTGCTGACATTCCCGCACAATGCTGTCCAAGAACCGATAACCTACTCCTTGGTCGAAACGTACCACATCAAATTAAACATCTTGAGGGCGCAGATAGACGAGAAAGGCGGGAAGATGGTGCTCGAGATGATGGGGCCAGGCGAGACGATCAAGAAGGGGATTGAATACCTGAAATCGAAGGGGGTCATCGTTCAATCGATTGAAGAAGGTGTCCGCAAGAACGAAGAAAAATGCACCCATTGCGGGGTATGCATCTCAATCTGTCCCGTGAGCGCGCTCAAGGCTGACAAGAAGACTTCCAAGATAATCTTCGATGAGGACAAGTGCGTGGTCTGCGGGCTTTGCATCGATGCGTGTCCGACGACGGCTATGGAGCTACTGCTATGAAGGAAGAGATTGCGAGAACGAAGATAGAGATGGGCGAGACTGCCGCGACAATTATCTGCGAGGAGAAGTTCGTCTGCGCCGCGATAGAGGGAATCGCGAAAGCGAGGGCGGAAATAAGGGAATACGCCAGGACAAGGAAGGACTTTCTCCTATCGCTAGAACCGCTACCCTGTCCTGAGGATGCATCTCTCACCGTGCGCAGGATGTGCGATGCTTCATCTCGAGCCGGGGTCGGCCCGATGGCATCCGTAGCCGGAGCAATCGCCCTGTCAGGTTTGGAAAGAGCAATCAAAGAGGGCGCGACCCATTGCATAATCGACAACGGTGGGGACATCGCAATGGTGCTTGACCGAGCCGTAACAATCGGGATACTGCAGGACATCGATTCGGCATCGCTTCCGGCGGTCGAACTCGGCCCCACGAATGGAGAAATCCGAGGACTTTGCACCTCATCGGGCGTGTTCGGGCATTCTATCAGCTTCGGAAAGGCCAAGGCAGCGACTGTTATGGCGGTCGACCCGGTCTTGGCAGATGCGGCAGCGACAGCACTTGGAAACAGATGTGTGAGCGCCGAGCAAACCGCATACGCACTTGAATCAATATCGGCAATCGAAGGGATATGCTGGGCACTGGCGATTGTCGGTGAGAAGGTAGGGACCCTTGGCGACATTCCAAGGCTGACTTTCGGAAAGGCGCGGAAAGAATCTATAACGGTGCATTCCAGATTTCCTTCTTGCGCTTCGATCACGTGATATCATCGAGGTAGGATAACATGAAAGTGCTGAAGTTCGGCGGGACTTGCGTCGGAACGACCGCAATGCTTTCGAAGGTCGAAGATGTCATCCAACGGGAGCATGAACCGAAGGTCATAGCGCTCTCCGCGATAGCGGGCGTCACGAACCAGCTAATTGATTTCTTGGGCAAGTTTCACAAGGACGAGGAAATCGACGCCTTCATCGACGATCTGATGAAGAACCACGTGAAATTGCTCCCCGAAAACGAGGACTTGAAAAAAGAGGCCATCGAAGCTTTGGACCTGAGGTTGAAAAAGCTATCAAGCCTTCTTTACGGCGTCAGCTACACAGAGGAGCTGACTCCGCGCACGAGGGACATGATTATCTGCATGGGCGAGAGGCTCTCAGTGATTGTCTTGGCGACGAGATTGAGGGCTCGCGGACTCAACGCTGCGGCCTTCAACGCCGACGAAATCGGAATCATCACTGATGGCGTCCATGGAAATGCGACCGCATTGCTCGATGACTGCGAGAAATCCGTAGGTCCGAAGATACACGCGTTGCTGAAGGCCGGCGTGATACCTATCATAACCGGCTTTTTCGGGATTTCCAAAGACGGATACGTGACGACCTTCGGAAGAAGCGGAACCGATTACACAGCTTCGGTTCTGGCGAGATCGTGCGATGCGTCAATTGTCGAGATC
This sequence comes from Thermoplasmata archaeon, assembly GCA_038852105.1. Taxonomy (GTDB): domain Archaea; phylum Thermoplasmatota; class Thermoplasmata; order UBA10834; family DTMW01; genus JAOUEZ01. The sequence continues at coordinate 21,331 of JAWCKK010000011.1, forward strand.
TGGAAGGATGTCGACGGATTCATGACAGCCGACCCTAAGCTCATCCCGGACGCAAGACAGGTCGATAGGCTTTCGTACGAGGAAGCCGCGGAGCTCGCATATTTCGGAGCACAGGCCCTTCACCCGAGGGCCGTCTTCCCGGTGCTGAAAAAGAAGATACCTATCGCAATAAGGAACGTGCTCAAGCCTGACGACCCAGGAACCTTAATATGCAACGACGTTTCGACGAAGAAGAATATACTGAAGAGCGTGTCTTTCCTGAAGAAAATCGCGACCATCAAGGTATTCGGGACCGGTGCGGGATACAAGGAAGGATTTCTTGCAGATATCGCCCAGACGCTTGCCCAGGCCAAGATAAATATCTACTCAGCGACGACATCCCAGACTTGTGTCGCCTTGCTAGTTGACGAGAGCGAGGTGCACAGGGCCAAGAAGATACTCGAGCACATCCTCGGCGGTTACTTCGAGAAAATCGAGGTTCACGAGAACAGCGCGCTCGTGTGCGTCGTGGGGGCCGGACTCGGTTCTACGAGAGGGGTGGCCGCGAGGGTGTTCAACGCCGTCGCGAACGAAGGCGTCAATATAGACCTCATATCGGCCGGGGCTTCGACCGTGGCATACCATTTCACCGTGGACAAGAAGGACCTGCAGAAGACGGTGAAGGCAATCCATAGCGAGTTCTTCGAGAAATAATCGTCATCTGCTGGCCGGAGATATCCTCACGAAAGTCGAATTATACGCAGAATTGCCTCCGAATTTCTGGATGAAATCTGTCGTGAGGAAATTCACGTTCGAGCCCCCGGATAGTTTCGGCCATAACCCATTAAACGATACCAAGACACCAGGCTGAGTGATATCGGAAATCTCAACTGCGAATTTCACTGCTCCATCGGAATTCTCCACGATAACGAAATCCCCACTTTTCAGGGATAGAGCCAAGGCGTCCTTGGGGTTCATAAGTATCTTGGGCGCAAGCTCCTTGGACAGGAGATGATAGGATGAATGATTCATCTCGAATGTGCAAGGCGTCAGGAGCTGATACGGAGCGGTGGCGACCATCTGCGAATGATCCGGAATCGGAGACATCCCGTCCCTCGCAGCGCTCTCCGAATAGATTTCGATTTTCCCCGAGGGCGTCTGGTATCTATCCAACGGCAATGATTTCGCCTTGCAGAAGCCTGTCTTCTTCAGCGTGAGATAGTCCGTCGAGAACCTCGAACTTCTCCTGAGAAGATTTTCGATGATTATCTCCTCGTTTTCGTAGAGCTCCTTCAACTTCAGCCCGAGGCTCTTGCTCAGCAGCTTGAACAAGCTGACATTGCTTTTCGACTCGCCCACTGGCGGGATTGCTGGCTCGTTGATATGAAGGTAGTCGTGATAATAAGATACTACGATATCAAGATGCTCGAACATCGAAGTTGCGGGCAGGACATAGTCGCTGAAGTCCGCGGTGTCCGTCATGAAGAGGTCGTGCGTGACAATCACAATGTCGCTATCGAGAATCGATTTCCTGAGCGCATTTTGATTGGGTAGTGTCACGAGCGGATTGGAGTTTATCACCATCAGAAATTTGATCTTCCCGTCAGATATCAGCCGCGACAGCTCCAAAGGGTTGTAATAAGACTCGGGCGAGGTTCTGAGATGGCTGCCCCGAAGGTATGACATGTCGAAGTCCGCGCCTCCGTTCGCATATATGAATCCCCTATGCTGTCCGACTATCGATGGGATTAAGGAAATCGCCCTGACCATATCGCCGCCGTTCTTGTGTCTTTGGAGCCCGAATCCGATATGAATCACGCTCGGCTTGAGCGTCACAAATTCAGTGGCGAGCTCCGACATATCGCCTTCTTTGAGCCCCGTAATTTGGGAAGCGCGCCTGAGGTCGTATTTCTGGGCAATCTGCTTGAGCTGGTCGAATCCGACCACATATTTATTGATGAACTCCGAGTCGTGCATTTCGTTCTGAATCAGCTGGTTAATGATCGCCAAGGCGAGAGCCCCATCGGTGCCTGGGCGTATCTGAAGGTGTCTTCCCATCTCTGATGTTGGCGTTTTAATTGGATCGATGACCCAGACCGATGCATGATTTTTCTTTGCTTTCTGAACAAGCATCGAGCCGTGAATGTTCGTCCATTTCGAATTTATCCCCCAAAGAACGATCAGCCTTGCATTCGGTATCGCTTCGACCGGATAGCCATATGTGCTACCGAAATTGTACCTGAGAGCTGCCGAGCCAGCTGCGGAGCATAGAGTGCCGAGATTGAAGGAGCCGTTGAGCGCGTTTATGAGCCTGTGCGGGAAATAGCGAGCGAGGAACCCCATGTTTCCCGCGGTGTCGTAGAGCGCGATCGACGACGAGCCATGGGTTCTGGTGACTTGCATAATCTTTTCCGCAATTTCTTTGGTTGCATTGTCCCAGGTTATTCGCTCGAACGAATCCGAGCCGCGCTCGCCCTTCCTTCTCAATGGGACTGTAAGCCTGCTATTGGATTGGACGAATTTCGCGAAAAGCCTCAGGCGTTTGCATATGACGCCCTGCGTCACAGGATGTTCTCGGTTTCCCTCGACACTGGTAATGATTCCGTTCTTGACTCGCGTTATGCAGCTGCAGCAATCGTAGCAGTCTCGCGTGCAAGAGCTGAACACGTTCAATCGTTCGACCCCTCCCAAATATTTCGATCCCTTGATCGCTGTTTCAGATTTTGACTCATCCTTTCTTCGATTCCAAGAGCTTGCCATATTCCGATGGGGATAGCAAATCGCTTACTTCAGCCGCATTTCCCAGTCTCAGCTCAACTATCCAACCGTTCCCATACGGATCTTCATTTATTAGCTCAGGTCTAGCAGGTTCGGCCCCCTCTACGAGGGCAGAATTGACCTTGACGACGGTTCCGGACAACGGTGCGAAAATCTCGGATCGCGCCTTGACGGACTCTACGGCCGCCAGCTCGCTTCCCCTGGCAACCTCCTTCCCAACCTCGGGCACTTCCACGAAGACTATCTCGTGCAGCTCCTCCTGCGCGAAATCCGTGATACCTACGACGGCATTGTCGCCCATGATTCTGACCCATTCGTGCGTCCTTGTATATTTCAGATTTTCCGGGATTTTCGTCACTCGAAGCCCCCTTGGAGGGGATTCTGCAAGGTTGCATTTATAGATTCAGCATCTAAAGCCATCGATGACATAAGAAAGATTTTTTCGTCTGCGTATCGTTCTTGCGCGGAGAGATGAGATTTTGCTTAGTAAGACAAGCTTATTTAGGCTGTGCAGCAGTTCCTGGTCAGATAGGTCGTAGGAAGGCGGGTCGAAAACATGGAAAAAGAATCCTTAGCTTTCTTGGAGAAGCTGACGAACTGCTTCGGACCTTCTGGGTTCGAGCGAGAAGCATTGAAGATAGTAAGGGAGTATGTCAAGCCGTATTGCGACAAGATCGGCGTCGACAAGCTCGGCTCGCTTCACTTCGAAAGGAGCGGGTCTTCGGAACAGCCGATCGTCCTGATTCCTGGCCATGTGGACGAGGTCGGATTCGTTGTTTCGAGCATTAACAAGCAGGGATTCGTCACATTCAACCCTCTGGGCGGATGGTTTGACCAGGTCCTGCTCAGCCAGAGGGTCAGGATACGCACCAGCAAGGGAGATGTCCATGGAGTGATAGCCTCTAAGCCGCCGCATCTGCTTAACGAGGAGGAGAGGTCAAAGGTCGTCAAGAAGAACCAGATGTTCATCGATGTCGGAGCATCGAACGAGGAAGAAGCTAAGGCCATGGGCATCAGGATAGGCAACCCCGTCGTACCGGTATCGGATTTCTTCACCATAGAGAAGAAGAAGTACAAGGACAGCAAGGCGAAGGGGAAGGAAATAATCGCCTTCGGAAAAGCGTTTGATGACAGGCTCGGCGCATTCATCGCAGCGGAGACTGTTAGAACTCTGGCAGTGAAGAAGATCAATCATCCGAATAAGGTGGTCGGCGCTGCAACGGTCCAGGAAGAGGTCGGCCTGCGCGGCGCGAGGACGACGGGATACATGGTCAAGCCGGATGTGTGCCTGACGATGGAAGTCGACATCGCTGGGGATGTGCCTGGCATTGAACCGCACCAGGCACCTACGAAGATGGGAGATGGCCCATCGGTCACGACATACGACAGCTCGATGATTCCGAACCAGGGGCTCGTGGAATTCGTCATCAAGACTGCGGAGAAGGCAAAGATACCATACCAGCTATCATCAATCGCCGGCGGAGGAACTGATGCAGGAGTCATTCACATAGCCCATGCGGGTTGCCCGAGCATCGTGATCGGGGTTCCCACGAGACACATACACTCGCACGTCAGCCTTTTCAGTCTAAGCGATCTCGAGAACTGCGTGAAACTCAGTGTTGAGCTCGTGAAAAGGCTCGATAAGAAAACTGTTGCTGGGTTCACCTCCTACTGATGTATGGAACACCTATCTCAGCGAGTTGTGTCAGTATGATACTTGCTGATTCGGATATATTGGGCTATATCAAGAAGAAGCAGCTAATAGTCGAGAACTTCGATGAGGGCAATCTCACTCCGAACGGCTACGATTTGACCGTGGGCGAGATTCTCGTGCCCGCGCTCGGAACAAGGGCCAGCAAAGGAGCGGTCAAACTACCAACGCTCACATGGTTTCTGATTGGCACGAGGGAGGTCGTCGAGTTGCCAAGAGGCATTACCGGTCAGCTCTGGATTCGGACCTCTTGGGCAAGAAAGGGGATTATGAGCTCGTTCGGTAAAGTCGATGCAGGCTTTAGGGGAAATTTGACACTTTCGGCGTTCAACGCATCGCCGGGAGCCGTTGAAATATCCGCCGGTGACAGGTTCGCCCAGATAGTATTCATTAGGACATCTCGGGAAGCGGAGAAAGACTACCAGGAGAGAAGCGGGAACTATCAAGACGAGAGAGGAATCACCCTCGAGCCTCGCAAGAAATCGTCATAAGAGCATGATATCGACCGCGATGTATCTCATCGTCGGGGAGTAGCTCTTAACGATCCGAAAGTTTGTCCCCTTGACATCCCTGTCGAGCTCCTTCAGCCTGTTCCGGATCTCGGCCAATCGGGAGTCGATGTTGGACTGGTCCAGAATCTCGTAATAGTGAATGACGCCATCTTCTGCGAGCTTCTCCGATGCGACATCGAGATACTCGAACGCCGAGTGCGGGAGGTTCATTATCACCCGGTTGACCATCGGCAGCTTCTTCGCTATCTCCCTTGCATCACCCAAGTGAGCCTCAACGACGCCTTCTATCTTGTTCAGCCTGATATTCTCGCATAGCAAATTGTATGCATGTTCGTTGATGTCGCACGCGAAGACTTTCTCCGGCGATTTCGTTTTTCCGATAAGGATTGAAAAAGGGCCGACTCCCGCGAACATATCGAATACGCGTTCTCCCAAAGTCACCTGGTCGGCGATGAGCTTTCTCTCAGTCGCAAGCCTCGGCGAGAAGAACATAGTCCGCGGGTCGACCTTGAATGTCAAGCCGTGCTCCTTGTACGTTGTGAGCGTTTCCTTGTCCCCGTAGATGATCCTGAGATCCCTGGTGCGGGTCTCGCCCTTTACGCCCTCATCCAGGCAAACCGTCCTCACAGGCTTGTTCACCGTCGCGATGGCTTTGCCTATCGCCCTGCCGTATTCGAGAATCTCGTCGGCCAGCTTTATGATCGCGACATGCCCGATAACATCGAAAGAGGCCGGAAGCAAATGTCTCAGCTCGGTCGGCAAATCGACGAGCTCGCGATAGTCGCTCGGCTGGGGCTTCAACTCCTTGAACTCGCGAGTGGTGATTTCGAATCCCAAGTCGAGATGCTTGCTGACCGGGAAATAGACGTTCTTGGAATCGGATTCGACCTGAAGGTCCGTCCGGAGCGCTTCTTTCTCCATTAGCTTGCGCTTGATTTGCTCCGCCTTCCTCTTCGGAACGATGATGGCTAGACTTTCCATTTCGCCATCTTCAAGCGATTTGCAATTGAATAATATTTGCGTTCGAGAGGGCTTTCTACCGCAGAATCAATATCTATGCGATGAGTATCTCCCGAGACGAGAGCTGGACATATGGGCAGGATATCTTTCATCGGGCTAGGATTGTACGACGATAGCAGCCTCACGCTTCAGGCGCTTCAGGAATGCAAGGAAGCTGATATCCTCATAATGGAGAGCTACACGTCGACCTTGGCGGAAGGATCGGTCAAAAGGCTCGAAGAGAGAATCGGCAAGACCGTACAGCTTCTCTCGAGGGAGCAGGTCGAGAAAGGCGACTTCCTCTCAGGATTGAAACAGAATAGAGTGGCGTTCCTCGTCCCGGGAGATCCGATGACTGCAACCACGCACGTCGACCTCAGAATCCGGGCGCACGACCTCGGATTTGAGACGAGGGTCATACACGGAACGTCCGCGCTCATTGCGGTTCCAGGCATACTGGGATTGCAGCATTACAAGTTCGGCAGAACCATAACAATACCCTATGCGCAGAAAGGATTCAGACCGAAAAGCCCGATTGAGCAACTGATGCAGAACCGAGCAGGCGGCTTGCACACACTCGCATTGTTAGATATTTGGGCATCGGAGAACAGGTACATGACCGCGAACGAGGGGCTTCGTTGGCTCCTTGACACCGCGAGAGAAACGGGAGTGAAAGAGATAAGCGAGAGCTCTCTGGCATGCGTCGTCGCAAGAGCGGGCGCACCTGATTTCATGGCAAGGGCAGATCGGATAGGAAAGCTCCTGTCGATCGACTTCGGACCGCCGTTGCACTCGATTGTGATACCTGGCAGATTGCACTTCATTGAGGTCGAGGCTCTCAAGCGGTTCGCGGATGCGCCGGAAGATCTCAAATCAGATTGAGGCCGGACGGCCGACGAGAAGCATGACGCGAAGCCTATCTCCCAACGATGGGTCTTCGTAGCTACCGAACATGAGCTTGGCATTCGAAATTCTCGAATGGACCGCTTTTATAGTTGCGTCGACTTCCTTAGCATCTATCGGATACGAAGAAATCACGAGGAACGCAGATTCTACAGACATGATATCGAAATCGAACCAGGGAGAGTCAAGCGCCTCCTTGATGGCGTCGAGGTCCCGGTTGATACCCCTGCCTAAACCCACGCCCAGCCTGAACTCGTCCGAGCCTGAGGCTATCTGCCTCATCATCTGAACGTCGGATTGAATCATTATCCTGGAGAGATCGGTTATCGGCCTCTCCATTATCGCGTTCATCACCTTGAAAACCTTGTCCATCGGCAAATTCGGGACGAGCTTCTTCAGCTTGTCGTTCGTGAAGGATATCACCATATCGGTCCGTTTCTTGAGATCTGACAGGGCTTCAGCCGCAATCTCTCTCCTGTTTATGCTCTCGACGGAGAACGGCAGAGAAACGACCGAAATGGACGGCTTCGACATTATTCTTGAGGCCGATGCCAAGAATCTAATGCCGCTGCTCCCTGTCTCTCCGCCGAGGCCAGCGATCAATACTGCGATATCGGTATCGAAGAATGCCTCAACGATTTCTTTTGGCATCATGTTCGGAGCAAGCACGGAGGCATCTGTCGAAGCGAGACCTTCGAGAATCTCGGGCAATAGCACTATTCTCTGAGAATTCGCACATCTTTCGACCTCCTTTTGCGAACTGCCGATAGCCACACTCGGGAAAGTAGTAGATGACACGACATTGCAGCCGGCTCCCCCTATGCCGAAAAGTTTGAACCTCAGCGGAGTCAGACCGTCTTTCATGCCAAAGGTCGTCTGTATAGGGGACACAGTCGGTTTGATTGGCTAGCGACCTAATTATCGTTTCTGAGACCATAGGCGTGTGCCCTGACATAATATTCAACGACCCCTCTTGAAGAGGATTAAGTACGAATTAGTCAATTCAACGGTCGAAGGGAGAATGCAACAAGTAATCACGTGAATGCCCCGGGGGTTACAATCAAGAAAAGGGATAGCGGGGCTCGATAAATGATTAGATATTGATTCAAACGGTATGCAATAATGGCTAATTGGCAATAATTCATTGGCGTAAGAATGGGAGGGCGAAAATGAGAGTGTTCCACGTCTCTGATACTCATCTCGGTTATGCTGCCTATGCCAAGATCGATCAGGCGCGCGGACTGAATCAGCGCGAAGCTGATTTCTACGATTCCTTCGAAAGGTTCGTCAACATCTGTCTGAAGGAGGAACCGGACTTAGTGCTGCATACCGGGGACCTTTTCGACTCGGTAAGACCCTCGAACAGAGCGATATCCTTCGCAATGGAGCAGCTCAGAAGGTTATCGGACGCGGGCATCGAGTTCATCGCGATATCCGGGAATCACGAGACCCCCAGATTGAGAGAAACCGGCAGCGTGTTCAAGATATTGGAGCACGTCCCATCATGCAGATTCTCATATGGAGATGAGTTCCTGAGAATCGAGAAAGGCTCGTTGGAAATCATCTGCATTCCCCACTCGACCAATGAGCAATTCAGGAAGAATCTCAAGGCCGTTTCTAACCTGAAGAAACAAGGCAATCGAATAGTGATGATGCATGTCGGTGTCTCAGGCATACACAAGTTCAGGACCGATGAGGCGAACGAGCTCGTGATCGATGAGTCGGATATTGATCAGGCGGCGGACTACGTTGCGCTAGGCCATTATCATAATCACGAGAACATCGCGAACAATTGCTCATTCGCTGGTTCGACTGAGAGACTGAGTATCTCCGAGGCTGCTTTTGAAAAAGGGTTCATCGACGTCGATCTCGATGGAAAGAGCAGGAAATTCGTGCCTCTTCCGACGAGAAGAATGATCGATATGCAGCAGATAGACTTGAGCAATCTCAATCCGTCAGATGCGAAAAAGGCTATTCAAAGAGAACTGGAAAAATACAAGATAGACGGCGCGATAGTTCGGATGACCATCACAGGCGTTTCCGGGGATACCAGGAGAAACTTGGACTACAATTGGATAAGAAAGGTGGTGCAAGGTTCGCTCAGTTTTGATGTAAGAATCATCGGAGCAGAGGAGATGCACATTGAACAGAGCACAAGCCCGAGAATAGGCCCGCTTGAAGAGGAATTCAAGGCCTATCTCTCGAAATTGCCTGTCGAGAAGCTGGATAAGAAAAGGCTGGAGTCGCTTGCTGATAAATTCTTCTCGGTGATGGAAGAATGAGAATCAAGTATCTCGAGCTCAGGAACTATAGAAAATTCGAGCACGTGAAGCTCGAGATGCCGGACGGCGTGATAGGCATAATCGGCAGCAACGGTGTCGGGAAGTCGACATTGGTCGAATCGATAGCATGGGCGCTTTTCGGGAACAAGGACGAAATCGTCCGCGGTTCCAAGGAAAGCGTCAGGAGGGCCGGCATAGGCACGAACGAACCTACGAAGGTCAGGCTCGAATTCTCATATGCAAATGATGATTATTCCATTACAAGGGAGATGTCCGGCAAGGCCTTATCGATGGACGCGACCCTCGAGGTGAATGGCAAGCTCGTGGCTAGAGGGGCAAACGAGGTAACGAAGGAGATCGAGAAGAGGCTCGGGATGGATTACAAGTCGTTCTTCATTTCCGTGTTCGCCAGGCAGAAGGAACTTGCCGCTCTATCCTCCTTGAAAGATGCTGAAAGAAGAGACCTCATAGTCAGAATGCTCAGAATCGATCGGCTCGACGATATAATCAGTGAGATATCAGCAGAAGAACGTCGCCAGAAAGCTCGAATCGAAGACATCGGAGCAGAATTGATCGATGAGCAGGGCAGGCGGGTAATGGATTCGCTCTCCGATCAGAGGATTTCATTAGAACGACAGAGGGACGAGAATGATAGAAATATAGCCATGCTCAGAAAAAGCCAGGAGAAGCTGAAGGCCGAGGAGAGCGAGCTAGACGGCAAAATCGATGCCTTAGATAGAAAATTGAGAGCGCTCATCGAGACAGAGAACTCGTTGAAGATCAAACATAATACCTTGAATGCAAAGAAACGCGAGCTCGAAAGGACAATCGCTGAACTCGGAGAGGCGACGAAAGCTAAAGTCAGCGTGAAGGAACTGGAGGAGATACGGCCGAAGATAGAGAAGCTCGCAAAAGGCAAAGAAGCGTTGCTTGCCGCCAGGAAAGACCACGAAAGGCTAATCGCTTTGACTCAGCAAATCGAAAATACCCGGGGAGAGCTGAGACAGATTGAAATCGTTCTCTCAACACAAGAGAATGCAATCAAGAGACTCAAGGAGGAATCCAAAGGGCTTGAAAATGCCAAGCATCAGGAAGAACAGCTGAGAAGTGATCTCGAAAACCTAAGGGACAAGGCTTCCGCAGTGAAAGAATCCGAAAGAACGCTCGAAAAAGAAATCCAGAAAGACAAGAAGCACCTGAAGGAAATACGCGAGCTTGGACCGAACAGCAAATGCCCTACGTGCGAGCGCCTGCTCGGGGAGCATTATGGGGAGTTGAAGGAACGGCTGGAGAAAGGAATCGCGAAAGGAGAGACGGAGCTTTATGAGTTAAGAAAAGAGCTAAAGAATCTCGAGAACGAAATCTCGACAAAGGACGAGCAGCTGGCCATCGCGAAAAAAAGAATCGACCAGCTGATAGGGCTTGAACGCGATATCGTCAAGGCCGAAAGCATAATTAAACTCAAGGAAAAGGAAAAGGAGAACATCTCTGACAGGCTCGAGAAGATGCTCTCCGAGATGAAGGAGCTCGAAGAGAAGCGGTTCGATCAGAAACAGCTGGACGAGCTGCTGGAGCAGCTGGCCGAACTCGAACGGCGGCGGGATCAATTATTGAGCGATGCAGCACTGGCAAAGAGAACCCCCGACCTCGAGCGGAGGATGACTGAGTTGACCAACGAAATCTCAGGCCTCGAAAGGGAAATATCCACTATAAGATACGAACCTGCAGAGAAGGAGTTGCTCGAATCAAATCTCGACGAGCTACGCGAGAAGAAGGCCGGACTGAGAACGCAGTACGACGCCGGCTACGAGAAGCTCCTGCAGTTGACGCGTGAAAAGGAGGCCGCGGTCTCGGAATTGCACGCGCTGGAAAGGGAATTGACCAGATTGAAAGAAGCCGAGAGAAGGCTCAAGGGATTAGAAGAAGAGAGGGCCTATACGGCGAGGCTCCAAGAAATTGTGAAAGGCTTCAGGGAGCATCTGATATCAAGGATAGTCCCGACGCTGTCCCAGATCGCCAGCGAGTTGCTGTCGCAGATGACCGATGGGAAATATAGAACGCTCATGCTCGACGGCGGTTACAACATCTCGATAGAGGATTCTGGCGAAGTCCACAGGATCGAGAGGTTCTCCGGCGGGGAGACGGACCTCGCGAATCTCTGCCTGAGACTGGCGATTTCTAGGGTGATAGCAGAGAGGACATATACTGAAGGAATCAACCTGCTCGTGCTGGACGAAATCTTCGGCTCACAAGACTCCGCGCGCAAGCGGCTGCTGCTATCTGCGTTCAACGGGCTCTCCGGGCAGTTCAAGCAGATATTCCTGATAACGCACATTGAAGATGTCAAGGATCAACTCGGAGCGATACTAGAGGTGTACGAGGACGAGCGCGGGGTCAGCCATGTGAGGATGGGATCGTGATCAGTAATAATCGCCCAACTTCATCTGGTCCTGTATGTATACCTCTTTCTCCTCGTGAGGTATGCCGAGCAGGTCCATCATGAAAAGTGCGTTCTTGACCGCCTTCGCCCTTCCGTGATTGTTGAAATAAATTCGCACTTCGGATGCATTATTCGCCAGCTCCTCCACCCGCGGCTTCCAGCGAATCAACTGGTCCTCAGTATAGAGATAGTCGTACCTGTTGATCCGGTAGTCGTCTTCGCTCTCCTCCTTGAACCAGATATCGTAGTTCCGACCGTGAAACCTTATGTATGCATGGTTAGCGGTGAGCGACCTGGTTATCGGGAACGCAGGGCCGTCAACGATGACGTGCGCGACCTTGAACTCGCGCAGGAGATCCAGAACATCCGACTTCAAATCGGTCCCGGCTTCGTTCACCCAGCTCTTGTGTCTGAACTCAACCGCGTACTTGTGCGTATCAGTCTTGAGCAAAACGAAAAGGGTTCTGAGCCTCTCCAACGCTCCGGCACGGTCCATCGTGAACTCGGGCGATAGCTGCAAGAGGACGGCTCCGAGCAGCCCTGCATTGGCGAGCGGTTCGAGGCAAATAGATTCAAAACTCGCCGCCTGTTCCGCGGCCTTCTCAGGGCTCCCGACGATGAGGCTCTCGTGCGTGACCTCTTTGTGCATCTTGACCGAGAACTCGAACCTCCCGAGCTTCGATCCCTTATCGATCCATGCCTTCACGATCTCGGCGGTCGGAACCCGGTAGAACGTTGAGTTTATCTCGACCGTGGGGAAGAACCTTGCATAATACCCGAGCCATTCGGACCTCTTACCGGCCAGCTGAATCGGATAGAATCTATCGACCCAATCCTCATATGACCAGCCGGCACACCCTATCAGGACGACCATATCGAATATGATAAATTGTCGCTCTGTATAAAAATGTGTTCGATAAAAGCAACCGATTTTCTGGCCGGGAATATAAAGGGCATATGAGGACCATCCAAAAGCCTCAATATACCTCTCCCGCATTTCACCGAGGACGGAGCGCAGACAATGAGGGTCATCGGAGGGTCGTCTTCATATAGGCTGTCGTCCGCTCTCGCGAACGAGCTGGACGCCAATTTCACGAAGGTCGAGATAAAGAGATTCCCTGACGGCGAGAAATATGTCAGAATCCTGGAGCCGTTGGATGACGATGATGTCGTCCTTGTGAGCAACACCTACCCGGACGACAGGGTCGTTGAGACGCTCTTGCTGTGCGATGCGATAGAGGAGTTCAACTATCGCAAGTTCACGCTGGTAATCCCTTATTTCGGATACGCCAGACAGGACAAGAAGTTCAATCCGGGCGAGCCGATAAGCGCCAGGGCGATAGTCAGGGCGATGGAAGTCTATCCTGACAAAGTGCTGACCGTCGATATACACGCGGATTCGATAATCGATTGGTTCGAAGCCACTGAGGCCGAAAACGTCTCAGGGTCTCTCGAGATGGCCAAGAAGCTCAAAGAGATAGGCGTCGACTTCGTCGTATCCCCGGACGAGGGCAGGATGGACACCGCGGAGAAGATCGGAAAGGCGGTCGGCGTGCAGAGCGACTATCTGGTCAAGGAAAGACTCGACGGAAACACCGTGAGAATCGAACCGAAATCGATAGCCGTCAGAGGGAAACGGGTGGCTATCGTCGACGACATCATATCGACCGGAGGTACGATAGTCACAGCCGCGAGCGAACTGAAGCGCCTCGGCGCAGCTAAGGTGATCGCGGCATGCACGCACGGCCTATTCGCGGGGAATGCGCTCGAGAAACTGTCGAACTGCTGCGATATGGTAATCTCGTCTGACACGCTTGAGAACCAGACGACCGCATTTTCGGTCGCACCGGCCATTGCGGGCCAAATCAAGTGATCGGAACGCCATAACATACATATCCAAGCTCAAGGTTGCCGTGATTCGAGATGAAGAAATCGGAAGACTTCGGAGAATGGTACAACGAGATAGTCGAGCTTGCAGGGTTGACGGACAAGAGGTACCCGATAAAGGGCATGAATGTTTGGCTTCCCTATGGCTGGAAGATAATGCAGCACATCGACGGACACATCCGGAAATACTTCGACGAGACGAATCATCACGAGGTCTGCTTCCCGCTGCTCATCCCGGAGGGGGAGTTCGCGAAGGAAAAGGAGCACATCAAGGGGTTCGATGAAGAGGTTTTCTGGGTAACGCACGCCGGATTGAATCTGCTGGACGTGAAGATGCTGCTGCGACCCACGAGCGAGACCGCGATGTACCCGATGTTCAACCTTTGGGTTAGATCACACGCAGACCTGCCGCTGAAAATCTACCAGATAGTAAATGTTTTCAGGTACGAGACGAAGATGACAAGGGCTTTCATCAGGGTGCGTGAGATCCACTTCTTCGAATCGCACACTTGCCATGTCGATTTCGAAGACGCGGAGAGGCAAATCAAGGAGAACATCGGGATAACGGAGAAGCTCATGAGGAACCTCTGCCTCCCTTATCTATTGCTGAGAAGAACGGAATGGGACAAGTTCCCTGGGGCCTATTATACGATAGGAATAGACACGATTCTCCCGAACGGAAGGAGCCTGCAGCTCGGTTCGATTCATCAATATAAGGAGAATTTCTCGAAACCTTACGATATCAAGTACGAAGATGAGAAAGGAGAGCATAGATACGTCCATCAGACGACCTTCGGAATGAGCGAGAGGCTCGTCGGGGCCGTGATAGCGGTCCACGGCGATGATAAGGGCATCGTGCTTCCCCCGGACATCGCGCCCTATCAGGTCGTCATAGTGCCGATACCTGCGAAGGGATCGGTCGAGCAAATTCACGCGGAGGCAAAGAAGCTCGGGGAAGAACTGTCTCAGGCGGGCTTCCGCGTTCACGTCGATCTAAGAGATGTCCGACCAGGCAGCAAGTTCTATGATTGGGAAATCAAGGGAGTCCCTCTCCGAATGGAGCTTGGCCCCAGAGATATTCAGAATAATGCCGTGACCGTGGTGAGGAGGGATACTGGAGAAAAATCCGCGCTCGGCAGACATGACCTCCTGAAGGGCACTTCCGAGCTGCTTTCTCGCATATCGGAGGATCTGTTCTCGAAGGCGAGAGGAATGTTGCTTGAGAATGTCTTCGACGCCGCTTCTCTTAGCAATCTGCCAGAGAAGATGATTCGGGTGGGCTGGTGCGGAAGCAAGGAATGCGGGATGGAGATAGAGACAACCACGGATCGAAGCATCCTCGGGAACAATGTCCTAGAAAATGAGCATAAGAAGACAAAATGCGTCGTGTGCGGAAAAGAAACTGAGACGACCGTCTACCTTGCGAGACCTATGTAGATTTGAGCTGCCTCTTCCTGTTCAAGATCGCGCCGATTATGCCGAATCCCAGGAGAAGGAAGGTTATAACATACGCTCCGATGTTCTCGACGACGAAAAAGTTCCAGGTATTGAACATGATGCCCCATCCCCAATAGAAAGCGATTCCTGCCATTATCAATAGGATGGAGAATGCGAACCAAGCCTTTCTGCTGAGTTCCGATGGTTCCTGTTCCGGCATCGGAGCTTCGAAAGCTCAGGTGATATAAATGCCTTTTTGGCCGAGGAATCTGCGAACCTGCCTGAAATCAATCTCGATGCTTGATGCCATTACATACGAGCATCGGGAAGAGCAAGCTCGCATCTGAAAGATCATCTTTTCAATTGCGATTCCTGATTTGATTGCTGCTGGGTCACATTATAATAGGATTCTATTCTGGCACGATTCTTCCTTCGGCTCACAATTATTCCTGCCGCTATCGTCGCCACTGCCGTTGCTCCAAGGAAAATGAAGAAAACCCAGCTCCAAGGAGAAATCGCATATCCGCCGGTAGGAACACCGGCGGATCTCGAATGTTCGATCATGCTTATCTCGAGCCTGTCCCCCTCAGGATATGATTCCACGATTTTGACGAAGTTATTGACGCTATCAGAATACCATACGAAGCTCATTGTCCCGTCGTCGTAATCTCCCCTGAGCAAGTAGGAGTAGTACGAACCGGCGGGAACGTCTATCGTCTCAAATCCGAGAAATGTATATTTGACATGCTCCGTGTAATTCGAATGCCTCTTGAATTCCGCGCCCTGAATTGTTCCTTCAGAATAGGAATATTGAGAATAATTCTTATGCCAGACAGTCCCGATATCGATAGAAACTGGCTCATATCCGAGACCTCCAGGCGGAAGATACTCAGTCATATTGTATTCGCTATAGTTCCAAAAGCTGCGATGATAGTCAATCGCCTCCACTATCCTGATATGCTGTGTGAATACGACGGCGACAATCGAACCTGTCTCGACCTCGTAATATTCGCTCATGTTGATGCTGAAGTTTCCGGAGAATGAAAGACCTAAGCTGTCTCCCGAGATATTGCCGCTTGTTCGAGATCTGAATTCGACGACCTCGATGCTATTCTCTCTCGATACCCAAGTTGTCTTTCCGACACAGGAGTACCTCATGAAGCCCGCATAATTCTCCTGAGGGAATTCGTCAACATATCGGTAAAGCCACTCGTCACCTATCGGCCATTCGGATTCATCCGCACAGACGGTCAGTGAAAACGAAATTGATGCAGTCAAAATCAGGCTGACGGCAACCAGGGCAAATAGCTTATCTCTCAATCGCTCATCCTTGAAGGAATGAACATATCTCCTGCATAAAATCCCTTCTCAAGAATAAGCAATAGAAAATGATTTGTCGGGGATCTCTCCCCGAGCAAAGGATTTCACTTCTTTAAGTAGTCCAATTGCTTGGCGATATCGTCAAGCTCGACAGCATGAAGGGCCTCTTTCGTGGGTCTTCCCTGTTCGTCCCAATTCCAGAGCTTGTAGTACTCCTTCCGGATCTTCTCGAAGTCCTCTTTCGGAATCCTCTTGCCCTTAGTCCTGCCGCTCGGAAGCTCCTCGTTCTCTATCCGCCAGGGTTGGATATCGTCCTTCGCGGAGAAACCTTCTCTCATGTTGAAAGCCCGGACCAGGTTCCAAATCCTGTCTCCCACATGCCTCAGGTACGCCTCGTCGACGTTCTTGCCGGTGAGTGCGTTGTAGAGCTTTGCCATCGGAGGATAGCCAACGCTGAGGAAATCACAGAACATGATGCTCCATTTCACGGCGGTCCTCCTCTGGTCCTCGGCTACAAGCTCTGCCTTGCCCTCCGTGGTCCATGGGTCGACATTCCCGTACGCCTCGACGGCGGCTGGCCAAGCTCTCAGATGGTCTGCGCCTCGCTCGGATGTCGCGTACGTGAGAGCCATCCCGATTGTGCCGCGAGGATCATATGCAGGTACCTCCAACCCCTTGACGTGCATCGCGAATTTCTCGGAGCCCTTTCCAGTCTTCTTTGCCGCTACCGCGACTCCATCAGCGAGCAACTTGCCGAGGTTTCCCTTCCTCGTGGCGATTATCTCGGGCAGCTTCACATATGCGTCCACATTCCCGAACTTGAGTTCCAGATTGTCGGTGTCCTTCTTGGTGAGAATGCCCTTCTCGTATGCCTCCATTGCCCATGCGACCGTATCGCCTGTGGACATTGTATCGAGACCGAACATGTCGCATTCCTGGTTGAACTTCACGATCGCGTTGAAATCGTTGATCCCGCAGTTCGAACCGCAAAGCGCGATGGTCTCATACTCGGGGCCTTCGACGCAGGCTCCCTTGAACTTTCCGTCCCGTACCCTAGAGAACGAAGCGCATGCGAGCACGCATCCGAAACAAGCCCGCCTTCTGACCAAAGTGGTCGACTTCAGGGTCTCGGTATTTATCTTTGAGACGTCCTCGTATACACCAGATTGAAAGTTTCTGGTCGGCAGAATCCCGGAATTACTGCTCATGTCCATTAGAATCGGAGTGCCATCGGTTATCATGCCAGCGTTGTCGGGATTGTCTATCCCGTCTACCTTGTAGGATTCCTTGCAAACCTCGATGAGTTTGCTGATGCCCGACACCGTGAGCCCCATTGTACCCCTGACCGCGACGGCCTTGAGGTTCTTGCTTCCCATGACCGCCCCGACGCCGCCTCTCCCGGCCTGTCTCCAGAGATCGCTGCAAATGCATGCCATCTTCGAAAGGTTCTCCCCGGCTGGCCCAATTGAGGCTACCCTGATCTTCTTGTCTCCGTTCTCCTCTCTGATCGCCTTCTGTGTCTCGTCGACTTTCTTTCCCCAGAGCTTCGAGGCGTCCTTTATCTCGGCCTTTCCGTTCTTTATCATTATGTAAACTGGCTTCTTCGCCTTGCCCTTGATGATCACGCCATCGAAACCCGCGTACTTGAGCTCGGGTCCGAAATGTCCTCCGACATAGCAATCAAGATACGTCCCCGTCGCGGGAGACTTTGTGGCGAACAGATACCTGCCGTTAAGAGGTATCATCGTCCCTTCAGCAGGGCCGGTCCATATCATGAGGACGTTATCGGGGCCCAAAGGATCCGTTTTCGGCTTTATCTCGTCCCAGGCGTATCTCGCCGCGAGACCCCTGCCGCCGATGAACTTCTCCGCCCATTCCCAGTTGATATCCTCAACCGATATCTTTTCCGAGGTCAAATCCACTCTCAGAACCTTGCCGGTGAATCCGTTGATGGCCATTTTCTCACCTCACTTCTCCAGGGTGAACACACCCTTGGGACAAACCTGAACGCATTCCGGGTTGCCACCGCAGAGATCGCACTTCAGCGATTTCTCGTTCGGGCTAAGCCAGCATCCCTCGTAGGGGCATACCTCTACGCAGTTTCCGCATCCCGTGCACTTTGACCAATCGACTACATAGATTCCCAATTTGTCATTGAGCACGATGGCCTCCTCCGGGCACGAATCGACGCAAGGATGCTCGTCGCATTGAATGCAGTGGTGTACGTGATACTCCGCTGGCTCCGGAAAAGTGTCCTCAACTGCGCATCTACCCATATCCGGATTGAAGGTCTTCAGATGCTTGGCGGAACAAGCAATGGTGCACAGCATGCATCCGACGCACTTCTTCTCGTCTGACTTCAATTTCATTGTCATATCATTACACTTCTCCCTAAGTGTTGTTTTCCTGTCATTCGCGGGGAAGGCTCCCAATCCGGACATGTCATTGAAATGGTCGGATCGGGCGTTAAACCTCCCCGATAGGGCCTCTGGTTGATGTGAATGAAATTAGGCTATTTAACCCTTGTTTAACACACTTACAAGCGAAAGGGTGGATGGATTTGAAATTCGGACTGCCAGTTATGCTTCCGTTCTCATTTAGATTCGCTCTGCGAATATGCCAACCCTGAGGAGAGTCTCCGATGCAAAATTCAAGTACAAGCTGTCTTATTGAATGATTAGAGTTGCGATGCCTAGCAAAGGACTCCTGGGACGTCTGAGAAGGAAAACGAGCGAGCATCCAGGTGCGGAAGACCGCGCCCAACCTCCCAAACACAACGAGCGAAGCGATGAATCGATGCAATATATCTATTCTCCGTCCGCTCTTGAATATCCCGGGGTCAAGAAAAAGGAGAGCCCTCCCGCCAGAGAAGAGAGCAAGGAGATTCCGGAAGCTAAAGGGAAAACAAAGCCTGAGGGGGAACTGCCCAGGTGCCCGGCATGCGGCTGGGCAATCGGATTCGAAGATACCGTATGCATGAATTGCGGTCAGAAGCTCCGGTAGAAGAGCGCTCGGGCCGATCCGATGGCAAGTTTTTTCATTCATCGCTCCGTTGGAGACCTCCGGGAGAATGCGCGACATAGTACTGATAACCGACGAGAAAGGCCGGAAATATCTTGCCAAACTTGACGACAGGACGACCGAGATATCGGGTCTGGGAATCATTGCCAGCTCAAAATTGAAGGAAGCCGTCTCGATCGGATTCGTGGAAATCGGGAAAAGAAAGCTGCGCGTAATGAGAGCGTCCTTGAACGATGTCATCTCGGTGATCGAGAGAAAAGCTCAAACCCTGACCGCGAAGGACATCGCGATGATACTGCACTATTGTGATATCGTCAGCGGCTGCTTCGTCATTGAGGGCGGTGCAGGTTCAGGCGCTCTGTCCATAGCGCTTCTTTCGAGGGTCAGACCGGGCGGAAAGGTCGTGACATACGAGTTGCGGAAGGATTTTGCAGAAATCGCGATGAGGAATGTGAAGCTCGCATCGTTGAGCGATGATTGGATACTCAAAATGGGAGACATCTGCAAGCCGATAGAAGAGAGGAACGCGGATGCGTTTATAGTTGATATACCGAACCCATGGGATTCCGTGGGAACCGCCAAGGCTGCGCTCAGGATCGGCGGATACTTTTGCGCTTTCGTTCCGAACGTGAACCAGTTGGAAAAGGTCTTCCGAGAACTGACGAAGCAGAAGTTCGAAGACGTGCGGTCGTACGAGACACTACAACGGGAAATGGTCATACACGAAGGCGGTGTTCGCCCGAGCTTCGAGATGCTGGGTCATACGGGATATCTCGTCTTTGCGAGAAAATCAATCTAGTGCATTCGACCTGGATTTCCTATGGAGGGTCGCGTTCGAGAAATGAGTAAATAGCTCGACTCCATTCGGAAGGACGCGGGGTACGTGCAATGGTAGTCGCCGAGGTCAGAATCGAGCTCAAGGAAGGTGTTGCAGACCCGGAAGGAAGGAACACTCAGAAGGCGCTGGAGCTTCTGGGATTTTCTGGGATAGTCAATGTGAAATCAATCAAGGTCTTCGAGATCACGCTCGACGGTACGCCCGAGGATGCGAGGGCCAAGGCAGAGGAGATGTGCCGTCGGCTGTTGGCCAACCCGGTCATACATAGATTCACGATAACGATAAAGTGAGGAATCGAATGATCGAGCGACTCTACCTCAAGAGAGACACGCAGTTCCCGCTGTTCGAAATCGATATTTTTTCTGCTACAGAGCAAGAGCTGGTGCAGCTGTCGAACGAATTGGGGATCGCCCTGTCGCTCGACGAGATGCATATGGTGCGGGATTACTTCGCCAAGAAGAAAAGGTGCCCCACCGATGTCGAAATCCAATCCATCGGTCAGGCGTGGAGCGAACACTGCTGTTACAAGAGCTCGAAGGTCTTCTTGAAGGAGTTCATCACAGGGATAGAAACGCCCGACGTCCTGATGAGAGGTGACGCGGGGGTAATGAGATTTGATGACCAGCACGCGTATGCGCTCAGAATCGAGAGCCATAACCACCCGAGCGCTGTGGAGCCTTACGGCGGCGCCGCGACCGGTATCGGAGGGATTATCAGGGATGTGCTCTGCATGGGAGCCCAGCCAATAGCATTGGTTGATCCGCTGTTCTTCGGACCGCTGACCGTACCCCAGGAAGAAGTCCCTGTCGGAATCAAGCACCCGAAATATCTTTTCTCGGGGGTCATCGCGGGAATACGCGATTACGGTAACCGGGTCGGCTTGCCTACGGTCTCGGGCGGCGTGTGGTTCGATGAGGGATATATCGGGAACTGCCTGGTGAATGTGGGCTGCGTCGGAATCGCGAGAATAGACGATCTCAAGAAGAACGCGGTCGGAGGCCCGGGAGAAATCCTGGTGCTCGTCGGAGGCAAGACGGGCCGCGACGGGATTCACGGCGTGACCTTCGCTTCGGCCGTTCTCACGGAGAAGAGCGACGAGGTTTCGAGGGGGGCCGTTCAGCTCGGCGATCCTATTATGAAAGAGCCCGTGATTCATGCGATTCTTGAAGCAAACCGTGCGAAGCTAATAAGCGGCATGAAGGACCTCGGGGGCGGGGGGCTGAGCTGCGTCGTTGGCGAGATTGCGCTTTCCGGGAACTGTGGTGCCGAGGTCGAACTCGACAAGGTCCCTCTCAAGGAAGCTGGCCTGGCGCCGTGGGAGATCTGGGTCTCGGAGTCCCAGGAGCGCATGATGCTTTCGGTGAAGGAGAAGGATCTCGATAAGGTGCTCGAGATATTCTCGCTCTATGACGTCCCCGCGACTCCGATAGGTAAGACCGTCCCGGAAAAGGTCGTCACGCTGTTCTTCAACGGCACGAAGGTATTCGAACTGGATCTCGATTTCCTGACCGCGGGTCCGGTGTATTGCAGACCGACCAAGATTTCCGCTCCTGCAAGGAGCCTGCCGGAGAAGTACCCGGAAGAACTGGACAGGTACGACGAAATAATCTTGACAATGCTTTCGGGGCTGAACATCTGCAACAAGGACTGGGTCATCAGACAGTACGACCACGAAGTGCGCGCCGGCACGGTGATCAAGCCCCTTCAAGGCATTCCCGGCCATTACACGCACGGGGACGCCGCGGTGCTGAAGCCGCTGGAGGACTCCATGAAAGGACTGGCGATAAGCACCTCATCGAATCCCTGGGCAGTGGCGCTCGATCCCTATCTCGGCGGCAAAATGATTGTGGACGAGCTTTGCCGGAACCTCGTGTCCGTCGGAGCAAGACCGCATTCCATCACCGATTGTCTGAACTTCGGGAATCCCGAGAAGCCGGACATTCTAGGGTCGTTCAGGGAAACGGTCCGCGGAATGGGAGAGGCGGCAGCATATCTCGGCATCCCGATACCCTCAGGAAACGTGAGCTTCTATAACGAATCTCATCACGGGACCGTATTGCCGACGCCGGTCGCACTGGGGTGCGGGATAGTGGAGAATATCGCCCTTTGCATCACTGCAGATCTGAAAAGAGAGGGGTCTTCCATCTATCTCATCGGGTCAACCCAGGATGCGATGGCCGGCTCCGAGTTCTTCAGACAGATGAACTGCACATCTTCTAGAGTCCCCGTGGTCGATCTCCCGACGCTGAAGAATTCGATTGAGTACTTGCTCGAGATGATATCTCAGAAAAAGATTCTGAGCTGCCATGACGTATCCGATGGCGGCATCGCTGTGTGCCTGTGCGAAATGGCGATCGGGGGAATGATAGGCGCCGAGATAGATTTGTCGCCCATCAAGGGCATTTCCAGGTCGGATTCGAAGCTGTTTTCGGAGTCACCGACGAGATGGCTTGTCGAGGTCCCTGCGGAGGAAGAACTTCCGTTGAGAAACGGGATCGAGATTGAGAAAATCGGGAGAGTCGGCGGAGAATCCGTATTGATTTCAGATGCCGAGAAAATACTGTTCGATGCTTCCCTCTCGGACATTGAATGCAAATGGGCGAGCACTATTTGGGAATTGATGGGGTGATTGAATGCTGAGAAAGGATATCAAGGCGTGCGTGCTCAGAATCGAGGGCACGAATTGCGAGCAGGAGACGCACGATTGCATCAGACGTCTCGGAGCAAACGCCGAGATAGTCCATCTCAAGCAGCTGATAGGGACGGGAATTCGCACGGAGCGGATAAGGAAGCTCGGAGACTATCAAATGCTTGTCATTCCAGGAGGGTTTTCCGCTGGAGATTATGTTAGGGCGGGAGCGATATTTGCTGCGCGCATGAAGGCCGCGCTTGAAAACGAGATCAAGGCATTTGTAGAAGCAGGATATCCCGTGCTCGGCATTTGCAATGGGTTTCAAGTGCTTGTCGAGATAGGTTTGTTACCCGGGATCGACGAAATCATGTCGCCATTCCCTCGAGCAGTTTTGAACACGAACGACTCGAACAGATTCGAGTGCAGACCTACGTTCCTTATAAACGAGAACGCCAGGAAGTGCGTTTTTACTCAGCTCATGCCGAAAGGCAAGGTCGTAATGTTCCCGTCAGCCCACGCCGAGGGAAAGTTGATGTTCCCAGCGGAGAACGAGGACAAGATAGTCAGGCGCTTGAGCGAGGATGATCAGATAGTTTTCAGATATGTCGACCCTACCGGCAACTATGCGGACTATCCCTGGTGCCCCAACGGCTCGACGGCTGGCATCGCGGGCATCTGCAATTCTATGGGTAACGTAATGGGATTGATGCCTCATCCCGAGAGGGCCTTCTTCAAGTTCCTTTCACCAGACTGGACACGTAGAAAGGAGGACCCCACATCGTTCGGTGACGGCTGGGCGATATTCGAGTCCGCTCTAAGGTATATTGAGAATAAATGGTGATATTGTCAACTGGATAACGAGATTATTATCTCGACTTGGTCGCCGTCCCTGAGGCCGAGAGTCCTTCTGAGATGATACTTGCAGACGACCTCTAGGACATTCGTATAGTGCGATCTTGTCGGCATTACCACCGCGCATTCCATATTGTGAATTTTGGCGAAGAAACACTTCACATCGCCGAATGTCCTGCCCTCTTTTTCGAATCCGCTAACCAGTATGCCCTCGGCCTTCCTCAGAATGTCCAGCTTCGGTAGCTCGGATTCCCCGATTTTCACGTTCAATGTGCCCTCGTACGGCTTGAACCAGAGCTTCTTCTGGAACTGGTCAAGATATTCTGGCTGGTTGACGTAGTACTGGCCTTCGCCGAGCCCGGATATCACGGTGCCGACAATGACAAGGTGATCCTTCATCTCGAATATTCTCTGATAATCCGAATATTCCTTCCGCAGCAGCTCGAACCCTTTCTCCGTGAGCTTTATCCGCTGGCGCCTCGCTCCCAAATCCCGCTCAATCAGGCTGTTAGATAGAAGCTCAAGGATTTTCTTGGAAGCGGATTGCTGACTGATATCAAGCAGCTCTCCGAGCTCGCGAGAGGATATCGCGATGTAATCGTGCACTCCCCCGAGGAGAGCAATCTGCTTCAATGTCGCTATGTGCTTGTCGTGCATCGGGACGATATACACTTGAAGCGTTTAAAACGATTTTGATATCCCGCGTCACGCCGGTCAGGCAAAATCCAACTTCTGGCGTTCCCTCATCCTTATGACTGGTATTGATAACTTTCTTAGTATCTTTATAAGTTCTTGGTCATTTGTCACGACCGCGCCTTTTCTCTCCTTGGCCACCTCGACTACTCCCCTATCGCCCCTCTCCTTGGATTTGACGATAACGAAGCGTTCCGCATACTTCAATGCGCCCTTCGCCTCTGAGAGATTCATGCTAGAAAGTTCTTCGAGGACACAACTCGGGACCACTATTTCCACCTTCCCGACGAGCCTCTCAATCTCCGATTGGATATCGATCTTAAACTGAAAGGGCATCAGCAATGCGTTCGAATCAACCACGACGCAGCCTATCCCGCCCGACAATCGAACCATCGCCTCGACGTTCTTAATCTATTATGCCATAGCCTATCAGACGCCATTTCCCGGCTATCCTCCGAGATATCGCAACCCTCTGCCCCTTC
Organism: Thermoplasmata archaeon; assembly: GCA_038852105.1. Classification (GTDB taxonomy): domain Archaea; phylum Thermoplasmatota; class Thermoplasmata; order UBA10834; family DTMW01; genus JAOUEZ01. The sequence goes on from JAWCKK010000011.1 coordinate 46,097, forward strand.
TCGGCGCATATGGGAATCTTCAAGGAAACCTCGGACACGTCTTTTCTGCCGCTTTTCACCACACCGACGGTGGTCGCGGTGCCAGCGCTCAACATCAGAGGCTCGTTCGTCTTGACGCTCTCGACGGTAACGTCTTCGACAAGCCCGACGACTCTCTTCAAGAGATGCATCTTCATCCGGAATTCCTTGATAACCTGTGGCAATGTCCCCGGCTTGCCGGCAATCCTGCCAACCAGGGAATCGGATTTGGTCAGCGCCGGATCGAGGTAGGTTCCAATTGCTATCAATCCGCCGGGGCCGACCTTCTCGAAGCCGGTGCCGCCAGCATATAGAGAGGATACCTTCGTTCTCAACGGCGTCTCCTCACCCTTGCCACCGAGATCGACGGACACGCCCGGCAGGATTTCAAGCTCGTCATCGAGCTCTATTACGCCCTGGCTCAGGCTGCCGCCGATAACCCCGCCGCGCAAATCCTCCGGGGGCGTTCCTGGCTTGTTGACATCGAACGACCTTGCGACCTGCATCCTGAACGGTTTATCAACATCGTAATCGGGCGTGGGAATGTATTTCTGAATCGCCGCAAGGAGCTTGTCGATATTCACATCGTGATGAGCTGAGACAGGGATGATAGGAGCGTTCTCTGCAGAAGTCCCCTTAAGGAATTCTCTTATTTCGTTGTAATTTTTCATCGCCTGTTCTTTCGTGACCAAATCTATCTTGTTCTGAACAATGATGACGTTCTTGACACCCATGATTTCAATTGCCATCAGATGCTCCCTTGTTTGGGGCTGAGGGCATTTTTCGTTTGCCGCTACCAGCAGCAAAGCGCCATCCATCAACGCGGCGCCTGACAGCATGGTAGCCATCAGAGTCTCATGGCCTGGGGCATCGACGAACGATACAGACCTCTCGTATTCGCATTTCGAATTGCATCTCGGACAAGTTTCAGACGTGCAGAAATACTCGCCACCGTCGCACTTGGAGCATCTGTATACGGGGACGTCCGCATATCCGAGCCTTATCGATATGCCTCTCTTGATCTCCTCAGAGTGCCTGTCGGTGACCTCGCCCGTCAGAGCCTTGGCAAGCGTGGTCTTGCCATGGTCGACATGGCCAATCAGGCCGATGTTCACTGACGGTTGGGTCGGAACGTTCATGCGCCCTCCTTCTTCTCAGCAGGCTTAATGACGTCGCCTATCGGCTTGGCGCCGTGCGATGTGACCTTGAGGTTTATCTGGACCGTCTCAGGAGAGATCGCGCTCCCGCGCATCGTCTTTCTCCGCCTCATTCCCTTCCTGGGAGCCTTGAATCCGAACCCGCGGGATACCAGAACCTTCGCGCGCTTCGCGCCGGGCATATCCTTCCTCATCGGGAAACCGTCTTTGTCACTACCCCCGGTTATCAGAAGCTTGTAACCGGGAAGACCGAGGAATATGCCGTCTATCTGATCCCCGATTTTCTTTCCGATCAGAGAATTAGCATGATGTCCCGAGACAGTCGCATGATACGACTTCCCGTCTTTGGGATCGCTGATATTGGCTTTGAATTCGACCAAATGTATCACTCATCCGGCTGTGGAAGGCCCTATTGCCAAAGGGGATAAATAGGTTTTGGCAGAACCAGACAGTTGAAAAAGCATGCCAAAATTCTGGAATTCTAAAGATATTTCGACAGCCAAAGAATGATGATGATTTTATTTACATAGCCCAGAAAGGCTCTTCAGTCCTCTTTATCTTCAATATTTCCGAAAGCACTTCGCTCTCATCGGATCTAAGCTCCATCTTCTGCAATTGGCGCGCGTGATTCTCCGGAATATCCACGTAAAGGACGTCCTCAACCTTGATCTGCCGTCCTACGGTAACCTCGTCTATAGAAATAGCGACTTCCTGGCCCATCATCGCGGCAGGGATGCTCTGGTTCTCGCTCTGGATGCTCCTTATCTTCCCGACCGTCTTGCCGTCTGACTTTATGAGCGTCTGGCCCGTCATTATCCTTCCCGCGAGCACTCTAACTCCGACGATCGCAGGCTTGCTTACCCTGAATACGCAGTTCGGAAGAATCTTCAACTTGCCAGGGAAGACGATTTCGAGCCTTTTCTCGCGCTCGATTTCCTCCTTCTTCTTCTTCACCCATTCCTGATAGTCCTCGATGAGACGATAGACGACATTGTTGCTGAGTATGGTGACGTCATGGTCCTTCAATGCGGCCTGTGCATCCGGAGTGATGCCGACGTTGAATGCGAGTATGATCCTGTGAGTCGGGTCGGTCGATGTCTCGGCATCTATGATGTCCTTCTTCGAGACATCCCCTATCTTCGCGCCTCTGATCGGTATCTCCGCGTTCTTCAGCTCGAAAGATAGAGCCTCGATTGAACCAATGGCATCCGCTTTCGCGAGTATGCCTTCCGGAGAGAGCTCGATTTTCACTTCGCTCTCCTTTTTGATTTCTTCGATCACTTCCGCCTCGTTCCCTCGTATTACCTTAATAATACCGCCAGCGAGCGCGTTCTCGAGGTTCTGCGCTGCTATCTTTATCCCCGCGGCCGCACTGATTTTCTGAACGGAGTCGAACTTCTGAGTCGGGTCCCGAATCTCGTCCAGCGGTTTCGGCTTCAGAAGCGCCTTGACCTTTGTCACTATAGGCCTTGCAGGGTCGGTCGATGATATCGCTACGGCATCGCCGCGCCTCAATTCGCCCTGATAGAGTATCACATCCAGGGTCGTCCCGAGGCCTTTCTCCTCCTTGACCTCGAGTACGGTGCCCTCTCCGGGACTCTCTTCCTCGGATTCCAATTGCTCCTCCAAGAATCTCTGAGCAAGCCCGACCAGAACGAGCAACAGATCGGGAACCCCCTCCCCCGTCTTCCCGCTTACGGGAATTATCGCCACCGTCTTTGTGAAATCCTCTATCTTGTCGAACCTGTCTGCACTGAACCCGTGTTCGTAGAACCTGCCGACGAGATCGTATAGGTTCTTCTCAAGTTCAGATGCGACCGACTCATGCTGGTCCCTAATGCTGATGATAAACGGCTGATTGTCGTGCGGCCTCCAACCCTCGATGAGGTCAATCTTGTTGGCAGCGATGACGAACGGCGTCTTGTACTTCTTGAGTATGTTCATCGATTCCACTGTCTGCGGCTGTATTCCCTGGTTTATGTCGATGACGAGCACTGCGAGGTCTGCCAGCGCACCGCCCCTGGCACGCAAAGTGATGAAAGAATGATGCCCAGGCGTGTCGATGAAAAGCAGCCCGGGCACGGTGAATTTCTTGCCCTTTGCGATCTCCCCGCACAGCTCGTATATCGTCTCCAGCGGGACCTCCGTTGCCCCGATGTGCTGGGTTATCCCGCCCGCCTCTCTTCCGACTACATTGGTGCCCCTGATCTTATCAAGAATCGTCGACTTGCCATGGTCGACGTGACCCAACACCGATACTATCGGTTGTCTCGTTACCACAGGCATCACCGGAAGAGGCAGAGATTATTGCGGACAGGGTCATACCTTTCCTTCGTACAACCAGGTCTCATCAATCCGAGCATACTTTTGTATTTCGTAATCGCTAAAGAACAGCTCGATTTCCCGCTTCGCGGATTCCGGGGAATCCGATCCGTGAACTATGTTTCGGCCGGTCTGTATCGCGAGGTCACCTCTTATCGTGCCAGGATCGGCATCTTGAGGATTTGTCCTGCCCATCATGGACCTCACGACAGACACCGCGTTGTCACCTTCAAGAACCATGCAGACGACCGGTCCGGAGGTTATGTATTCTATCAGGGGTGCGTAGAAGCTCTTGCCCTTATGCTCCTCGTAATGTCTCTCGGCAAGCTCTTTCGGTATTTTGATCATCTTAAGCGCGCAGATCTTGATCCCGCGACGCTCGAACCTTGACAATATTTCGCCGATGAGCCCTCGCTGAACTCCGTCGGGCTTTACCATGCAGAACGTCCGCTCTATCAACTCGCATCACCTTCGTCCTTTCTCGCGGGTCTTGGCTCTTGAGAGGGCTGTCCAGGCTCCTCGACCGGCGTCTCCTTCTTGACGGCCTTTTTCTTATCTGCGACCTTGCCGGGTTTGACGACCTTTCGGACCCTGACTGTCTTCTTCGTTTCTCCCCGAGCAACATGCGCCTCCGCGGCCAACCTTATCTCTTTGTCCCGCCTGTATTGGGCAGTCCATCGCGTGTCTCGTGGGGCACGCTTGAGAACCATCATGTTCTTGAAACACTTATTGCTGCAAAAGCTGTAAGTGACGCCGTCCTTGCGAACGAAAAGACGTCCCGTGCCAGGCTCGATGCTTTCTCCGCAGAACGAACATAATTTTTGCTCGACCATTCGCGCTCACCTTCCGTTATGACAATCTCAGGCTGGAAGAAAGCTTACCTGACGCTCAGCTTTCTTGCCTCTCGGGCGGTCTCCTTCAACATGAGAGTGTCTCCGACTCGGACCGGCCCCATCACGTTCCTCGTGATTATCCTGCCCTTGTCGCGCCCTTCGAGTACGCGGACCTTTACCTGAGTTGCCTCACCCGTCATTCCAGTTCTGCCGATTATCTCGACGACCTCTGACGGAATGCTATCTTCAGCCATCTGAATCGCCCCTTCACTTGCGCAAATCAGCTATCTTCTTGGCCAAATCGTCCAACAAAGGCTTTCCCTTGCCGGCGTCAGTGATAGCAACGGACGCAGTCGGCTTTTCGAGACCACAGGCGTTCCCCAATTCCTCTCGGCTCGGAACGAACGCGAAAGGAACCTTCCGCTCGTCGCAGAGAGCGGGCATGTGCATCAGAATCTCTGGCGGGTTAACGTCCTCGGCGAGAATCACGAATTGCGCCTCGCCTCGCTCAACGAGCTTGGTTACTTCGTTCGTCCCCTTTCTCAACTTGCCACTGTCTCTGGCAAGCTCGACGAGCTCGTATACGCGGTCGCTTATCTCCTTTGGCGTTTCGAATTTCACAAATGCTGGTTTGCTCATTGAATCGTACCTCCTTCAGACGCGTTTGCGTCTTCATCATTCATGGGCTCTAGAGAAGAGCAAGCACGCAGAAAGTATCTCGATATAAAAGGTCTTTGCTGTAAAGTCGAGAATTTGTCGAAAGATGCGCTCAAATCTCTGCCCAGCAAGCCGTGTTTCCTGCAGCGTCCAGGGGTTATAAACCTTTCAACCAAGGGTTATCTACTTCCTGAGGTTTAGGAACGATTGCGGGCGTCGGGCAAGAACAGCTACGACACCTGGCAGGTCTGAAAAACATGAAGGTCTTGATATTAGGGTCAGGAGCAGTAGGAACGGTCATAGGAGACATATTGAGAAGGCATGAAGAGATAGAACAGGTCGCAATGGCCGACCTCCAACTCGAGATCGCGCAGAGGGCGGCGAAAAAGATTGGAGACAAGAAAAAAGTCACCGCGATCTCGATGAACGCGAACAATGTGGAGGATATGAAGAAGGGGATGAAAGGCTTTGACATGGTCATCAATGCCACCCTTCCGAGGTTTTTCCTCAAGATCATGCGGGCATGCCTCGAGAGCGGCGTGAACTACTTGGATATGGCGACCGACTTGGGGGTCGCGAGACACGAAAAGGCCGGACAGAAAATAGACAAGGTGCCCATAGACCTCCAGCTTGAACAGGACGAAGCGTGGAAGCAGGCAGGTCTCTCAGCGATGCTATGCTGGGGCGCAGAGCCGGGCGCGGTGAACGTCTTCGCGAGATATGCAGCAGATCAAATGGACTCCGTCGAGAAAATACTCGTGAGAGACGGAGACAACTCGTACATAGAGGGATACGATGGCTTCGTATCATATTGGTCACCCGACACTCTAATCGAAGAATGCGCCGACATGGACGCTCTCGTCTGGACGAACGGAAGGTTCGAGAGGGTGCCATCGCTTTCCAAGAGCGAAATATGGGAGTTCCCTCCACCGATTGGCAAATTGAAAGTATGGTGCGTCGATCACGAGGAAACGGAGACTCTGGGAAGGTTCATCGGAAAGGGGTGCAAGGAGTGCAATTTCCATTTGGCATTAAGTGATGAGGTCGCTGACATGCTCAAGATGATGAAGAAGATGGGGTTCGTCAGTCCAATACCAATTGACGTCAAGGGCGTGAAGGTTGCACCGAGAGATGTTGTGACGGCCCTGATGCCATCGCCGGCCGATATGGACTTGAACGCGAAGATAAGGGGTATGGGATGCGCGAGCGTGATGGTGATCGGAAAGAAAGGCAATAAAAGATACAGCCATTACATCTACAACATCACCGACCATGAAGAATGCTGGAGAACCTACAGGTCAAATGCCACTGCCGTTCAGACGGCGATACCGCCATCCATTGCGACAGTCCTGAAAGCGCGAGGAGTCATAAACAGGAAAGGCGTCTTTCCGCCAGAGGTCCTTGAACCTGGTCCAATTATGGAGGCGTTCACGAAAATGGGCTTCCCATGGCAAGAGGAAAAGAAGCAGCTTTAGAATCCACCGAGAGAGGCGCCC
>JAWCKK010000012.1:0-15751 GCA_038852105.1 Thermoplasmata archaeon
CGGCTTGAGGTTCGCAAACCGGTTCGTCGATATGAAATCGAGATTCTCCGAGTCGAGGATGTTGACAAGCTCTTCAATCATCTCTGCGGGATAGGTCATGTCCGCATCGAGGGTCGCGATTATCTCCCCAGAAGCGGCTTCGAACCCGGTCTTGTACGCGCGCCCGTAGCCCCTTCTCGGCTCGTCGACTATCCTCGCGCCTTTCGAGAGCGCTATCTCGCGCGTGCGGTCCTTCGAGTTCGTGTCGACTATCAGGATCTCGTAGCTCAGAGAATCCGAGACACTCCCGCGTATCGCATCGATCACTTGTCCGATGCTCCGCTCCTCGTTCATCGTCGGTATCACGATCGAAAGCCTGGTCATCGTCCCTCGGAATGGCGTACGCCTCATAAAATTGATTGCCGATTCGGCTCCTCACCGCGTTTTACTTCCCTCAGGCGGCCTTTCGAAGACCTTCGCGTACGCGTATCCCAGAAGCGCGGCCGCAAGCCTGACCAGAGCCCAGAATGTAAGAGGGGTCTGGAACATCTTTCTCGGGTCGTACGCCTTCCAGAGCTTGCCGTGCTTAAGGGTCAGCTGCTTCCTCCCATAGCCGTTCCAGAAGGCCTGCTTGATGAACCCGAAGATCGTCCCTCTCGTCCTGTGGTAGATTATCATACGCTCGTTGTACGCGATGGAATATCCCATATCGACCGCTCGGAGGTTCAGATCGATGTCCTCCGCGGTTATGAACCAAGGGTCGAACCCTTTCACGTCCTCGAAGACCTTACGCCTGTATCCGATGTCGTGGCTCGGATAGCTGATGTCGACCCCTTTCCTGTAGAGCTCCACCCGCTCGAGATTCTCGAAGGGCTTGTATCCGATGTTTATCGTCTTGCCGGCGACTATGTCCGCCGTCTCGAGCGATTTCCGCATCTCGTGCAGCCAGAAAGGGTTCGCGATGCAGTCTCCCCCGATGAAAGTTATTATGTCTCCCTTGGCCTGCTTCAGCCCGAAGTTAGTGCTCTCCCCGCGCGTCCCGGGGTGTATGAACAGCTTGATGAAGTCGTACTTCTCGGCGTACTCCTGAACGTATCTCACGGTCCTGTCCACGCTTCCGGCGTCGACGACTATGAGCTCGAAAGGCGGCTCCTGGATAACGATGCTGTCCATCAGGTCCCGGATGTTCCTCTCTTCGTTGAGCACGTTGAGTATTATGCTGATTTTTTTCCGTTCGAGCAATGCCTCACTCATCCCTTGCCTCTCTTCCCAATCCTATTGCGCGGTAGGAAACACCCGACTTCTCCATCTTCGCGGCGGACAGTATCCTTCTTCCGTCGATAACTATTTTGTTCCGCATCAGGTCGAAATCCTGCTTCGTCAGTCTTCGCAGCTCGGAATCGTCAGTCTGGATGATGCATCCGTCGGCATCTAGCAGCGCCTCTCTCGCGGAGGCGGCCAAGGATATCTCAGGAAGGACCTTGATGAACTCCGACATCGCGAGCCTGTCATATCCGACGACCTTCGCGCCCTCGGCAAGCAGCGAGACCGCGATGTCGAACGCCCTGGATCCTTCGACAGATATCGTGCCGGCATGTGTGGCCAGCCCGAGAAGAGCAATCCTTTTTCCCTTCAGGCTTCCAACCGCATTTCTCAGCAGCTCGACTGCCCTGATCGCCTGCCTGCGGTTGGCCTTCTCAACGGCTCTGAGGATATCGAGCCTGACGCCCAGCTTCTTTCCGATCCTCAGAGTCGACGAGACGTCCGAAGAGATCTCGGGATTGCCGTATCCGAGGCCGATATTGCCCGAGTCGACGCCGATCAAGGGTAGCACTTCGTGCGCATCAACCCCGAGCTTCTCGCACAGGTTCGCGAGTTCGTTCGAGAAGCCGATTTCGTTCGCCAGGGCGCATCCGTCCAGAAAATCTACTGCCTCGGCGGACTTGATGTGCACGATAGCTTTCTCGAACTTCGATGAGTCGAACAAAGACGCCAACTCTTCTCCTATCCTCCTGCTCGACGCTCCGATGACGATTTTTTCGGGCATAATTCTGCACGCCGCCAGAGAGAGATTTTTCAGGCGCCTGAGGCCAGATTTTCGTCCTGCGATTTCCGATACGATGTCCTCGCTCGTACCAGGAGGAACTCTGGAGAGCATCACAACCGTCGAACCTTTTCCGAGAGAGGCTCCGACCTTTTCAATGGTTCTTCTGAGCTTCGCCAGGCCCACGATGCCCGATTTGGACGCTTCGGTCTCGCTCGCAAGGAAAACATAGTCCGAGTTCTTGACCTGCCGGTCGACGGAATCGCTCAGGACGATTCTCTTCCTGAGCACGGCTTTCGAGAGTTCAGTCGCGATCTCCCGATCGTAGAAAGGGAGGTCTCCTCGAGCGATCCTTGATATCTCTTTGCGGTTCTCATCGACGAGCGCGACCCTGTGCCCGCATGCCGCGAGGAGCACCGCGGCACGTATCCCCCTCTCCGTGCATCCGATGACGCAAATCTTCCTCCCGGTCAATGACATCAACTCTCGGAGATTGTTCCGCGCTTTTCCGTGCCCTCTGCCGCAATATTGAGAACTTCGTAAAGCACCCGCGCTATCTTTATGGCCGCCTTCCCCTCGCCGAACATCGCCCTCTGGATTCCCCTCGGCTCGAACGTCGAGATGGCATCGGCGATCTTCCTGTCGTCGGTGCCGACGAGCACGGTCCAGCCGTCATCGACGGTTTCCTGCCACTCGGATTCCTCTCGCAGGACGATGCACGGGACCTTGAGTATGTACGCCTCTCGCTGTATCACTCCAGAATCGGTTATCATCTTCGCCGAGCCCATGGCGAGCCTCGTGAAGTCGGTGTAGCTCATCGGGGATGTAAGGGTAACGTTTGCTGAAGACCTTATCATGCCCATGAGGTCAGCCCGCTCGAGCCTCTTCTCGATTTTCGGGTCAAGGGCGAATACGACCCGCTCCCCGGAGGATATGACGGAGACGATGACGCGCCTCGCCGTCTCGGCGTCGCTCACGGTCCGCTCGTTATGGATGGCCAGGATGATGTAGCTCTTTTCCTGGAGCCCGAGCGATTGGAGAACCGCGGATTTCTGGAGAGCTATCTTCGAGGTCATCATCAGTGCGTCCACCATGAGATCGCCTGCGAGAAAGACGTTCTTTACGATCCCTTCCCTGGCGAGATTGTCGACGCATTTCGCAGTGGGGCAGAAGAAGATGTTCGATATGTGGTCGGTCGCGATGCGATTCAGCTCCTCGGGGGCGCTCCTTTTATGCGTTCTCAGACCTGCATCGACGCGGACGATAGGGTAGCCGCACTTGGCAGACGCGATGGCCGTTGCCAGCACGCCATCGCTATCCCCGAACGTGAGCACAGCGTCCGGTTCGGTGTCATCTAGTATTTTCTCGATCGCCGCCATGTACCTCGCGATTCTCTCGCAGCTCGAGCCTGTCACGTTTCCGAGATTGTACCGAGGCTTAGGGGCTTCGATGAAGTCCGCGAGCAGCTTTGAAGGGTCGTCATGCGGCCCTGCAATCACGAGCGTCTCTTCCATCAGTTCTCTGAGCTCTCGTGAGAGGGTCGCCGCCTTGATGTATTGCGGGCGCGTCTCGGCGAACGTTACGATGTTCATCGGTCGCATATTGCTTCGTCTTCGATTTAGACTTTCCTAGCCAGGAACACGAGATATCATTCTGGAGAGGTCTGCCTGCTTATTCCAGAAATCGATTTCTGGGCGAGATTCCCGAGGCCATATCTATATATCCACATCGGTATTTGCGATTTCGACCAAGAGAGCAAGGGGAGCGCCTTATGGAACTCAAGGCGAAACACTATATCATCGACGATTGCGAGATCGGCGAAGGCACGGTCGTGAGAGACTACGTTAATCTTTTCGGATGCAAGATCGGGAAGAATTGCAAGATAGGGGCGTACGCCGAGATAGGGAGAGGCGTTGTGATAGGCGATAACTGCAAGATCGAGGCGTACGCGTTCATACCTCCCGGGGTCACGATCGAGGACGATGTTTTCGTCGGGCCTCATGCTTGCTTCACGAACGACAAGGTCCCGAGAGCGGTCGGCGAATGGGATATCACTACGACGCACGTCAAGAGAGGAGCCTCGATAGGAGCCAATGCGACCATCGTGTGCGGGATAACGATTGGAGAGAACGCAATAGTCGGCGCTGGAGCCGTCGTCACGAAGGACGTTCCGGCAGACACTATAGTCGTCGGAAGTCCTGCCCGGGTTCTCAGAAGAATCGGGAAGAAAGGCGTCAAGGCCAAGCCGAAGAAAAAGAAATGAGCACTTAGGAGACGAGACGATGAAGGTGGCAATAACAATACCTGCGATGAGCCAAGAGATGATAGATGCCGCGGTCAACGCCCTCAGGAACGAGAGGATGTCCTTGGGCGAGAGCGTGTTCAAGTTCGAACAGGAGTTCGCCCAGATGTGCGGCGTCAAGCGAGCTGTCGCGGTGAGTTCAGGGACGCACGCGCTCCAGTTGGCGATCGAGGGTATGGGGATAAAGAAGCGGTCGACCATCATCACGTCCCCGATGTCGTTCATCGCATCGGCGAATGCGATTGTCCACGCGGGCTGCGTGCCCAGATTCTGTGATATCGACGACAAGACCTACACGATGGAACCGGGGAAGCTGAGGAGAAGGATAACCACGAAGACGACCGCGGTGATCCCAGTGCATCTGTACGGATATCCGTGCGCGATGGACGAGATTATGGCGGTCGCCAAGGAGAAGAACCTGGTCGTCATCGAGGACGCATGCCAGGCACACGGTGCCGTGTACAAGGGCAAAAAGGCAGGGGCGATCGGCGATGTTGGCTGCTTCTCGTTCTACGCCACGAAGAATATGACCGTGGGCGGAGATGGCGGGATGATAACGACCAACGACGACGCGCTTGCCGACAGGCTCGAAAGCATGAGGCACTGCGGCAGGATGAAAGGCAGCAATTACGACCACGATGTCATGGGCTACACGGTCAGGCTGAACACGGTCAATGCGGCTATCGGCCGGGTGCAGCTGAAATACCTGCACGCCTGGAACGATCGAAGAAGGGCAATAGCCGCGATGTACGACCAGCACTTGAAGGATGTCGGCGACCTGAAACTGCCTCCGGCGCCCACACAGGACATCGTACCTGTCTATCACCTCTATGTCGTGAGGACCAAGCGGCGCGAGGAGCTCGCGGCATTCCTCAAGACGAAGGAGATTCAGACGGCCTATCATTATCCGGTCCCGATACATCTCCAACCGCTGTACAAGCAGATGTACGGATACACGGGCGGGGAGTTCCCGAAGACGGAGAAGGCCTGCAAGGAGGTCATATCGTTGCCCATGTATCCTGGCCTGACGGATGACCAGGTGAAGTTCGTCTGCGAATCCGTTAAGGAATTCTTCGGAAGGTGATTCTCATAGCAAATTTCAATGTCGGTGTCATCGGGACGGGCTATTGGGGCAAGAAGATTGTAGACGAACTCTCGAACATTCAGAACGTCTCCATCGAGGCGATATCTGACCTCAGCGACGATAACCTAAAGTTCTGCGTCGAGAGGTTCAAGGTCAAGAAGACCCTGAAGGACTTCCACGAACTGCTGGCTATGCCCGAGATAAGGGCGGTCGTTGTCGCGACATCCAACGAGACGCACTACCAGATATGCAAGGAGGCCCTCGAGGCGGGCAAGCACGTCCTCGTCGAGAAGCCGATGACTCTCGATTCCAAGAAGGGCTGGGAGCTGGTGAAGCTCGCCGAGAAGAAGAACCTCGTGCTCTCAGTAGGGCACATATTCCGGTTCAACAACGCGATTGCGGAAGTGAAGCGACTGGTCAAGCAGAGGTTCCTCGGGAAGATGTTCCTGATGGAGTTCAACTGGACCAACCTCGAGAAGCCGTTCAGCGACCGGGACGTCGTCTTCGATCTCGCGCCGCACATGTTCGATATGATGAACTTCATCACAGATTCCTGGCCGGTCGAAATATCGGCTGTCGGCGCCTCGCACAGGACGAACGTCCTCGAGACGGTGCACATACACACGAAGTTCAGCGACGGACTGCTGGCCGACGCGATGCTGAGCTGGGTCATCCCGAAGAAGACCAGGCAGTTGTCCCTGATAGGGGAATCCAGGTCGATGTTCGTGGACGCGGTCGGCCAGGAGATAACGGTGTTCGAGAGCGGTTATACCTACAAGCTCGGCATAGAGCGGAACAACACGATACGAGACGAGCTGCTGCATTTCATAGACTCCGTCGGCAACCCGCTTGTTGAGACGAAGAACAGCGGGACGGTCGGCGTCAGAACGATAGAGCTCATCGAGGCCGCCAAGAAATCGATCGCGGAGAAAAAGACCATAGGAATTCCCTGATTGTTCCATCCTTCGATAGCCGATTTTGGCGATAATTAAATACTGGCCTAATCATTGATACATCCCAATGACTTCCACGCTAATGCTCCTGTCCAAACCTTTCGCTGGGGACACGCGAGTAAATCGCGAGGCCCTGACCCTTCACAAGGCTGGATTCAAGGTGAAGGTGCTTTGCTGGGACAGACAGAATGAACCCACCAAGAGCTACAGATGGATGGATTCAATCGATGTAAACCATGTAGGACCCAGATGCGGTGAGCGCGATCTATTTTCCTTCCTTGTCAAACTGCCGATATTCTGGCTATCAGGATTCGTGCACGGCCTTCAATCCGCCACCGACATAGTGCACGCGCATGATTTCGACACCCTTCCTTTAGCGGTTCTCTTATCGAAAATCAAGGGGAGCGGCCTGATATACGACGCGCACGAGTCGTATGCAGACATGATCTCCGATGACGCCCCGTCTTTTCTCGTTTCTTTTGTGAGGCGATTCGAGCGCTTCTTGATGAGGAGCGTCGATGCTGTCATCACTTCAAATCAGAAAGTCTCCGAGAGGATTCGAGCTGAGAAAGCAACGGTCGTTATGAATTGTCCGAGCGCATCAGAGTTTCAGAGATTGGAGCATCAATCAAAATACGATACGAGAACATTGCGGTTCGGATATTTCGGTTCGCTTGAGCCAGGAAGGTTCCTGATCGAGGCGATGGATGCAATTTCCGACTCAGCAAATTGGAAACTTGTGATAGGCGGCGATGGCACGTTGCGAAACGATGTCCGGAATAAGACCGCGGTCTCTGATAGAATCGAATACCTGGGAACGCTATCCCATGTCGATGCGCTACGTGAGTCTTCTAAATGTACTGTCCTTCTCGTAATGTTCGACCCTTCGAACTACAACAACCTTATAGGCGCTCCGAATAGGCTGTTCGAGGCTCTCTTTCTGGGGGTCCCCCCTTTGGTGACAGAAGGTACGCTGGCAGGAGACATCGTCCTAAAGGAGGATTGCGGATTCGTCTGTAAGTATAGCAAGAAGGATTTCGAGTCTCTTCTTGTTGCGCTTGCACAGGACCCTCAGAAGATCATGCTCAAAGGAAAGAATGGGATGAATGCCTTCGAAAGGGAATATAATTGGGAGAAGCAATCGGAACGCCTGGTCGAGGTGTATCGGGCTATTTGACAGCCGGGTTTCTCTGCGTCCTAAAAACGTCGCTTTTTATAGGCCTTCATCCCCCGTTCTTCCACTGGATAATATTCTTTTGAATATTATCGAGGCAAACAATTATATTCTCGTTCCTACATTCAAGATAATGTCCGACACATGTCGGACTAACTCGGATGGGATGCAGAAAGTGACTGTCAGCGCTTCATGCAACTAGGTCATTTCTTCGCATCTAAGGGATGGGACGGCCATGCACCTCAAGGAAATCGAAATCGAGAATTTCAAGTCATTCGGCAAGCGAACGAAGATCCCAATTCTGCCTGGCTACACGGCGATAACGGGGCCGAACGGGTCCGGCAAGTCGAACATCGCCGACGCGATACTGTTTGTCCTGGGACCGAAGAGCTCCCGGGTGATACGCGCCGGCAAGCTAACGGATCTCCTGTTCAACGGTGGCCAGAGCGGGCACAAGGCATCCGAGTGCAAGGTCAGCCTGTATTTCGACAACGCCGACAAGCTCATCCCGATAGATTCCGAGGTCGTCAAGATAACCAGGATAGTCAGGCTCTCGGACTCCTCCGAGGAAGGATACTACTCCTACTATTACATCAACGACAAGAAGTCTCAGCTGAGCGAAATCGAGGAGCTCCTGGCACATGCGAGGATATCCGCCGACGGCTACAACTTCGTCCAGCAGGGGGACATCACGAAGATAGTCCAGATGGGGCCGATGGACCGCAGGAGGATTCTCGACGACATAGCCGGCATCAGCAGGTTCGACGACGACATCGCCAAGGCCGAAAAGGAGCGCCAGGAGGCCGAGGACAACATAGCCAAGCTGAACATCATCGTCGACGAGCTGAAGAAGCAGATGAAGCAGCTGGAGTCCGACAGGGAATGCGCGATGAAGTACCGCGACCTGAGGGACAAGCTGGTGCTCTCGAAGGCGCAGCTGGCGGCGAAGAAGAAGGACGAGGTCGAGAGCGAGATATCGTCCATCCAGAGCCAGATAGCGAACTACGAGCAGGAGAAGGTCCAGCTCGAGAAGAGCATCGAGGCGAAGAGGGAAGAGATATCGAGGATAGACCAGGAGTTCGCCGAGGTCGAGGCGAAGATACTCGAAAAGGGCGGACAGACCGCGCACGAGATCAAGGAGAAGATCGACCAGATCAGAATAGACCTCGCGAGGGCGACGGATGCGGTCTCCACGGCGGAGGACCAGCTCGCGATGCTGGCCGAGCAGACGAAGGCCACAAAGGAGGAGCTGAAGAAGATATCCAAGGAGCTCAAGGAGCTGAACTCGAAGAGAGACGAGGTCTCATCTGGCATAGAAGAGAAGACAAAGGAGCTGGAGGAGCTCAAGGCGAACCTGTCGAAGAGGCAAGAGGCCGCCTCAGAGTCAGATGCGAAGCTCGGCAAGATGCAGGGAGAGATGGACAAGCTTGTGAAGGAGATCACCGCCAACGAGGATTCCTACCGTTCGCTGATGATCGAGCAGGACAAGCTCGCCGGGAAGATAGACCGGCTGAGGAGCGAGATAGCCGAGATCGAGGAGACGAAGAAGACGTACGAGTTCGAGCTCGAAGACGCCGAGTTCAACATGAAGCAGCTGTCAAGCGACAAGAAGAGCTCCGCTGGAGAGCTGAAGAAGCTCCAGGAAGAATACTATTCCAAGCGCAACGAGGAGAAGAAGCTGATCAAGGAGTCCCAGGAGCTCGAAGAGGCCATCAAGTCGCTCACGCGCGAGTACAACAGGCTCAAGGCGGAGGCCGACGCCGTCAAGATGGTCGCCGAGGGCTACACGCAGGCGGTCGGCAGGATAATCGAGGCGAGGGACAAGCTCGAAATCAAAGGAATACACGGCACCGTGTCCGACCTCTGCAAGGTCGACGAGAAGTACGAGGACGCGATATCCGTGGCCGCGGGCAACCGCCTCCAGGCGGTCGTCGTCGAGGACGACACCGTCGCGGCGAGGTGTATCGAGCTACTGAAGAAGCACAAGCTGGGCAGGGTGACGTTCCTTCCGCTGAACAAGATGATCGAGGGGAAATCCCGGGGCAAGGCGATACTAGCGGCGAAGAAATCCCTCGGGTACGCGATAGACCTCGTGGAGTTCGACGAGCAGTACCGCGCCGCGATGTGGTACGTGTTCGGAGACACAGTTGTCGTGAACAATCTCAACGAAGCGCGGGCCATGATGGGCGGCATCAGGATAGTCACGCTCGAAGGCGAGCTGATAGAGGCCTCGGGCGCGATGATAGGCGGGACGCTCGAGAAGTCCGGCAAGATAGGCGTTTCGTCGTCGAAGATAGACAAGGTCGCTTCGGACCTCAGGACCGCGACCGAGCAGTCGGAGAAGGTCAACGCGCGTCTCTGGGAACTCAAGGAGCAGCTAACGCAGCTGGAGGACAAGGTGAAGTCCTTCAACATGAGCGACGGCGGCCAGGAGGCGAAGCTCGCCGCGATGGAGGTCAAGAAGAAGGAGTTCTCGCAGAAGATAGCGAGCAAGAACGCGGAGCTCGACGCGAAGGGCAAGGAGCTGTCAGAGGCTCTCGACGCCTCCGAGGAGACGAAGAAGCAGATATCCGAGATAGAATCGAAGATAGACAAGCTCAAGAAGGCCAGGGACGAGCTAGGCGAGAAGATACAGAAGGCGACCCCGAAGGAGATCGCGCAGGAGATGAAGCAGCTCGAGGCGAGGATGCTCGAGCTGAGCACAGAGATGGCTTCATTGACCTCCCAGAAAGACACCCTCTCGAAACAGATCGAGCTCGTCGAGGCGAGGAAGGCCGAGGTCGAGGGTTCGCTGAAGACGTACGCGGCTCAGACCTCGGAGAACAAGCAGAAGATATCGGAGAACAGCGAGAAGATCCAGAGCCTCGAGGCCGAGCTGAACGGCCTGAAGAAGATCGAGGAATCGATGGGCGCGGAGATGGAGAAGCTCCGCAAGGAGCGGGACGACCTCTACAAGCAGAAGAGCGATTGCGAGGCGGCGATCGACAAGTTCCAGTCGAAAATCGAGACCACTCAGGACCTCGTTATCGGGCTGAAGACGAAGCAGGGAGCGGCCGAGACCGCGCTCCAGGAGCTGATAAACGAGCTTCAGGGATACAACGTCGAGCTGAAGCACGAGAAGCTCCCGCCGATAAGCGAGCTGAAGGAGATCATACTCAAGTGCGAGACGGAACTGAATTCTCTTGGCGTCGTGAACCTGAGGGCGATCGAGGACTACGACGAGAAGAAGCAGAGGTTCGATTCCGTGAAGGCCGAGATATCTCAGCTGACCAAGCAGCGCTCGAACCTGATAAAGCTCGTCGAGGAGCTGAACGAGAAGAAGAAGTTCGGCCTGCTGAAGGTGTTCGAATCGATCCGCGAGAACTTCAGGAGGATATATGCCGAGCTTTCCGACGGCGGAGAAGCGGATATCCTGCTCGAGAACCCGGAGGACCCGCTGGCCGGAGGGCTCATCCTGCGCGCGCGACCGAAGAACAACAAGGAGCTCAGGCTCGAGGCGCTCAGCGGCGGCGAGAAGAGCCTGACGGCGCTGTCGTTCATATTTGCCATACAGCAGTACCAGCCGTCCCCGTTCTATCTGCTTGACGAGGTCGACATGTTCCTCGACGGAGTGAACGCCGAGAACGTCGCGAAGGTCATCGCGAGGAACGCGACGAACGCGCAGTTCCTGCAGGTGTCCCTGAGAAAGACCACGCTGAAGGAGGCGGACCACATGATCGGCGTCGCGCGCCTCCCGTCCGGCATATCTCAGGTCATAATGAGGCCGAACATCGGCGATGAGCTGCTCGAGGGCGAGGAGCCCGAGCAGCCGCAGGAGGCGGGATAGACATGATGAGCCCCGAGTGCGAGTCCATACTCAGTCACCTCATGTTCCATCGCTCTCTGATAGATGATGAGCAAACAGACAAGAGCGAGAAGCTCGAGAGATACGTCAAGATGGTCGAGGAGATGCGCCAGGGGATATATCCGATCTCCTCCGACCCGTTCGAGCGAAGCGTCTCGATTGCCTTCGAGCTGGTCATAAAGAACAAGATGAACCCGTGGGAGATAGACCTCATCGAGTTCTCGAAGATGTACCTGCAGCGCGTCAAGAAATCGGAGGACATCAACCTGCTCGTCGCGGGCAGGCTGATACTGATGGCCTGGTCGGTCTTCCGGCTGCAGACCGAGGACCTTCTGATAAGAATAGACGAGCCCGAGCAGAACGAGAACTTCTTCGAGGACTGGGATACCAGCGCGATTCAGCTCTACTCAGGGATAGACGAGCCCGGAGGAATAGTCGAGATAATGCAGGGCGGGCTGGAGCTGACCGAGGCCGCGCGGAGGCCGAAGTCGGAGAGGCAGGTCTCCTTGGTCGAGCTCCTCGGGGCGTTCGAGGAGGCGAAGCGCGAGGTCGAGGTGCGCGCGGAGATAGCCAAGTACCTCGAGAAGTACCGGCCGAAGGAGTTCGACGACCAGGCGCACAAGGACACGCTCGAGCAGGACATCGCGGAGACCTGGAACAGGATCCAGGCGATAGGCGCCGGCTCGATACCGTTCATCGATCTCACGCGCGGAGGTAAGGAAGACTCCGTCGCCGTCTTCATGAGCATACTCTTCCTGGCGAGCATGAACAAGATAATCGTCTGGCAGGACAAGCCGCCCTACGGCGAGATATTCGTCGAGATAGCGGACAAGAAGAGCATCGCGAGCATAAGGACGGAAGAGGAGATTATCGACCTCACGTCCGTCACGAGCACTGAATCGACGAACGGCTCAACGGTGGTCAAGTGAGCAACAAGAGCGACAGGTACGTGGAGGCCGCGCTTTTCATCGCGGGCAAGCCGATCTCGGTCAAGGAGATAGAGGAATCCCAGAATTTGGACGCTCGAACGATTAGAGCCGCATTGAACCGATTGATCGACGAATACTCCTCTCCGGATAGGGCGATCGAGGTCGTGAAGCTGGGGACGAAATACGCGATGCAGGTGAAGGAGGAATACCGGCCGAAGGCAGAGGCCGTGGCGGCTCCTGAGATCTCGAAGGAGGCGCTGAAGATAGCCTCGTTGATAGGCTACTATCAGCCGATACTGCAGAGCAAGCTCGCAGCGCTCGCGGGACCGCAGGTATACGATGGCGTGAGGGAGCTCGAGGAGAAAGGGCTCATCAGGTGCAAGCCGAAATCGCGCAGCTTCGAGCTCACGACGACCTCGAAGTTCATCGAGTACTTCGGCATCGACGCGCGTTCCAGGAGCGACGTCAAGCGCTGGTTCGAGATGAAGCTGAAGCAGGTTCCCAGCAAAGATTAAATAGAATCCCCAGTAATGCCCAGAACGTGATTTGAGATGGTGATGCCTCTAAGCATTTTGGAGAAGTCCGTCAACAAGAAGGTCTCCCTGCTGCTCAAGGACAACAGGGTGCTGCAGGGAACCCTTGTCGGCTACGACGACTACATGAACATGGTCCTTGAGAACACCGAGGAGACCAACGGCGATCAGGTGAAGAGGCTCGGCACTGTCATACTGAGGGGCAACAACGTGGTCAGCATCACGCCGCAGATATGATTTTCTAGGCGGCTTCTGACCGTCAACTGAGTCCGGGATAGAAAGGTTTATTGTCATTGTTGATACAATACCCTGGCAATGCAAGCTGTCATGTTGGTAGGGGGTTTGGGCACTAGGCTTAGACCTCTCACTTTCAGGCTGCCGAAACCTCTCGTGCCCGTTATGGGAAGACCGTTGATGATGCACGTCATCGAGCAGCTGCCGGAGCAAGTGGACGAGCTGATAATTCCCATCGGGTACAAGCGCGAAATGATGGACGCCTTCCTTGAAAAGCAGTCGTTGCCCGTGAAGGTCACAATCGTCGACGAACCCGAGCCGATGGGCACGGGCGGCGCGGTGAAGAACGTCGAGAGGCTAATCAGGAAGGACGACACATTCCTCGTGCTGAACGGCGATATAATCGCGTCCGTCGATTTGAACAAGTTCGTAAAGTTCCACAAGGCGAAGAAGGCGATCGCATCGATTACACTTTGGGAGGTCGATGATCCGACGCCGTTCGGGGTCGCCCAGCTTGATGGCGACGGCAGGATACTGCGCTTCCAGGAGAAGCCGACGAAAGAGGAGGCTTTCTCCCGCCTGGTCAACGCGGGGGCGTACGCTCTCGAGCCGGAAGTGCTGGACGAGATCGGCCCGGGGTTCGTGTCGATGGAGCGCACGGTCTTCCCGAAGTTGCTCGACAGGGGGATGTACGGCTTCCAGTTCAAGGGATACTGGTCGGATTGCGGGTCGAGGGAAGGCGTGATTGCAGCGCACGTCGAGCTGATGAAGAAGTTCGGCTCGTATGTCGCGGAGAGCGCGAGCACGATTTCGACCGACTTCATATCGCCGTTCTGCGTCGAGCCCGACTGCCGTCTGATAAAGGCGACGATAGGGCCGGGATCCTACATCGGCAAGGGGTGCGTCGTCCTCGACGACAGCGAGATAATAAATTCCGTTCTTCTACCAGGAGCGCGCGTCGACAGGTACTGCAGGCTCGAGAATTGCATAGTGGACGAGAACTACCGCGTGCCGACGAACACATCGGTGCGCGACATGATTCTGGCGGAAATGCCGGTCGATGAGACCGAGAACGATTAGAAGAAAGCAAGGTAGGCCGAGAAGATTATCCCCGATATTGTCGCAGAGGCCGGGATGGTCAAGATCCAAGCGAGTACGATTCTCCGACCTATACCCCATCTGACCGCAGACATGCGCTTCGCCGCGCCAACCCCCATTATCGCTCCCGAGATGGTGTGAGTGGTACTCACGGGTATGCCGAAATAGGCCGTCGCAGCGAGCATCGAGGCTGCGCCGGTTTCTGCGGAGAACCCCTGATACGGCTCGAGCTTGGTTATTCTCGCCGCCATTGTCTTGACAATCCTCCATCCTCCGAAGAATGTGCCCAATGCAATGGCCGCGTGACACGACGCCGCGACCCATAGAAATACGTGATCATCGGGACTGGCGACCATGGAGATAACGAGAACCATCATAATGATGCCCATGCCTTTCTGGGCATCGTTGGTTCCATGTGTAAACGAATAGAACGCAGCAGATATCAGCTGAAGCTTCCTGAACCATTTGTTAGCGCCTTCTCTGCGGATTCTCAAAGTCAATCGAATCACAATAGCTACGATGAAGAAACCAGCAATCAATCCAACGGCAGGGGACACGAAGATGAAGGTAGCGGTCTTCAATGTGCCACTCCAGTTCACAGCGGCAATCCCCGCGACGGCACCTCCGGCTCCGAGCAGGCCGCCGACGAGGGCGTGGCTACTGGATGTTGGTATCCCGAGCCACCAGGTGATCAGATCCCAAATTATGGCCCCGAGCAGTGCTGAGATTACAAGAGGAATCCCGTAATCTATCACGATCTGCTGATCGATTATTCCTTTCTGAATCGTCGCTGCGACGGCTCCTCCCATTATGATCCCGAGAAAATTGAAGATTGCAGCCATAGACACGGCCTGAAGAGGGTTGAGCACCTTGGTCGCGACGATTGTTGCGATGGAATTCGCGGCATCGTGAAAACCGTTGACGAAATCGAACATCCAAACGATGATTATCGTTGCTATCGCAATCAAAGAGAGCCCGAACAGGTCCGACATTTGCGCGTCTCCAGATATCTATGAGTTCTTTATCACGATGTCCTTCACGATGTCAGCAACATCTTCGCAGCGGTCAGTGGCGGTCTCAAGATGCTCGTATACCTCCTTGAGCTTCATCAGAAGCTTGATATCGTCGAGCTTGAACAGGCCAGCTAGCGCCTCATGAGTCACATCGTCGGCCATGTTCTCGAGACGATTCACCTCAACACATTTCTCGAGTATTTCCTCGCGATTCCGACGGTTTGACATGGCGTGCACGGCTTTGTGTATCTCTGTTATCTGTTTCGACAAAATATCTATCAGCTGAATCATTTTCGGCGGGAGTTCTTTTATTTCGTATATCTTCATTCGTGTCGTCGCGGCATCGATGTAGTCGATTATGTCGTCCAGTCTGCTCATTAGGTCGGATATGTCATCGTGGTCTATCGGGGTCACGAAAGTCTTGTTTAGAAGGTCTACGACCTGATGCACGAGCCCGTCGCCTTCGTTCTCGATTTCCTCGATTCGTTTTATCCTGTAATCCGCGTTCCTGTAATCATTGGCCAATTCGACAAGTTCCTTCGATCCTTTCAGGCAGACATCGGA
>JAWCKK010000012.1:15761-51264 GCA_038852105.1 Thermoplasmata archaeon
AAAAAGTGCTTTTCCTGTGGAATAATCCACTCCTTGAACCCCATTAGGTCATCTCCGTATTTGTCTCTCCCTGCATTTGCCAGCATATAATTAATGCTATTCATCAGCCATCTGCTCGTGATTGGTCTTTGCTGTTCGCATGATTCGTCTTCGGGGCATATGATTTATCAGGGTTCGTCGATTACGAGGTCGCAATGGACGAACAGGAGCTAGCGAATCAAAGAAAACTATTCGGAACGAACGGCATAAGGGGGATCGTCGGCAAAGAGATGAACGTCTCCCTCGCGATGGGCATC
This sequence comes from Thermoplasmata archaeon, assembly GCA_038852105.1. GTDB lineage: Archaea > Thermoplasmatota > Thermoplasmata > UBA10834 > DTMW01 > JAOUEZ01. Next base: position 16,058 of record JAWCKK010000012.1, read on the forward strand.
GGTTGCGCCATCGGCACTCTTTTCAAGGGCGAAATCGTCATCGGCGCCGATTCGAGGACCTCGAACGAGATGCTGAAGAATGCGGTGACGGCAGGCCTGTTGTCCACGGGGTGCGATGTCAGGGACATCGGGCTCGCTCCGACCCCTTCGGTCCAATTCGCCGTTGCGAACTCGGACGCGAGCGCGGGAGTCGTGATAACCGCATCGCACAACCCTCCGGAGTTCAACGGCATCAAGGTGATAGATTCGGACGGCACGGAGCTTTATTTCACCAAGGAGCTCGAGATAGAGAAAGTGTATTTCTCGAAGAGATACGCGGAAATGAGCTGGAACTCGGTGGGCAAACTCACAAGAGATAGATCGGCGAACGAACGATATGCCGCGGGCGTAAGAAGGCTGGTCGATGCTGAGAAGATATCCGGCGCGAAATTGAAGATAGTGATGGACTGCTCGAACGGCGTCGGCGGGCTCGTGTCTCCGAAATTGATGAGCGACCTCGGTGTCCATGTCATCACGCTGAACGCGCAACCCCACGGGAGCTTCCCTGCGCACAGCTCGGAGCCCGTGCCAGAGAATCTCGGCGACCTCATGAGCAAGGTGGTTGCGGAAGGGGCGTCTTTCGGGATAGCCCAGGACGGCGATGCCGACAGGGCGATATTCATCGACGAGAGCGGAGGATACGTCACGGGGGACAAGTCGTTCGCGATTCTTGCAGGATACCTGTGCTCGAAGAATCCCGGGTCGACGGTCGTATCCACGGTCGCGACGAGCGACTGCGTGTCCGACATGGTCAGGAAATACGGCGGAAGGATCGTCCAGACGAGAGTGGGATCTCCCGTCGTAGCGCGCAAGATGATGGAGCTCGGGGCGATATTCGGCGGAGAGGAGAACGGCGGTTTGATTTACGGGAGGCATCAGTATTGCAGGGATGCGGCTATGACCTCTGCGCTCATGGCGCAGGCGGTCGCCGAGAAAGGCTCGCTCAAAGCTCTTCTAAAAGAGCTCCCGGTGTATCACCAGGCGAAGCTGAAGACGGAATGCCCGAACGACAAGAAGAAAGCCGTTACCCAGAAGCTTATAGAAGAGTGCTCGGGCAAGAAGGTCGACCTCACCGACGGGGTCAAGGTGTTCGAGGGAGAGGGTTGGGTGATCATCCGCCCATCCGGCACTGAGCCGATATTCCGCGTGTTTTCTCAGGGGAAGACCGAAGATGGCGCCTTGCAGCTCGCGAAGAGATATCTCGAAAAGCTGAAACAGATCATCTCCGCTGTTTCTTAGAAACGTATGTCGAAGCGACGACGTTCGTCACGAACCTCGCTGCGAGCACCGGTGTTATCCTGCTCTCGAGCGGGGGTGCGACCTCGACGATGTCGAAGCCGACCAGTTTGGGCGCGAGCGCGTCGATTATTTTCTTCACTTGCATCGGCTCGAGCCCGTACGGCTCAGGAGTCCCGGTGCCGGGAGCGAAGGCGGGATCGACTCCGTCGATATCGAGCGTCAGGTAGATTTTCTCGTAGGGTAGCCGCCTCTCGATTTCCGATATCGTCCAGTCTATCCCCTTCTCGAAGATGGTGAACGAATCTATGAACTTAGCGGAGCTCTCGTGCTCGCTGCGGTCGAAAGACCTCACGCCGACCCACATCACCCTATTCTCGCCGAACTTGTCGACTATCCTCCTCATCGCGCACCCGTGGTTGTTCCTGTCCCCCTCGTATTCCTCCCTGAAGTCCGCATGGGCGTCGATCCCGAGCACCCCGATATCATCGAACGCAGTTGCCATGCCTGGCGACACGCTGTGCTCTCCTCCGAGCATCACGGGGAACTTGCCGTCGGCGACGAGCTTCTTGCCGAACTTGTGCACCTCGTCAACCATCTCCGACGGGGAGAGGTGAGAGACGTCGAGGTCGCCAGCATCATGCGCCGGTACGTCCAAGATCGAGATTCCGTAGTCGAACATGTAATGCTCGAAGTTCGTCATGCAGCCGAGCTCTCTGATGCCCTTCGGGCCGTATCTCGTGCCCTTGCCGAAAGTCGCGGTCGTGTCGTAGGGCACTCCGAACACGACGTATTTCGCATCCCTGTAGCTGGTCTTTGCGAAGAATATTGGGTCGGAAGTTCTCTTCATCGTCATTCGAGCTCTCCGCCTGTGCTCCGGGAATGCCATTTGACGATTTCAAGATTTCATCTCGGGAGCCGAGAGCATATTTATCCCCCTCGGCTCATTCAAGGCGCGATGAGCGTAGCCGTGATACTCGGGACGCGCCCGGAGATAATCAAAATGGCCCCGGTGATACTGGAGCTCCAGGCGCGACGAATACCGTTCACGATACTCCATACCGGTCAGCACTACGACGAGCTGCTCTCGGAGATATTCTTCCAGGAGCTGAGACTGCCCAAGCCAGACAAGTTTTTGGGAGTGGGTTCGGGGACCCAGGCGGAGCAGACCGCGAGGGCGATGATGGCGATCGAGCGCGAGCTGCTGGAACTCGAGCCGTCGGTCGTGCTCGTCCAGGGGGACACCAACACTGTTCTCGCCGGCGCGCTCGCGGCATCGAAGGCCGGTTTTCTCGTCGGGCACGTCGAGGCGGGGCTCAGAAGCCACGATTACAGGATGCCCGAGGAATACAACAGGCGGCTGGCGGACCACGCGAGCGCGTATCTGTTCGCGCCCACCGAGGCCGCCGCGGAGAACCTGCGCAAGGAAGCCGTTCACGGGAAGATATTCGTGACAGGGAACACCGTCATAGACGCCTGCAACATCTATGTCCCGATTGCGATGAACGAATCGAAGATCCTCTCCTCGCTGAGGTTCGAGCGCTTCTGCCTCGTCACGGCTCACAGGGCGGAGAACGTTGACGACAGGAAAGTCCTGGAGAACTTCGTGGAGATATTCACGAGGTCCCCGGTCCCTGTGGTATATCCCGTGCACCCGCGGACCAGGAAGCTTCTTACGGAGTTCGGCCTGCTCGATAAGCTCGAGCGGTCGGAGAATGTCCAGCTGATAGACCCTGTCGGATACTTCGACTTCCTTATGCTCGAGAAGAGCTGCGAGTTCATAATGACCGATTCTGGGGGAATCCAGGAAGAGGCGACCGCGCCCTCGATAAACAAGAAGGTGTTCGTCCTGCGCATCTCAACCGAGCGCCCGGAGGCCGTGGAGAGCGGACACGCGGTCGTAGTCGGGACGGAGGCGGAATCGGTATTGAGAGAGGTCTCGAGATACGTGCTCGAAGGCTGCCTCCCGCCGCCCATGAGCAACCCGTACGGCAAAGGAGACGCCGCAAAACAGATCCTGGGATACCTGAGCTACGAGCTCGACCTCTTCAAGAAGGGCGGCCAGGGCTGGCTGTGATCACGCCCTCATGATCTTTTTTCTGCCCATCGCCACCATGTACTGAATCTCTTTCCCGGGCGTCAGCTTGTCCTTGAACTCCTCGGGGATGGGCAGGTGGAACGTCTCGTAGGTCTCGAGGTCCATGAGCTGTATCTCGTTGCCCATCGGAGCGATGACCTGCGCCGTGCGCTTGTCGATTATGGGAACCTGGACCTTGTGCTTTACCGGGTACACGACGCTTCTCTTGCCGCCGTCGAAAATCCCTATCGCCTCGATCCTCGCCTTCGCCTCTCCGTGCTTCCCGGGCTTGGAAGTGGAGATGCTCATGATCTGGCACGGCTCGTCGTCGATGTTCATGTATCTGCCCTCTCTGAGCTCCCTGACCTCTACCAGCTCCCAAGACATGCTCTCTACCTGTGCGCTGTAACCGACTGGTATTAGATAACTCTAACGCTTCCCCTGGCGCCTCCGATGCCCGCCCTTTCCTCTTCCCGCTGGCTTCCTGGGCGGGCTCGGGTTTCGCTTTCTTATCTCCTCTACGCGCCTCTCGAGCCCCTCGACCAGTTGCTTTGAGATGTCGTTGCTCCCGTAGTAGTCCATCCTCGCCGCCAACGATATCCTTCCCGCAAGCGCTCTGGCTATCTTCCCTCTCTGCCAGTACGGGGACTTGTGCACGTACGGGTGCTGAAAGATGATCCCATGCTTCGGCGGCCTCGATTTATCCTTCAGGTGCCTGAACATGGCCTTCTCCGCTCCGAGCAATTGGATCGTGCTAGTCGGCATTCCCGCGAGCCTCTCGAGTCCTCCTGCCAGAGATATCAGCCTCGCACCGATGATCGGGCCGGCAACGGCGGCCAAGTTCGGCGCCTCCTCCTTCATCTTCTTCTGTATGAACTTCTCCATCTCGTCCCTCGCGCGGTACGCCTCATGCGCAGCCGTTGCGAGTCTTCGCACGGATTCGAGGTCCTCCTCGCTGAAAGGTGCCCCCATACCCGAATCGATTTCCTTGCCTAGCGCCGAGATAACCTCCTTCTTGTCGGGGTTCTTCGAGACCAGCTCGGCGTACTTCTTGTCATCCGCGGATTTCTCCAGTTCCGGGAAGTATAGGCCGTACCATTCCCTGAGCCTCTCGGACATGAGGTTGCAGGTCGCAACGAGGTCGTCGTATGCGCGCACCTGCTCGGAGATGAACGCTCCCGGGTCCTCTTCGGAGAGGGATTCCCTCGCGAGCTTCATCGTCGCCTGCCTCAGGAGCTCGATGTCGAAGCCGTAATCCTCTGCCTTGATGAATCCCGAATCGAACGCCGTTATTCTCCCGATGCTTCCGAGCCTTCTCTCGGCGACCGCGTCCGCCCTCTCGCCCAGCTCCTGTTCCTCGGCGAGTATCTCCCGGCTCCTCATCCTCCTCATTCTGTCTGCGATTGAATCCACGTCTTTCGGGAACAGGCGTTTATCTATCACCTTGTCTCGGTCGCACAGGAACGTTCCGAACCATTTCGTGACGAGTATCATGCGCTCACCGGGATAATCGGGAACGGGCCGATAAAACATGCGGCCCGAATCGGTCATCTAGCCAGCTTGCCTATCTGGTTCGGCTTCAGGATGCCTATCTCGGTTATGAACCCGGTGATGTATTTCGCGGGGGTCACGTCGAACGCGGGGTTCAGAGCCCTCGCGCCTTTCGGCGCTATCCGCATCTTCCCGAGCTGCAGCACCTCGCTCTCGTCGCGCTGCTCTATCGGTATTTCCCTTTCATCCTTTATCGAAAAATCAAAGGTGCTCGCGGGGGCGGCGACATAGAACGGGACGCCGTTCTCATATGCTACCACCGCCTTCTCGTAGCTCCCGATCTTGTTCGCCGTATCGCCGTTCCGGGCTATTCTGTCTGCTCCGATGATGACAAGATCGATGTCCTTCTTCATGTAATATCCGGCCGCGTTATCGGCGATTATGGCGTGCTCTATCTCTTCCTCCATCAATTCCCAGGAGGTAAGAGCGGCCCCCTGGAGCCTCGGCCGGGTCTCGTCAACGTACACGAAGAATCTTTTTCCGTTGCGCTTCGCGATCCTCATCGGAGCTAAGGCGGTCCCGAAATCGACGGTCGCCAGCGCACCGGCATTACAATGCGTCAGGATATTGCTGTTGTTCAGGATCAAGGGTTCACCGTGCTCGCCAATCTTTCTGCATCTATCGATCAAATTATTCGCGTATTCCATCGACGCTCTCACGGGATCGTCGAGATGTCCGAGCATCCAGTTTATCGCATAGAACAGGTCATGAGCGGTCGGGCGGGTCGCGCGCAACGTTTCCGCGGCCTTGGAAACATCTTCTTTCTTCGTCGCCGCGAGCGCAATGCCGTACGCCGCGGCCGCGCCTATCGTCGGGGCGCCTCTTATCGACATTGTCCTTATAGCTGTTGCGATATCTCGATAGTCCTCGTATCGTACAATCTTGACCTCGTCGGGCAATGACGACTGGTCTATCGCGGCGATTCTGCCATTGTCCCACCAGACGGCCGGTATGTCCACCTTCTGCCCGTTCACGGTCGCTCTCATTCTTCCAGATGAGATGATGAACTACCATTGATATATCTGTTCTCCGAATTGGAAAAAGGTATTAATGCCCCAGGCAATCACGCGTGCAGGAAAGGGCTCATGGTCTAGCGGTTATGACGGCGCTCTCACACAGCGCAGGTCGCCGGTTCAAATCCGGCTGAGCCCACTTTTCTTGTAGCAGACTATCAAATGTGATTTTGGCGATGCAGTACTGGTAAGGGCTTCGGATTGAACAGGGTTATAAAGCATTCCCTACCGGGAAAATCGGCAGACCTTGGCAATCAATGATACAAGCGATTTTCGACGCGCCAGACAGAATTATATCGTAGAAGAACATTCAGTGAATTCGCGCATCTTTCTCAAAGAGGGGGGAGGAGCAATTCGCAGTCAACAGACCGAAATAGATAATCGTAGAAAGGACGTCCTTCTTTCCTCGAATCCGGATGCATTATCTAATAATGATGAGTCGACGGATTTGGAGACAAATCGGCGTTCATCTGAATTGCTCTTGACCGATGTTGTGACAAATAACATGGATTTGCTTAAAGAATCAGGAACAGTGAGTAGCTTAAACAAATTAGTCATTCCGCATCGGAAGCCTGGCGAGGGTGCGGTATCGGAAAAGCTGAACTTGGAGAGCCTTTTGCCTCAGGCACTTGACGCATCTTCAGCTCCTGAGAACCGGCTTATCCTCAGAGAAGCTCCGAGGACGCGGAAGCTCAAACGCGTACCTCAGGAAACAAGATCTGAAGCTTCCGGCCTCAGGGACAATTGCAGATTCTCGATCTACAAGGAACAGATAGCGGAAAGCGAAAACGTGATCATTTGCGCCAAAGAGATAGGCCTCGATGTATCGCCGCTCGAGCGCACAATAAGGAATCTCGTAGAATCCTGCAGTCATGAGAATCTGAAGGCCGCGCAGAACCAATCCGAGCTTCTGAAAACGCAGATGCGCGATTTGTTTTCAGAGCAGATTCCGATCCTGATAAAGAAGCTTCGAAAAGACATCAGGGTGATAGAGGATCACGGGAAGGACGGAGACATCCCAAGGATCCTCGCCACGAAAGCTCGCAAAGCGCTAAAACAGGAGAAGTATCTCGACGCATTGACGCTTTTAAATACCGCCAGAAGAAAGATTACAGATGTCCATAACAAGATGGTCATCGAAATCATAAGCGAGGCGAGAGGAAGCTTCGCCCTGGCAAACAAGATCGGATTGGACATAGGCCCGAGCATCGCATTGCTGGGCACCGCTCGAGAGATGCTCAGGCTCGGGGAGATAAATGACGCAATGCGCTGCGCGGCTGAAAGCCGAGAAATCGTGAATCGCAAGTTGAACGAATACCGCAATTCGATCAATCTCATGATATCCTGCATACAATCGCTCAAGATCGCGCATTTGATGGGCATAGATCTTTCGGAGCTCTCCCCGATGCTGATCGAATCAAAGAATCTGTTCAGAAATAAGGAATACCTGAAATCCTCGAGGAATTCCGAGAACGTGCTTTCCCTGACGAAAAAAGCGATTCAGGACAAAGTCTCGGCCTCGATTCGCGCCGCGGAAAGGGCGTTGGAGCTGGCAAAGAAGTCCGATATAGATGTATCCCGCGCGGAAAGCCTCCTCAAGAGCTCGCGCGTTTTCGCAAGGAACGAAAACCACCTGAAAGCATTCATATTGGCCAACTCGAGCCTCTACGAGTCGAACTCGGTCCTGGTCGTCGAGATGGAAAACAGATCGAGGGCTATCAGGGAACTGACGGACGAGATATCGGAGGAGATGCAGAACCTCTCCAAAACACAAGAGGCAATCCTTCATTCCAAGAACAGGAGCCTGGAAAGGATAAGGGAGTATTCGAACATCTACGAGAGGTTGGTCAACGAGGCGTACGACAGCGCGTATTCGTACACGCACGTGTCGAGAGATATTCTCAGGCAGGCGGTCAAGAAATCGATCCAGAAATCCCTCGGGGATTTGACCCCGATGATTGCCGATGATCGGGAGGACGGCCGGCCAGGATACGTTCATCCGGAGCTCTCGTTGGAGCCTCAATCTGGAGGAGAGAAGAGGCTCGAGATCGTCCAGCTATACCTGAGCGGCAAGATATCGGCTGACGAGCGCGACAGGCTTCTCTCCGAGATAGATTGCGAGGTCGCGAAGTCCAAGCTTGTTTGAAGGATTTCTCGAATTGCGATTTTCTTTCATTCTATGATTCGGCAACCTTTTTCTGCCCGTGAAATCATCAGAGAACGGGAGGATTGTTCACCCAGGAGATGGAATCATGCCTATGGGGATGACCGATAAAGAATTCTGTCTGAAATATTGCTCTCCTAGCAAGGAGATACCGTTCACGAAGACCGAGTACCGCGAGAGATTGCATAGGATAAAAGACTCGATGAGGAAAAAGAGGATAGATGTTCTTTACCTCACCTCTCCGGAGAGCCTCTATTATGTCAGCGGGTACAAGGCGGAATGGTATCAGGCGCAGAGTCCGAGGTCCTGGCCTCCGATAAGCGGGATAGCGATTCACGTCGATCACGATCATTTCATTCATTTCGATTACATCGAGGAGCTCGTGATGGCGAGATACACGTCGATAGCGGACGACGTGAGGATATATCCAGAGGGGCACCAGCGATCAATCCAGGATTGGATCGTAAGCGAGCTGAAGAAAGACGGCTGGATACCCGGCAGAGTGGGGCTCGAAATGTGCAGCTACAGGCCCTACAGGGCTGCCAGCGAGGATTTCCAGAAACGGCTGGAGAAGAAGGGTTGCAAGGCGCTCGATGCGACCGACATCGTCAGGGATTTGAGGGCAATCAAATCGCCGAAGGAGCTCGAATACATCGAGAAGGCCGCGAAGATTGCCGATATCGGAATGAGCGCCGTAGCTGAGACGATGAGAGCAGGGATGACGGAGCTCGAGGTGTACGGCGAAATGATCATGGCGATGGCAAAGGCCGGCGGGGAGAACCCTGCTATCACGCTTCCCGTTGCGTCCGGAAAAAAATCCGCGTGCATGCACGCGCTCGCATCGAGAAAGAGAATAAAGAAAGGCGAAATAGTCAACGTCGACATCTGCGGCGTGTTCAACAGATACCATGCGAATCTCGGACGGACGTTCTCGATGGGAAAGGCGCACCCGGATGTCAGAAAACGGGTCGATGCATCTGCGGGCTCGTTCGAGCTCTTAAAGAATATTGTCAGGCCGAACATGCTGATAAACGAATTGACAAGAAAGCTGGCGGAATACTACAAGAAAAAAAGAATCGATAAGGAGTGCCTCTGGTTCGGCGGATACGATCTCGGAATAGCTTTTCCCCCGGACTGGGTCGGGTCGTTCGCGTACGATGCTGATACCGATTTGAAAGATCGCAGATTCGTCCCGGGGACCGTTGTTAATTACGAGAGCAACTTCTATCTGCCTAGAAGGGCCGGAGTGTCGTTGCTGATCAACACGATTGAGTTCAAGGACAAAGAAGCGAGATTGCTGAGCAGGTTGGGCAACGAATTGATTCAGGTTTGAGAAAATAAATCATATCTCAGCAATTCAATTCAAAGGCAGTGGTGGGGGAGTCGAATGAAAGTGTCAGACTGGAAAGTCCTTTATAGCCATTGCCATTGCGATAATATTGGTGATTGCGAGTACGCTTGTGATACTAAACACTCTGAGCACTCAGAGTCCAGAAAACAAGCGTCCGATTGCGGCATTTTCATGCCCGTCGACTGGATATGTCAACGAGGTGATCATTTTCAACGCATCGCTATCATCTGATCCCGACGGTACTATCATCAGTTATCTTTGGGACTTCGGAGACGAATCAAATGGGACAGGCAAGGTTGTGACACATGCCTACACCGCGCCAGGAATATTCAAGGTGAGCCTGATAGTGGTCGACGACAAGTCATTATCGAGCGCTCCTTCGAACTCGTCAATCGAGATACTTTCATCAGCGGTCAATTCCCCACCAGTCGCGGTGATTTCCTCGCCGGCTCCTGGGGAACACGACACCTTCACCATCTCATTCGATGGCCGATCTTCCTACGATCCGGATGGCGATATCATCGACTGGCACAGGGATTTCGGCGACGGTACTTTCGGATACGGCAAGACGATTGCCCACGTCTACAATTTCCACGGCACGTATGGGGTGACGCTGACCGTCAGTGATGACGGCTCCGCGACCGACTCTGATTCCAAATCCGTGAGGGTGTTGCTTAACATGAGCACTCCTGTCGCGAAAATCATCTGTCCCAAGGTCGGAATAACCGGACAATCCGTTCAATTGTCAGGTGCGATGTCCTTTTCGTTCGTTGGATTATCAATTGTGAACTATTCATGGGATCTTGGGGACGGATGCTTGTTATTGTCCGAGCTACCAACCGTGAGCCATTCGTGGGTCTCGCCCGGAAGCTATCAAGTATCTCTGACTGTCAAGGACAGCAATGGGAGTTGGAGCATACCTGCGTATCACACGATAGCGATTGTCAACTCAGCACCATCTGGAATAGGCGTTTCCCTGTCGAAGCATTCCCTGCAGCCGCTCGAGGTTGCGGATCTGACAATTAAGATAGTAGATGCGGTCGGAAATGTAGTGAATGGTATGAATTGCTGGGTGGATTTAATCTGCAATCAGACGTCAGGAGTTTCTCTGCCGTCTCACGCTGTGATAACCAACGGCGTCGGGCAGGTACAGGTAAGCTTCGCGAACCCCAGGTCCTATTTAATCGCTGCTAGCAATTCATCTTTGGGAATCTCGGGCAAGGAGTTGGCAACCGTCGCTACGAGAACAGTCGAGATCAGATTCTACGACATTTTTGAACGTGCTCCCCCTGATTATTGGATTATTCGTTCTCTGTATTATTCGCTCATGGACGAAATATTCAGGGATACCACGCCGGTCGTCATCATATCAAGAACAGGCTTTGATTACAGAGCCGGCCAGCTGTCTACGGTGTATCGGCTTTCACTTGAGGGTAGAAATGTGCCAGAGATTCGGACAACAAATCCTACATTTGTCCCGAGAATGAATCCGTCAGGTGGGACTACAGGTAATATATCATATCATCTGACCTGGCATTATATGACGTTGCAAGAACTGATAGACGCGCGAAATGAAGGCAAGATAACACAAGCTCAATTCAACTCCAGGGATGGCTGGGAATACTATCTTGTCGGCAACCTGACGATGGACAGGAAAGCGGCTGCGCACATCATCGGACTGCCGATATCGGAAACGGATGTTCAGGCATGGTTTGCCATGCAGGATTTCTATGCAGCATGGTGCGAGGATTGGTGGTTCAACGAGAGCAGCGACTTCTTTGGCAATTCGGGCAGACTAGATATCAGGGCCTCCGATGACGGCTATCCGCTGCATCAGGGATTCTGGAATACGGAGTTCGAGAGCCTTACCGAGGATCCTGTCAGCGGCAACGTCACCTTGAACTTCTGGCGGATCGGCTACGGCGAGGACATCCTGATAATGAGACAGCTGTACTGGGGCGGAGAATCGTACGGCGCCGTCTATCCGAACGGCACTCCATACGGCATTTTGCCTTTCGAGTGTTGGCTCGAGGATTTCAACATGACCCTGAAAATCAACGAAACATCTGCGGACGTGAATCTTGACTGCGCTGTCGCATACGGCTGGAGAGCTTGGAAGTCCGATACGGCCCCGGCGGGTGTAGCCTCCTGGAGATGGGAGAACATCCGGTCTGACTACATGGAGAAAGTCAAACCAATAGTGAAATCGGAGATGGAACCGTACGCCAGCAGGAACCTGAAGTATACCTGCTGGGATCCGGGAAGCATAGATTTCGGTAAAGAGATACTTTACGATTACACGCCGAACATCTGGGAGATGGTGCTCGGAGAAAGTCTAATAATAGAGGCCCCGAGATGCGTCGCCGTAGGATATCTCCCGAGGCCATTCGCGGGCGACGAATCTCAACTCGATCCCAAGAAAGCCGGATATTATGACAACCTCCGAATGCTGGAGAAGTTCGGATGTGCTACGATTCATGCCATCGGAGTGAATCCGGGCGATGTAGTATACGATGCTGAGACGGGCGACATGAAGATAGTAGGCCCATTCTATCCCATCGTGATACCATGTCCGAGCGTCCCTTGGCTCGCATATGAACCAGCGCCGCGCATAGAGCTGTGGATATAGAGTTTTCCATTTCATCGGAAAACTCAGTTTCCAGATAAAAATAAGCATTCGCAAATAAAATGAGCAACTCTAAATATTACTATAATCATGACTCAACGAGTCGGAGGCGCAGGAATCTTGCCAACCAATCCAATTAAGAAATGGTTCATGCTACAGGTCTGGCGCATACAGCAGGTCGCTCAGATCATTACGATAGTGCTACTTGCGCTAAACTTGTCTCTGCAGTTGTACAATTTCATGAACTGGAGGGGAGGCATCTTCGAAAATGCTTACACCGGTGTGCTTCTCCTGATGTTTCTTCTCGCGGCCATAATCTGGGCATTCGCGTTCATCTGGGACATGAAGATGCGTATGTGGCGAGAGCAGATGACTGTCGCAATCGAAAGGAATCCCTATGCAAAAGAGAAAATGTCCTCGAAGGAGATAGCTATTTACGCATTCTTTTGGCTACCAGTGTTGGAGAAGCTCGGCAGGGACGATCCGAAGCTTCTTGAAGCAGCTGATATTTTGCGAGAATGGATGAAGCAAGCCTCGAAGGAGGACGCTACAACGCTTTCCGATCTCAAGGACATCCTGCGATATGCGAACAAGCCAGATTCGAAGCTCTTAGATTTCGATAAGAAGACAGGGACAGGCTAGCGATTCCGAAACAAAAATCGAAAAAATGGTATATTATCTTTCTGGGTACCTTTCGGATATCCTTCTTATCACATAGTGTATGGGACTGATAATTGCGCCAGCTTTATCTATTAGGCTCTCATAGATTATTCTTCCAAATGATTCTCCTTGGGCTATTCTTTTCAACCGCCAATAATCTGCCACGAGTAAGTTCTTGATCAGAAATGGGTGCCTTCTGATGAGCGGATACCAAGATAAAGCATACAACACCTTGTTCCTTATCCATTTGTTTGGATAATCTTTGGCTATATTCAGCCCGACCGTTTCGGATTCGTAAAGTCCGATGTTGAAGACGAACCTGCCTCTGCCCAGATTCTTTGCTCGCAGCGTGATGTCCAAATCGTCTCCTCCTGTTATGAGCGGGTCATACCCTTTCAGAACATCTAGGAAGAAACTTCTCTTGAAAATCCATGCGAAATGTGATTTCGCATCTTTTCCCCAGCCACCGTACATGAAATCGCAATCCGTGGCAAGTCTCTTGAATAAACTCTTGTTCAGTTTCTTGATGACGATGTCATCATCGCAGATCATCACCCAATCGCAAGTCGAGGCTGACGCACCAGCATTTCTTGCGCACAGCCTGTCGAGATTCGCGAAGAGATACTTTATCTTAAGAGACTTGCAGAGCTGTTCGACCTGTTCTCTTTCTTTTATTGAAGAATCGATGACTATTATCTCATCAAATCCTAGGAAAACCATACCTGGAAGGGTCTTCCTGAGGTGTTCCATCTTGTCCTTCGTTGGAATTACTAATGCGAGCGTAGGCCCAGAATCCTGATTCTCGGGTTTCGCAGACACGAACCCCTATCAGGTGCGCGAATTTGATATAACTTGCCCTCGAATACGAGATTGGTCACATGCAGGAGATTGTAGTCAGGTTTGGAATAAATGAGGGCGCGACGCATTCTTTGTATAGGGAGTTCATAGACTTTCCGCCAGACGGCGTCAAGTATATCACGGACAGCCGTGCGCAGACGGAGGATATAGAGTCGCCGAGAGCAAACCTTTCTGTTGCACGTCTGCGCAGGAACGAGCTCGTGCGATCTGTCATAGACAGGCTGTTTGTCCGTGCGTTGCCTCGCGAAAATGGATCCTCAGGTTCGAGATTGATTCTTGCGACTGGCAAATTTCTGATGAGACTAGCTGGGGGTAAGAAAAATGGCATCGGACCAGAATCGAGTGATTTTGACCTGTTTCATTCTGCCGGTTCCTCGATGATAGAACTGATACCCTGGATTATCGACAATGACATAAGATGGATTGCCGATTTCGAACACGCCCCCTCCCTTTTCGGATATTACGGTGACTGGCGGAAGAGAATATATCGGCCTGCCGTGCAACGTATCTTGGCCAAACAATTAGAATCCGACTACTGCAGGAAGTTGTTGCCATGGACGGAGGCCGGAAGGCAGACGCTTGAGAACTTGTTGCCGGACAAACGGATAAAAGAAAAATTAGAGGTTCTCAGACTTGCTGTCAGGCCGGCACCAAAGAAGCCAGGGGATCTCGAAAAGCACGATTCGATCAAGATACTTTTCATCGGCAGTTCGAATTTCATGGGCGAATTCTGGTCAAAGGGCGGATATGAGGTGCTCGAGGCCTATAAGAGGCTCCGAGAGAAGCTGGGGGAGCAAATCGAGCTGACATTCAGATGCTGGATGCCAGAGGAGTTAAGGAAGAAGTACGGCGGCATAGAAGGCCTTCGCACTATCACCGAGTATCTGCCAAAGCAGAGCTTCGAGCGCCTCTTCTGGGAATCGGACATTTTTCTCTTTCCTTCGCACAATACCCCCGGGATGGCATTGCTCGATGCCATGCGTTTCGGCCTTCCTATAGTTACAAAGGACATCTGGGCGAATCGCGAGACAGTGGAGCACGAGGTCAACGGTCTCTTAGTCGAACCCTCGAGAAACATACCGTATTACCTCCCTGGCTTCATCCCAAACTGGTCAGGGGATGATGGGCCTTTCCTGAAATATATGCGGCTTCACGATGAGCGCGTCATAGAGGATATCGTCTTGAGTGTTCGGAGACTGGTAGATGACTCTTCCCTTAGGAATAGGCTTGGCAGCACCGGAAAAAAGATGGTGGAAGAGGGCAGATTCTCTATCAAGCAGAGAAACACCCAGCTCAGAAGGATCTATGAGGAAGCCGCACGAAAGTAAATATCCAGCTCATCTGCCGCCATCGAGCGCGGCTCTTTCGTATTCCGCCATCATTCTCCTAGCATGCGCGACATACGAATGATGTCGCTCCACTAACTTTCTGGCGGAGCTTCCCATGTTCTGCGCCAACTTCGGTTCTCGATATAGTCTCTCGAGTTCGCTCGCAATCGCATCAGGATTAGCTTGACTGACGATTATTCCCGTATCACCATGCTTAACAGTTTCTTTCAAACCCCCGACATCGGTTACGATGACAGCTTTTCCGCATGCCATCCCTTCGAGCATAGAAAGGGAGGTGGCTTCCTCGACGCCCTCTGACGTGATTGATGGAATAATTACAACGTCGCACGCCTGATAATACGCGAGTATCTCGTCGTGGGGCACATTGCCTACCAATCTCACGCACTCGTGAAGCTTCTCCTCTTCAACTATGCGCTCAATCTCGGCTCTATCGGGCCCCTCTCCAGCAATCACCAGCAACGCGTTCGGAATCCTTCGTTTGAGGCTTATCATTGCCAATGCTGCATACTTGACACCATTCTTTGGCACTAACCGTCGAGGACAGAATATCACGAAATCCTTAATCGGAATTCCTATTGCTCTTCGTTGCGAGAGCATGCTCTCTCGAGTCACAGGCATGAATGTCGTCGTGTCTATTGCATTCGGTAGGACCGCGATCCTTTGCATTGGAACGTTTAATTTCCGAACGAGATAGTCACGAATTCTGCTATCGACACAAACGATGCGCCAAGCGGCATCGCATGCGCGACTTTCCTCGTCGAGATAAAGTTCGTATATCGGAGAGCCTGGCAAAATTTCGCGGTTGCTTACTGCTTCCATCGTATAGTATCCGTGCAAGGTCATCACGAGGGGGATTCTCCCGCGAAAAACCTCGTTCGCAAGGTTGCAGGATAGGACATCGTGCGGATTCAAGATAGAGGGTTCATCGCGGACCGCGGAAAGATTCCGTCTCAGTTGCGCGACGTATTGACTCGTGTAGTTATGGAATCTTTTTCCTTTATCACGAATTAATCGTCTATAAACCGCGCCAGGATATCTGTGAAAGAGCTTGAAACGCGCGTCCTCCCTTACAGTGGCTATTGATACTTCTATCCCTTCTTCCCGAAGCCCTCTCATGAGCAAATTAATATGTACATGCTTTCCGCCGACCCCCCCTCTTTTCGTCGGGTCGTCCAATGAAATTAACAATATCTTCCCGATTCTGACGTTTCCCTCGCAATGCATGCGCGTCCCCTTTTTGGTTAGGCAAATCTCAATCGCCAACCCAGATTAATATTGTTCCGCAGGACAGGGATGGCGCAAGAGAGTAGAAAACATCTATTATGCCCCATGCGATTTCGAGATAGCAGTCGCAAACCATATTGCGATACACGAAAGGGGCGATTTCTTGAAGAAAGCTCTCATAACTGGCATTACAGGGCAGGATGGTTCATATCTTGCCGAGTTGCTGATATCGAAGGGCTACGAGGTGCACGGCATTATAAGGCGCGCGAGCACCTTCAATACAACCAGGATAAATCATCTTTTTGTAGATCCACATGAGCCCGAGAAACGGTTGATTCTTCATTACGGAGACCTTTCGGACGCCGAGCAGATATCTAATATTCTGTCAAATATCGGTCCGGACGAGATATATCATCTGGGAGCTCAGAGCCATGTTCGAGTCAGCTTCGACATGCCTGAGTACACTACGAATATCACTGCCCTTGGGACGACCAGGCTGCTGGAGGCTATTAGGAGGACGCATGAAGATATCAGGTTTTACCAGGCATCGAGCAGCGAGATATTCGGCTCGTCCCCTCCGCCGCAAGACGAGCGCACTCCTCTCGCTCCCAGAAGCCCCTATGCATGTTCGAAGGCGTATGCGTATTGGATGGCGAAGAATTACAGGGACGGTTACAAGCTGTTCGCATCAAACGGCATCCTTTTCAATCACGAATCCCCTCGGAGAGGTGAGACATTCGTTACAAGGAAGATAACCAGGGCGATAGCCGCGATACTCTCGAAGAAGCAGAAGGTCCTGTATCTTGGGAATCTCAATGCGAAGCGTGACTGGGGCTATGCGCCAGAATACGTGGAGGCGATGGTAAAGATTCTAGAGCTGAAGCGGCCAACGGATTTTGTCATCGGTACCGGCGAATGCCATTCGGTCAGGGAGTTCGTCGAACTCGCGTTTGATTATGTCGGGCTTAATTGCAAGAGGTATGTCAAAATAGATCCATATTATTTCAGGCCGACCGAGGTCGAGTGCCTTATCGCCAATCCCGCGAAGGCGAAAAGGCAATTTGGTTGGGAACCAAGAATACGGTTCGAAGAGCTTATGAAAATCATGGTCGACGCGGACATGCGTGCGGCCGGATTAGAGCCCATAGGCGAGGGCGACAGGGTTGTCAAGAGGAAATTTCCGAAGAAGTGGTGGGCAGGAGACTAATCGTATGAGGAAATATTCTCGCTCGAAGTCGCGCCTGGTCACTGTTGGCGAACTGCGCCTGGAGGGCGCCGAGAAAAAAGCAATCTCGGAGGTTGTCGACTCTAACAGGATATCAGAAGGGCCGAAGACTTCGCGGTTCGAAGAGGAATGGGCGAAATATATCGGCACCAGATATTCCGTTTCGCTCAATTCTGGCACGTCCGCACTCATTGCGGGACTGACATCGCTCTTGCATCACTCTAAGTATCGCGTCTCCTCAGGTTCGAAGGTTTTAACAACACCGCTTACGTACATCGCGACCTCCAATGCCTGTGTCATAGCTGGTTTCGAACCCGTATACGCGGATATCGAAGAGGAGACTCTATGCTTATCCCCAGAAAACGTGAAGAGCGCACTTGAGGGGATGGATGACCCATCAGAATGCTCCGTGCTATTACCCGTACATCTGATGGGATATCCGTGCAATATGGACTCGATGATACGGATTGCGCAAAAATATGGACTCGTGATAATGGAAGATTCCGCGCAAGCGCATGGCACACTGTATCGTTATAAGAAGGTCGGTTCTCTATCCGCGCTTTCGGCTTTCTCCTTCTACATAGCTCACAACATCCAGGCAGGCGAACTTGGAGCCATCAATACGAGCGACATTGAGATATGTAAGTTGGTTAGGAAGATTAAGACTAATGGCAGAATGTGCGATTGCCTTACATGTACTAGAAATACGACTGGATGCCCGAAGATGAACCTTTCGAATGACGCGGAAGATAAGGATCCAAGATTTGCTCACGAATTTATCGGTTACAATTTCAAAGCAATGGAATTCCAGACCGCAATCGCTCTGACACAATTGAAGCGAATAGATCGCATCATTCGCAAGAGACAAGAAAATGTGAAGTACTTGAACGAGGGCTTGGAATCATTCTCTGGGATAATACGCCTACCAAGATATGACAAGAATGTCAGCTACCTTGCTTATCCGCTAATAATTGAGAAGAACGCGAAGATTCCACGAAAGAAACTTAGGCTGGCACTAGAAAGCAGGGGCGTCGAGACAAGACCATTGTTCGGCTGTATTCCCACTCAGCAAAAGGCGTACTCTTATCTAAAGAAAAAATATGCGGGGAAGCTGCCCGTGGCGGAGTATGTGGGTGCCAATGGATTCTACATAGGATGCCATCAGTATCTCTCCAGGGAAGATCTCGATCATGTCATAAAGTCATTCAAGGAGGTCTTGGCTTGAGTTTCTGGCATGGCAAGCGGACGCTAGTCACTGGCGGGCATGGCTTCTTGGGATCCTTCATCGTGGAGAAGCTAATAAATGATAGGGGAGCGCGAAAAGAGGATGTGTTTGTTCCGTCCAGCAAGGAGCTGGATCTTCGCGTATGGGATAATTGTCAAAGGGCGGTCAAGGGAATAGACATTGTCATTCACGTCGCGGGACGCGGGGGCGGCATCGGTTATAACAGGAGTTATCCAGGGTCGTTATTCTACGATAACATTATCATGAACACCCAGATGATGGAGGCCGCGCGGCTCGCAGGTGTAAAGAAGTTCGTTAGCATCGGCACCGTTTGCTCATACCCTAAGTACACGCCCGTTCCTTTTCGAGAGGAGAATCTCTGGGAGGGATATCCTGAGGAGACGAACGCCTCTTATGGTCTATCAAAGAAGATGTCGCTTGTGCAATCACAGGCCTATAGAAAGCAGTACGGTTTCAATTCAATACATCTCCTTATGGCGAACCTTTACGGCCCGCGGGACAATTTTGATCCCGAGCAATCCCATGTTATTCCCGCGCTAATAAAGAAATTCGCCGATGCGGTGAGGAACAAGGAGAAATGCGTCGTTCTTTGGGGTAGCGGTAACGCGTCCAGGGAGTTTCTTTACGTCGACGATGCGGCAGAAGGGGTGCTGCTCGCTGCTGAGAAATATGATAATTCAGAGCCAGTCAATCTCGGGGCAGGCTATGAAATAACCATTGAAGCCCTTGCGGTGAAGATTGCTTCGATCATGGGATTCGTTGGTGAAATCGTATGGGACACGAGCAAGCCCGATGGCCAACCGAGAAGAACGCTCGATGTCAGCAAGGCCGAGAAATATTTCGGATTCACTGCTAAGACCAGCCTTGACGACGGGCTGAAAAAGACGATAGACTGGTATCTCAGGCACGGCAACGGTCGGACATAGCGACGAATACTTGTGTCCGATCATTCTTGGAAGCAAGAACTCGTATCTAATCCTCCCTGGGAACTTGATGCAGGAGAGATAATCCGTATGAAAATGCGCCGCATAAAGTTAAGGGGTCTATATTGGCACCTTGTCTAGTAACGAATCAGCGCATGAAAATTGAGGCAGTCCGGCAGGGAAGCTACGCTCTCCATATATCTCAATATCTCGCTGTCTCCTTCGACGAATATTATTTCGTCGGCATTGGCCGATATCTCCTTCCAATTATTTTCCCATTCAGAATCTGTCATGAGCTTTCCGTGAAACTCTAAAAGAACCCATGGAGCATGGTTCTTGAGGATATTAGCGGCGCCTCTGAGCACTCTCGTCTCAGCGCCTTCGACATCTATTTTGATGCCATCTGGTCTTATCTGTCGTTCCTCGCAAAAAGTATCGAGAGTCGTTGTCTCCACTCTGATTCTCTTTCTAGATTGTTCGGGATTCCTTATGTTGCTAAGTCTATATACGAACCATCGGACCGAGAGCTCCTCTGTACCTGCGCTGTCCAAAACGCAGTAGTGCAACATGCTTACATTTCTTGCGCTGTTCGCTTCTAAATTCTGCCCCAATATCCTTCTAGAGACAGGATCCGGCTCGAAAGCATAAAGGAATCCTGAATCGCCTATCAATCTTGATATAAAGAGCGTGTATGGCCCTTACCAAGCGCCTATATCGAGCAACACATTCCCTGCCCTGATGGTTTTTCTCAGAATGTCGATGCTGTTCAATTCCCGTGAGCCGTTTTCCAGCAACTTCCAGGACCAATTCGATTTGACCTTGAATGTATGGCCGTCAAAAGGATATCTCACCGCCTCGAAGATGGGCGTTCCCAAATCGTTGATAAAATCCTTGCTTGCTCTAAGAATCCCATATTCTCGACTTATATTTACTAAGGCGCTGTCGATGATATGATTTCTTAGTTCATCTATCATTTCTCATCGCCATCTATTTGTTCTGCCCTCATCCATCATCCCACTACTGAGCGGATTATTCTCGTGAGTGCCTTTTCCCTTTCTCGAATTGAAAAGTAGCCAAGGGACTTTGCAACGAAATCTCCGCTCTCTTGCCCGGATGATGAGAGAGCCCCTTTTATCGCTATTGCAGCAGCGCGATAATCGCCATAGGGAACGTATATTGCATTATTTCCCATTATTTCCGGAATTGCCCCAGCTTCCGTTGCGATTATTTTACAACCCAGGGCCGCGGCCTCGAGCAGCGCCATTCCGAATGATTCTCTCATGGACAGCTGGCAATAGACCTTCGTCCGGGCAAGAAGATTCAAAAGCTCATCATGAGGCAGCCTGCCAGTGTACTCCACCCTGGCAGAAATCTTCTTGAGTTCATAAATAGTGTTGTCGTCAGTATCTCCTACGACGACGAATCTCACATTGGGTATCATCTCGGCTGCCCGGACAAATGTGTCTATTCCTTTGAGCTTGCATCTGCTCACCGTTGCGTCTCCAACGGTTACCACAATATCCTCTTTGGTTCTCTTGGATGGTAGCCCAGAGAAATCGATGCCGTTGTGAACCACCTCAATCTTATCTCCGCAGCCGAATGCGAGCATCTCACTCATGATAAAATTGGAGACCGGAATAAGCTTATCAGCACGTTCGAATATTTCGCGCACCATCTTTTCGCCCCGTTTATCTAGCAATAGCCCGTATCCTATTTCCGGTATCCGAGCAGTCTCATATCCCCCGACAACAACGATTGACTTCTTGCCAAGAATTCTTGCAAGGCGGACAGTCCATAATGAATGCACCTCAGCGAACCAGCAGAACGCAACATTGTTGCGCAAAAGGCCACGAACGAGGCGAAAGAATACCTTGGCGGAATTGATGACCCCTCTGCCTCTTTCGTAGACATAGCAAGGTGTGACATCGAAGTTCCTTCTCAAAATCTCGAAATCCGCCTCAATGAAGGGCGCATTGCTAGGCGCCACGAACAGCACTCGAATATTGTTCTTCATTTCCATTGCCATAAGGAAGATTGTTGTATGTGATTTTTCTGGTAGCTTGAGATTCGTAGCATCTTTTTAACAGGTCGTTGCTCATCGGGAAAGAGGGAAATAGCAATATATTAATTAAGTTAAGACAACGGGATGGTTCGAATGCGGACGTTGTTATCTACTCCGCCTGGCAACACCATGGAGCGCTGGCCGCCCCTTGGCTTGCTTTATATCGCCTCGAACACAAGATCACATTCGAACCACGAAGTGAAGATAATCGATGCATTTTGCGAAAACCTGACCAAAGAGCAATTAATAGAACGCGCGATTAAAGAACGCCCTGACGTTTTCGGCATGAACTGTTCCACCCATCTCTTCCTCGACACGATGGACGTTCTCAGGGAAATCAAGAAGGCTCTCCCGGAAACGAAGCTCGTGCTGGGCGGATATCACGCCACTTTCGCGGCGAAGGAGATACTTGCCGAATATCCGTTCGTCGATTATATCCTGAAGGGAGAGGCAGAATTTTCCTTCCCGATGTTGCTCGATAGAATCAAGGCTGATCGACCGGCCGCCGACGTCCCAGGTATCAGCTACGCCGAGAACGGCGCGCTTGTCGACAGACCGTTCGAGCTCATCCAGGATTTGGACCGCCTGCCGTTCCCGGACAGGAGCATGCTCGGAGATCTGAAATACGGGTATATGCTCCAGAGCATCAAGCTGACGACGGGGAAGTTCACGACCATCTGCACGTCGAGGGGCTGCCCATTCAAGTGCAGGTACTGCTCTTGCGCGTCCTTCTCGTTGAGGAAGTGGCGCCCGAGGAGCGCGAAGAATGTCGTGGACGAAATCGAGACGATACGGGACCTAGGGTACGAGTCCGTGACCCTCGTGGACGACAACTTCACGCAGGACAGGAAGCGTGTGGAGCAGATTTGCGAGCTGCTGAGAAAGAAGCATATCAGACTGCAGTACTATTTCGAGGGCAGGGTCGATAACGCATCCTACGACATGCTCAAAGTCATGAAGAGGGTGGGATTCAATGTAATATATTTCGGAGTCGAGAGCGCATCGCAGCATGTGCTCGATTATTACGACAAGAGATCGGCTCCGGAGAAGGCGGCGAAGGCCATCGAGAACGCCAAGAAAGCAGGGATGCTCGTCGTCACCTCGTTCATTTTCGGCGCTCCGATCGAGACTATAGAAGACATCGAAAAATCGATAGGTTTCATCAGATTGACAAAGCCTCATGCCGTGCAGATAAACATCCTCGATTGCCTCGTGGGCACTCCTATCTGGGAGGAGATGAGGCAGAAGGGCCTGCTGTCGCCCGACTCGTGGAAGAAGAATCACAGGGTCTACGAGTTCGAGCATGACGGGCTGTCCGAGGAGGAGCTGTTGAGTCTGGTCAGGAGCGGATATCACGGCTACATCGAGGGCTGGAAGAGCGCGCGCGACATCGTTCGCTTCCTCAAGACGCTGATGGTCAACTCATCCGCGAGGCGGATAGTGCTCAGGAACCTTTTCAATCCCGACGTCAGAAAGGTGCTGTCAGAAGACGTGATAGGGGACCGAAAACCGGATTCTCGATAAGGCGTGCTGGGCAGCTTACTGCTCGGCTCTGCAACAATATTCTGAGAAACAAGGAATCGATTAATATCTCGTGTCAGGCTACAGGAGCACGTTGATTGGGGCGTCATCATGAAAGCTATCGTCAAGACAAGGCGGGAACCGGGCGCGGAGTTGACGGAGGTCGATGCGCCAAGCCTCGGCCCGGGAGAAGTCTTGGCGAAGATGATCGCTTGCTCCATCTGCGGAACGGATATTCACATCTGGGAGTGGAACCACTGGGCTGAGCGGCGGGTCAGGAGATTGCCGATGATATTCGGGCACGAGTTCTGCGGCGAGGTCGTGAAAGTATCCCCTGATGTGGAATCGATTCGTGTCGGGGACATGATTTCGGCCGAGACGCACATCGTCGACAACACCTGTTATCAGTGCAAGAAGGGGAAGAGACACGTCTGCAGGAACGTCGAGATACTCGGGGTCGACAGGAACGGCGTGTTTGCGGAATACGTTCAGCTCCCGGCACAAAACGCATGGAGAACCGATCGGTCGATAGATCCCGCGCTGGCCGCGCTTCAGGAGCCGCTCGGGAATGCGATACATACGGTCCTTCCGACAGATACGATTGACGATATTGAGGGGAGTTCGGTCGCGGTCGTCGGGTGCGGGCCGATCGGCTTGATGGCGATTGCAGTTCTCAGGAAACTCGGTGCAAAGAGGATACTCGCGACGGAGCTTGGGAGCGAGAGGGTCAGGATCGAACTGGCGAAGAGGCTGGGCGCGGACGTCGTGCTCGACGCGATGATGGGCACAGACGCGATAGTCAGCGAGATTCTCGAGCTGACCGGAGGGAACGGCGTCGATGTGGCGCTCGAGATGTCCGGCGCTCTCGTAGGCCCCGAGCAGGTGTTCAGAATGCTCACGCCAGGCGGCAGAGTATCGGTTCTCGGCTTGTACGACGAGCCGGTCTGCCTGGACCTGAACAATTTCTTGACTTTCAAGGGCGCCACCGTCTACGGGATAACCGGGAGAAGGATGTTCCAGACATGGGAAAAGACGGCCGAGCTTCTAAGAGATCTCGATTTCCGTGAGAAGATAGCCTCGATAATCACTCACAGGGTTCCGATAAGAGATATTGATAAGGCGATGGAACTCATACATAAGAAGCAGGCGGGAAAGGTTTCGTTGATTCCGGAATGGTGATAGTCATGGTGTCAAGGAGGGATCCGACCGGATTCTTGCTAGAGGAATACAACGCGCTCGTAAAGAAGGAGCTGGACTGGAAGCTGCGCACGCTTCAGGGCCCGAGCACCCCGAGGTGCGTAGTCGACGGCAAGAACGTCATCATGCTCTGCTCGAACAACTATCTCGGGCTGGCGAACCACCCGAAGGTAAAAGAGGCGGCCATACAGGCGATTATGACGCACGGCGCGGGCTCGGGGTCCGTCCGCCCGATTGCCGGCAATATGGATCTGCACGTCGAGCTCGAGCGCCGTCTGGCGAAATTCAAGAACTGCGCCGCGTCCCTAGTGTTTCAGACCGGGTTCGCCGTAAATTCTGGCCTCATACCGCAGCTGGCGGATAAGGGCGATCTCATTGTCAGCGACGAGCTCAACCACGGGAGCATAATCGACGGCGTCAGGCTGTCTCACGCCGATAGGGCCGTCTACAAGCACTGCGATACCGACGACCTCGAGCGCGTCCTGAACGAGGCCGAGAAGAGAGATCCGCCGCCGAGGAGGATCTTGATAATCACCGACGGCGTGTTCAGCATGGACGGGGACATAGCCCCGCTCGACAAGATTGTACGAGTGGCGAAGGACCACGGGGCGATGGTTTACGTGGATGACGCGCACGGAGAGGGGGTGCTCGGAGAGGGCGGCAGGGGTATAGTATCACATTTCGGGCTGAGCAGGAGCGATGTCCATGTCGAGATGGGGACGTTCTCGAAGGCATTCGGGGTCGTCGGAGGGCACGTCTCCGGCAGCCGGGCGCTGATCAATTTCGCGCTGAACAGATCGAGGACATGGCTCCTGAGCGGTTCTCATCCGCCGGCAGTAGCTGCAGCCTGCATTGCTTCGATAGACGTGCTCGAGACCGAGCCCCAGCACGTCAAGAATCTCTGGAAGAATACCGAGTATTTCCGGAAGGAGATGCAGAAGATAGGGTTCGATACCGGAGTGAGCAAGACGCCCATAATCCCGGCGATAGTCGGGAAGAGCGCCGATGCGAAGAGGCTGAGCGCGCGCCTGTTCGATTTGGGAGTTTTCGCTCTGCCAATCGTCTATCCGATGGTTGCGGAGAACAAGGCACGGATAAGGACTATCATGAACGCGGCTCTTACCAGGGAGGACTTGGACGAGGCCCTGCGCGCGTTCGAGAAGGCCGGCAAGGCGCTCGGCATCATATGATGCGGCTCTCGAAAACCTTCGGAGAATTCGCCGAGGCGATCAGGAAGATAATCTTCTCAACACTTTGGATACTCTTACAAGGTAGTCCTCGACGGCTTCTACCCTGGTGGATAGGTCTTCCATACGACCCTTGATGTCCGATAACTCCGAGTTGATCTCATCGAGCATCTCGGGTGGGACCTCCGGCTGTCCGCCCTTTTCCGCGGCGTTCGCGACCGCTTCCTTCAACTCGTTTAGCTGGTTGCTGAGCTCCTTCAATCGCTCGGCCGAGATGCCGCCGACCTTCGCCGACTCCGACATTGCAGCCAGGCCCTTGTCTATCTTTCTATCGGTGGTCGCGATGACCTTCGCCAGGCCGGCCTCGATTTTCGCGTTGATCTTTGCTTCGAGCTCGTCGTAGGATTTCTTTATCCGCTCCTCGAGGTCCTCTATCAGGTCTTCCTGTTCCTGTATCCTCGATATCAGTTCAGCGGATTCCTCGAGCTGCTGGGACAGTTTTTGGAGCAGCTCCCTGTCGGGAACGTCCAGGACTATCTCCACGGGCGCGGCGGGATAATCCTTCAGGCCCTGAATCATCCTCAGCATATCGTGCTGCGGGAATCCCTTCTTGGCCGCGTCCTTAATAGGGCTCAGCTTGGTCAGCTGCGATGCGATCGATTTCAGAGACGCCCTGTTAGCCATTGCTACGTTCGTGAGCTCATCGACTATCTTCTCCAAATGCAGGCTCGCCTGCGCTATCTCGTTGCTCTCGAGCGCTCTGATATCGTTGAGGGCGTCCTTCGTGCCTTTCTGTCTCGCATCCTCTATTGCCGACCCCTCGTGCGCGTAGACCGTCACCAGATGATCCAGCCCTGATACGATTTTCCCCTCGACGTAATTCCAATCCCTGTCGGTGACGATCATGTTCTCCTTATCGGATTTCTGGAACAGCATGCAGAAGCAGCCGTTCGGAAGGAGGGCGATTTCGATGTCGTACGGGGCGTTCTTTGCGAAGTGGGGCAATTCGTCGGGCTGCTCCTTTTCAACCGTGGTCATGTATGCGGACATGTACGTCTTCGCATAGCTCAAGAGGTCCTGCTCCGTCGGGAGCTTCTGCCTTTTCCCTTCCACGGCTTTCTTGGCAATCTCCATATTAGTCCTGACCCGCATTCGTCTTTTCGCCGTCGCAGAGGATAGTAGCAACGGCCCCGTCTTATATCCTCGTTTCGTTGATTATTTTTCTATCCTTTCTACAATGAGCCGATGTCCTGCTTTTCATCGTCCTTTCTGAAAAGCGCGGGCGAGATATTTGAATCATTGAGAGCCAAATGTATGGCCTGATTATCAACGATAAGATGAATTTACATTACCGCGCCCTTGGGGGCGTCGGGAAGGTCGTGAGTCAGGGACAGCCGAAATAACCGTGCGCCTTTGTATTGCCTTCCAGCTCTTCGATGCGAGCCTCCGCTTCCCGTGGAAATATCATCGATGATAATATGCCAGTAATGATGATCATGCGGATTTTGCCCTCCTGGATGTAATTCTCATGGCTGAGATATGAACCAGCAGGGTTAAATATCGTGGATATGGTATAATTACTGGGATGAGGTAATACGAGCGAGTTCGATATCGCGCAGCTTCTCATGGACGATTACAACATGAAGATACTCGCGGCTACTTCTCATAAGGCGAGGAGCGCGAGGGAATTGGCCTTCATGTTCGACATACCGCTGGCAAGCTGCTACCGCAAGCTGAGGGAGCTGAGCGCGTCCGGATTGATCAAGATGGAAAGCACGGAGCTCACCATTGACGGCAAGCGTTACAAGACATACAGGTCACAGGTGGACTGCGTCACGCTCGTGTACGAGCGGGGAAAGGTCAAGATGAAGGTCGACCTGCATCTCAGGGCACCCCTCGAGATCGAGAAGAACATGGCGACCCCGGTCCAGAGACAAGAGATGAACAACATCTCGCAATGATTTGTCCGCTCGATAACCAAACCTGTTTCTTATCGGCTCCGAGCCTTTCAGATGCCGTGGAAGTTCTTCAGGTCTTCCTTGAATTTCTGGATTATCTGCTCCAGCGAGTTGAGCTTGTCTCTGTCGACGTTTATGTCGGCTATCTTCATGATGAACAGCAGTGACTTTAGATGATCGTCCGCCGACAGCCTCCAGTCGTCCACCTTCTTATACGAGACGTTCGGAGATATGTCCGCCGGCAAGAGCTCTTTCGCCTCCTCCTGCGGCATGTATTTCGTGACGTCCTGCATCTCTCCCCTCGCATAGGCCAGTATTTCGGTCTTGACCTCGTCCGATATCCATCCGATGTCCCTGTAATAATCGAGCACGAGCGATAGCCTGTCCCGGACCGTCCTCTCGAGCAGGAACTCTATCCATCTCATCACGAGGACGAGCGTGAGGTAATCGTGCTTGATATGCGTGAGGAAGGGTCTTCTGTCGAGAGTCGGGGCTTCCCTCTCCTCCATGGCCGGCTCGGCCCTCGGCAGCTCCTCTGGTTCGAACGCCTGCGGTTTGACCGTGACCTTTATTTCGGCGGGCTGGGGCTCTTCTTCCAGCTGCGATATTTTCTTTCCAGGCACGAATTCCGGGAGCTCCATCACGGCCATCCTTCTCTGCGCCGAAATCTTCGGCCCTTCGCGCTGTCTCCGCGGTTCGAAAATGGGCAGCTCGTCGGCGTCCACCAGAGTCACGGGGGTCTTGTGAGGTCTGTGCGAGACAGCCGGTTTGAAGACCTTCGGCATCTCATCTTCCTCTTCTTCCTCCTCATCTGCCTCTCGTTTCTGCCTCGTCCTGGGCTGCTCGTAAACGGAAATCAGTTTCCTCATCGTCTCTTCGATCTCGTCCAGCTGTTCCTGGACTTGGCTCGATTCGTCTCTTATGCTGTGCAGCTCGCTGTCGACATGGCTGATTTTCTCGTCCATCTCCTCGATTTTCTCCGGCAATTCGGCCGGGACCGGTTCTGCAGCTGTCTCCGGGGAGATTCTCCCTGGGCCCTCGAGCTGGATAAGTTCGTCCTCGATGCTCTCGATGTCCGGAAGGAGCGTCTCCTCCGCCTCGATTTCTTCCAGGGCGTCGCTTATGGCGCTCTCCTTCGGTTTCTTCTCCTCCTTCTCGGCCTGCTTCCGCTCGGCACGCGCCGCCCTGTCTTTCGGCCCTTTCCAGAAAAATCCGCCGAATCTTACCATTTTCACCACTGATTAGTCATTTTCAGGTGCGTTTCACACTCTGCTTCCAGTAATGTCATCTTCCAATTCTGACTTAAACGCATCTCCCGGAATCTCGATATATAGATTCTCTTTTGAGACTATATCTTGATAATACATCTAGTTCTCAATCGCTGATAATTACTTTTTGGAATAGGGTGGGAACGATTATCCGAGAAAAATCGGAATCACGGGCGATGGCTGCTCTCCGTTCGGATCTCTCGCCTATCATGTCGGTCCCATGCCGCGGCTTCGAAAATATCCCCCTTCTTGATTATCGTGAAGTCCTGGTTTGCGGCTCTTCGCCTTTTCAGGAGAGGAAATGCGGGATCTGCGGGCCGTTAGTTATCGGGCGAGACAAACCGGATGAGACGGCAGCCATCTCTTCCTTTTGCGGAAATTCTCATCCCTATCTTAGAAAAAATTCCGAAACGATACGCTTTAATCGAATCGAGAATCTACCCTGCTCAGAAGAGGGGATACCCTGAGCCTCCTGAGTTCCAAGCATATCACCAAGAAAGTCGTGCTTCTGGGAGACTCGGCCGTCGGAAAGACGTCCCTTGTAAGGAAATATGTGATAGATGTTTTCGATGACAAGTACATAGCCACGATAGGAACAAAGGTGCTGAAAAAAGACATCGAATACAAGCTTCCCACCAGGACGATATTCCTGACGCTGATGATATGGGATATCCTCGGTCAGAAGGATTTCAAGAGTGTCAGGACGACCGGCCTACGGGGAGCAGATGCGGCGATACTCGTGTGCGACCTCACGAGACCGGAGTCCATCTCTTCTGTTTCCGAGTTCTGGTACCCGCAGGTCGAAGCGATGGAGGGGGACGTCCCGAAAATCGTAATCGGAAACAAGGTCGACCTCGTGAGCGATATCGAAGAGGCAAAATCCAAGCTCCAGCTGGTGGCCACGGAGGTTGGTGGGCCGTACTTCCTGTGCAGCGCGAAGACCGGGGAAAACGTGGAAAGGGCGTTCTTATCAGTCGGAGAACTGCTCATAGGAAAGACATCGGAACAGATCGGAGACCTCGCCGATGAGGAACTCACGCTCACGAGGGCGCTGGATTACCTTATGAGCGATTTCTGCGATCAATCGGGGGATCTCTCGAAAGGAATGGAATCGCTCGAGAAGATGTTCTCGAAGGCGAAGCTGGACATAAATGCCCCCTCAAAGGACTCACTGTTCGAGCTAATCGAGCTCATGTCGGAGATCGAAAAAGATAGGCTGGGCCGAGAGGTGGCCGAGGTCAACAAACTTCGCCGCTGGAAGGTGCTCGAGGAGCTCGAGCATCACGGGGAATGAGCAGGCTCCCTGGCGTTCCCGCCGTTCCTGGAGTTCATTCCAACCTGGTTTTTCGGCTTCTTCGAATTCTCAGCAATGAAATCGCTCAGGACAATTTCAATCCCCGACAGTTCGGTCGCGGAATCCCCCGAGAAGTTCTCTATGCGCGTGCCGTAGATGTTCTCGATCCTGGTCATGAGGCCTGATAGACGCGAATCGATGTCCCGCGGAGGAGCTCCTGAGTAGGCAACCGCGAGGAAGGAATTCCTGCCGCGATGCAATAGTACGGAATAGTCCTTGAACTCGAACCTTCTCATGCCCTGCTCCTCGCGCTTGAACGATTCATCAACGAAGTCCAGAATCGCCGTCAGCATGCCGCTGAAGACGTCATCGTCGACTTTCACCCCGGCTCCGTGTTGACATCTGGCGAGCAACAGGCCGTTATTGTGGATAAGCATCACGTCTTGTATCACGAAAGGTCCCTGGATTTTCCTGCTCAGGAAAATGAACAGCAGAAGACCCGCGAGTGTCGCAATCGTTCCGATCAGCCACCAGAGATATATCTGCTCGGCCTGCCTGGTGTCATCCGTATTCGCAAGTACTATGACGGTCAGGTTCGTCGAATTGACGCCTCCGTCCAAATCCCTGACGAATACCGTCAGCCGAACCGTCGTGGAGTTTGCCAGCCCCGTATATCCGCTCGGGAACAAGAAGTACATCTTGCCTGATAGGCCGTGAGCGTATTGTGGCATGTCGGTGCTGAGAAGCAATACATCCTTTGGATCCTCGACGTCCGAGATGTTCTCCGAAATATCAATCACGGTCTCCTTGCCCGTCGTCACGTATATCGGTCCGAAGGCAGAGATTGTCGGGATGTCGTTCACCGGTATCACGGTCAGTTTGACGGTCATCTCTGCGAACGCCTGGGAGCCGTCCGTCGCCTTTATCGTCATCTTCGTCTCGCCGAACCAATTCGGGGATTGGCGGAAGTCGATGCGTATGACAGGCCCGCTCATCACTATTTGAGCGGTGACATTGTGGTCCCATATCCTGACCTGATAGTTCAACATGGCGTCATCTTCATCGTAGAACCAGTCGGAAAGGCTTCCCAGTCCAGGATAGGACTGAGGATGGTCCTCCTCGAAGCTCCAGTCCGGCAACATGTGGCAACCGGGCGGATAATCGTTTCCGACGATGACCTTGAACGCGCATTGCGCGGTAGAGGTGCCGTCATCGGCAGTGAGCAATACTGAGTACGTCTGCCCTTTCGCAGAGTAGGGGAAGAGTACGCACATCCATCTGCCGTCGAAGTAGATGTAGCTCGAGCTCATGTTCGTCTCGAATTTCAATTCCGATATCGGTGTGTCCGGATCTTCCACGTATGTCGCAAGATCGAGCCTGTATTCAGAATCGTATCTGACCCTCAGGTCAGGTATCTGCCTGATGGTTGGCGGCTCGTAGCCCCTAAGGACCGTTATCGCGATCGTGTCCTCAGCCCTGGCATTATCGGGATCGATGGCCCTGAAGGTCGCGTCTTCGACCCCGTACCAATCCGTCGGCGCGAGGAAGCTGACCATCCTCGTCTTCTGGTTAATCGTGATGGTGACATGCACGTTGCCGACCGCGAAGAACAAGGTCGTGTCATCGATGTCCGAGAAATAATCCGAGAGGTTGAACAAGTTGCTCTTCAGCTCGCCCTGTCTAAGAGTCACGTCCGGGAGCGGCTTGATGAGCCTCGGCGGAAAGTCGGGAGATACGAGGACGTTGAAGCTCGTTGATGCGGTTGCCAGGCCGTCGCTTACGACTATCGTGAACCTGACGGTGCTTCCGTTCAGCGCCTTCGGGAGCAAGAAGGTCGCATTGAGGCGATTGAATGTAACATACGAGGAGTTCGCACCAGTCGAGGAAAGACGCAAGTCGCTCAGCGGGTTATCTATATCAGATACATACGGTGTCAGATTCAGCGTGTAGGGATAATCATAGTGCACCGTGAAGTCCGAAATTGCGCGTATCACAGGGGGATCATTGACAGGCGCGATGATTACATTGAAATTCTGCCTCGCGGACCTGCCAGTAGAATCAACTACGATCAGTGTAAGTCCGTCCGTGCCGAAAACATTCTCCGGCACGGAGAGAACCATATTCATGTTGCCCGTTTGATTCTCGGAACCCACCGAGACGAAGCTCTCATTTAGCACGTACCATCTGAGCGTCGTCAGGGGCTCGTTCGGGTCTGAAAGATAAAGGGATAGATCGACCGACCATGGAGGGGTATCCTCGTTTTTATACTGGTCAGGAATCTCGGGTGATATCACAGGGGGCAGCTGGGGAGCGAGCGCAGTCACCGAAACTAAAAACGGCCTTTCTGCCCAGAGGTCCCCGTCGTCCACCCTCAGGACGAATTGGACGATGGTACCGTTCAATTCCTGAGGGATCAGGAACCTGCCAATCAGACCGCTCATCGTGACGAACGTCGCGTTGGCACCTACTATTGTTAGGTTAAGGAGGTTCCTCGGGGTTTCGATGTCGCTCACGTACATGGTGAAATCGAAATCGAATGGGACGCCAGGATCGACGGAGAACGTCGGTATCGGGCTGATTACCGGCTCATCGTTCACAGGGATAATTGTCACGTTGAAATCCTGACAGCAGCTCATGCCTGTAGAGTCGACGACGATTATCGTCAGAGTATCTATCCCATTCACGTTAATTGGCACCGATAGAGTCATCATCATGTTCCCGGTGTTGTTCTCGCCCGAGACCGCCACCATGCTCTCGTTCACAACATACCAGCGAAGCATACTCTGCGGGTCGTTCGCGTCGCTGATGTAAAGCGAGAGATCTATGAACCAGGGCGGTGAGTCCTCAAGGACCACTTGATCTGGTATTCTGGGAGATATCACCGGCGGGACAAGCGGGGTCGAATACAGGATGTATGATGCGACAGCCGAATGGACTATCGGCGTGAATGCCGACGTGCTCGGATAGTCTCTGCCCCAGATGTCTATCCTCAGGCGCAACTTGCCAGTCGACTTATCCGCGATGCTTATATCGCCGTCGGGACCGACGGTCACCCAGTTAGATCCGCTGTTCGTCGAGAAATTCAAAGTGACCGATCCGCCATAACTGTCATAAATAACCCAGGAACGGTTCCAGCTCTGAATGATTTCTGAGAGGATCGCGTCGCTTGTTATCGCGTAGCCATGAGGAGCATACCTCAGGCCATAAACAACAAGCTCGTCGAGCGAAGGGGTGAACGAGATGTTCGTATTGGTGAAAAATGCTCTGAGTTGGATATATCTAGTATACGCGGAAATGGCAGCGACCGTTCCGTTCTCTACCAATGAGGCAGTCAGCCAGCTGCCCCAAGATGAGTCGCCAGGGCTGGTGCTATTCCCCGATCGGAACTCGAAGACGATGTCCGTGTTCTCTGTCTTGTTCCAATATGCGCTCAGACCGGTCCAATGAGTGGTAGAGGCCTCTCCCAAGATTGTTGAAGTGAAGATGCCGAATGAAACATATCTCGTGACTCGATATGTTACCGTAAGCATCGGATGTCTGATTATGCCAGGGTTTTCCGTGCTCGCAAATGTAACTAGTCCTTGCGAATTATCGTTCGCGACGAGATATATCGCCTCTAGATAGGATCTTCCCGAAGACAGCCAATCCGCGATTATCGTCGTGATGTTGATGTCCTGCCATATCCCGGACCCAGCTGTTCCGAAGGAATCAAATCCAGTCGAATTGAAATCCCCGCCAGGTGTCGCCCAGGCTGCAAGGTCGGTTGCATGTGTCCAATTGACCGCCATCATCGGCGGATTTACTGAGCTCGCTTCGACCGTCAGTCTTAGGACGCCGTCATGCGAATTGGTCTGTCTCAGTGAGCTGCCGAGTGTGTCGTCTCTTCCTCTCATCCTCCAATCGTAAGAAAAGCCAGGGAATCTGATGAGCGTAAGATTGACGTCGGAAAGTGTGACCATTTCCAAGGTCGCATCGCCGTTCATGTCGGCAATCACAGGAGCGTTATCGATCTTGTCGGTAGCCTTACTGAACGAGGCTATCACGCTTCCGAGATAATTCCCAGAGGCGTCTATAATGTTGACCTTCGCAGCCCTGTCGCCTATAAGGATCTCTTGCACCCCGTCTCCATTGACATCGGCAAGCGTGATTGCACCATACGACAAATCGGGCAATTGCACCTTCCAGAGCTCGATGCCGACATTCGATATCATAACGACAGAGCATTTCGTATTTTCCCTCGCGAGGGCTATTGTCTCGTTCAAGCCATCGTTGTTGAGATCCCCGACTGCCAGACCATCGCAATATCTGACGCTTGTCGCATTCGTGTAAGTGAACAGAATCTCTGCAGTCGCCCCATTGACGGCGAAAATCTTGCTCGCAGGTATGTTCTCGCCGAGAATGACATCATCAATCGAATCGCCGTTGAGGTCTGCCACCCCGAGAGTCTTTCCGAAATCGTTGTTCGAAAGCATTTTCGTCAGCAACAGATTCCCGGAATAATCATAAATGCTCAATCTTCCGCTCCAATGCGCCACGGCTATCTCAAGCCCATCGGACGAATTGAAGTTCCCTATTGCTATGGCTTTCGCAGTCGAGCCCATGGTTATCTGCCAATTTATCGCCCCGGTGCTACCGTCTATGCATGCAACTGTCGAAGCAGCGGCTATGCATGAAAAGACAATCTCCTTTACCCCATCGTTATTCAAATCGGCGACCGCAGGCATGCCCTCTCCGTCGTATCCCCCGATCTGATATTCCGGAAGCAGATTGCCCATCGAGTCGAGGACTTTAATGCCCGTGTTTTTGCTTGTGAACAGGATCTCGACCGATCCATCATTATTCACGTCGGCTACAACCAACGGGCTCGCAAGGTTCTCCTTTGAAGGAGTCTCGTAGGTCCACAATAGACTGCCCGAGAGAGAGTAGGCGGCTATTCTCGGATTCTGAGGCAGGGTGTCAAACGCGATGATATCAAGTACCCCGTCCCCATCCAGATCCGCAACCGCCGGGCCGCAATCGACATCTCCGACCTTTTTGTGCCAGATCAGGGTCGGCGAGAGGCTGACGTTTCTATAAAACGGAATGGTCGATGACGAATCGTGCAATTTCAATGCGAAATATTTCGATTCAAGCGGCCCGATGCTGACAGGGAAACCGAGCTTGATTAGAATGAGATCT
>JAWCKK010000013.1:0-48826 GCA_038852105.1 Thermoplasmata archaeon
GGAGCCTGGCGGCACGGGCCTAGGCATCCTGCCGGTCGTACCGAGGATGACACCGAGCCTCTTACCTATGGTCGGCATCAGAGGCGCCTCAGCGACGAAGAAGTCGTATTCCGCGAGCATCTTCTTGGCCTTCCTCTTGTCCTCCGCGATTTCCTCGATCTCCTCGGGCTTCACGACGAGGTCCGCGACCTCCTTGACCTTGACCGCCATCTCCGAGCTTCCGAAAACGCCGACCTTGACGGGCTTTCCTCTGCCCTTGGGCAAAACTACGTCTTCCTGAATCCTGTTCTTCGGATCGGAGAGATCGACCTCGCCGAGATTTATCGCGAGTTCCACGCTCTCCAAAAAGTTCCTCTGCTGCGAGTTCTTGAGCGCTTTTCTTGCAGCTTCGACGATTTGTTGGTCGACCAATTCGATGCCTCCTGTGTAGTCTTATCGAGCTCTTCTGGCTCTCCTACATTCAGGGCGAGGATGGCCTATACCGCCATCCCTTTATAAGCCTTTCCGTGCTTCCTTCTTGGCCTTTCTCTCGGCCTGGTATTTCTTGTTCTGTTCTCTCATATCTTCGATTTCGAGAAGGGGATTTTGATTCTTCAGCACCCTAATGAATTCATCAGCATTTCCCAAATGTTGCCTCGACAATGTATAGGCGGGCAACTTTTTCCCGGGTATGAAAAGGGCGATATTTCCTTGAACGTCAATCATAACCTTCGATATCTCCGTTGCGAGAAGGATCTTGTTCCTTGACAACTCAACTCCTTGAGAGGTAATTCTTATTGGACTATCGGCGCGACTTGCCAATTTCTTTTTGATCCAATAAACAAAGGCGATGTCTGCGACCCAAAGAACGATCAGGAGAAGGAGCAAGACGTCTTTCGGAATTCCGCTCCCGGGCGGTTCATCTGAGTATCCGATATATATGATCGCTATAAAAACGGCCATAAAAAGATGCTAGTACCCAGGACAAGGTTCCAGACGGCCGCGGTGCGCTTTTTCATCTCAGCATAATCAGGATACGAAGATGCGTCGAACAAGACATCTTTTGAATCGATCAATACGAATTCCTCCTTGTTTATCCAACTAGTCAGCGCGAAAGTATCTTGTCAAATTAAAGAATCTTGTCATATTTCCCTGCGTTGATCTCTTCCTTCACCAGCCGGGCGTCCTTCCCGTCGATGTTGACGCCCATCGAAACACACGTCCCGACAACCTCGATGAACCTCTCGCGCTTCGTCTTGCCGAGCATCGAGTCCTTCTTCATCTCCGCGATCTTCAATACCTGGCTTGCGGTCAAGTTGCCGACCTTTGTCGCCTTTGTCGAGCCGCTGCCCTTCTCAATCCCGAGCTCCTTCAGGATGAGCGCGGATGTCGGAGGAGTCCCGACCTCGATCTCGTACTTCTTCGTCTTCGGATCTATCAGTATCTTGACCGGCACCTTCATTCCCGTGAACGCCTTCGTCTTGTCGTTCACCGACTTGACTATCTCGACGACATTGACTCCGAGCGGACCCAACGCGGGGCCGAGCGGCGGTCCCGGAGTCGCCTTGCCGCCATCTACCAGTACTTCCACTTTCTCCGGCATCTAATCATCGCTCCTTCTACTGTCGCTCCTTCTCTATGACTCTGACCTGGTCTCCCTTGACGGTGACGGGTATCGGCACCATCGCCTCGAACAGCTCGACCGTGATCTCCTCCTTGTTCTCGTCTATGTGCTGCACTCTCGCCTTCTCGCCCTTGAACGGCCCGGCTATCAGCTCGACGATGTCTCCCTCGATGATTCCGGACACGATCGGCTTCGGCGTCAGGAAGTGGTCTATCTCCGTCAGCGAGGTTTCGCCTTTGACTATTCCGCGCGTCTTCCGAACCCCCTTGACGAGGTCCTTCAACGCGTCGGTATTCATGGCCTCTATCAGGACATAGCCCCTCAATGTCGCAGGAGAAAGTATCGAGAATATCCCGACGTTCTTCGACTTCGCCCTGCTGGCAATCGAGTCCGCGACGGCCTTTTCGTGGCCTATCGAGGTCTTCACGGCCATTATCGACTGTCTCGCCGTGACCTGTATTGTGAACGAATCGGAAACGCCAGGGTCGTCCTTCAGGCTGGCGTTCACTATGAGGTTTATCCTGTCTCCGTATCTCGCTCCGCTGGGGGAATTGATTGTGATAGTCAGCGTCTTCTCCTGCTCAGGCTGCAGCTCGAACTCGAGCACCGGCTCGTCTCCGGACGAGCTGTCCCAGAGGATTCCGACGACATCGTAGACCTTTACAAACCACTCAGGAGAGCCCTCATCGGTGCCGGAGCTGACGATGTCCAAGCGCAGGACCACGGCCTTCGGCGAGGGGCCCATGACCTTCAGCTTCGCCTCGAACTCGACGCTGTCCCCGGAGGCTATCGCCTTCTTGAGGTCGCCCGAGGTCTCGAGCTTGACGCTGCTCTTCTCCGTCGGAGTGCGCACCTGCTGCTTCTGTTCCGCCGACTCAGGCTTTGCAGGTGGCTTCTGCTCTATCTTGAATATGTCCAAAAGATCACCAAAAACGAATTGGGATGATTACTGCATTGTGTCTTCGTACTTAAACCTTCTATCCGAACAGACCGGCAATCAGGTCGGCGCCGTACTCGAACAGCCAGTATATGAAGAACCCCAGCCCTCCTATCAGGAACAGACCTATGGCGGTTATCTGGTTTGTCTTCACGTATTCGTCCGGGGTCGGCTTTCTGGCCATCTTCAGCACTCGGCCGTATCTTCCCTTGCCTATGTGCTTGACGCGGTCCTCGACTTTCCGCTGTACTCTCCAGGCTTTATCGACGATTTCCATGTGCACTCAGCCCGCAGGACAGGTCTATCTTATAAACTCTAGCCCTAGCTCCCTCTCCCTCTTCGGCTCGCTCGGGCCGAGAATGTGCTTGGACTTCACGCCCGTGATGACGACCATGACCCTGATCATCTTCTCGAGGGTCTCGTCGACTGTCGCCCCCCAGATGATCCTCGCGTTGGGGTTGATACGCTCCTGGATTATCTCGGCGACCGCCTGCGCCTCGGCAATAGTCATGTCCGGTCCGCCCGTGACGTTGACGAGCGCCGCGGTTGCCTGGCTGATATCGACATCTATCAGCGGAGAGTTGATTGCAGCCGTGACCGCCTGAACGGCCCTGTCGTCGTCATCGGATTCTCCAAGGCCAATCATCGCGACGCCTCCGGCCTTCATGACGGTCTTGATGTCGTTGAAGTCGAGGTTGACGAGCCCGGGCTTGGTCACGACCTCCGTGATACCCTTGATAGCACGCATGAGCACTTCGTCCGCGACCTTGAAAGCCGCGTTGAGCGCGAGCTTCGGCACCAGCTCCAGGAGCTTGTCGTTCGGGACGACTATCACCGTGTCCGCGATGTTCCTGAGCCGCTCGAGCCCCCATTCCGCGTTTTCCATCCTTATGAGCCCTTCCGCCTTGAACGGATATGTGCAGATGGCGACGGTAAGTATCCCCGCCTCTTTCGACAGCTGCGCGACGAACGGTGCCGCGCCAGTGCCGGTGCCTCCGCCCAGGCCGCACGTTATGAAGACTATGTCCGCTCCCTGGATGACCTGCTTGAGCTCGTCCTCCGCCTCCCTCGCGGCCTCCTCGCCGACTTGGGGTATCGCGCCCGCTCCGAGCCCTCTCGTGACCCTCCTTCCCAAAAGGACCTTCTTGTTCGCCTTGATGATCAGCAGGTGCTGTGCGTCGGTGTTTGCCGCTATCAATTCGGCACCGACGACGCCGGTCTCGGCCAATCTATTGATGGTGTTGCATCCGCCGCCACCGCAGCCTATTATCTTGATATTCGTTCGCAATCCCTGGAGTATCTTCTGCAGCTCTTCGTCCTCAGGGTTGTAGGGCATTGCGGGATTCGCGGGCATCTTGTCGAGTCCTTCAAGAACATCATCTGCGGCGCCTTTCATCGAGGAACCTCCGGGTTGAGTCTTCGCGATTTATCAGACGAGCCAGTAACGCTCTTCTGCTCGTCTCACTGAAGCTGTTATGTGATTTTAAACCTTTCGGGACGTCATCCGTGCAGTTTCTTTGTGAGTTCCGCAAGCCTCCTGCCGTATTCGACGCAGGTCTTCTCGGCCTGTTTCGTCGGCTTCTCGATCGCTACAGGCCCGTAATGCGCCCCATCGGGATCCCCCATCACAATCATGCCGTGTATCAGGCAAGACTCGATCAACTGGGCGACGGTGGTCTCGCAACCGCCTCCGAGTACGCCGCACGAAGCGAACGCTCCTCCGACCTTCCCTTTCAGCTTCCCGTGGTACTTCACGCTCTTGTCGATGAGCGCCTTCAGCTCAGCAGCGCAGACGCCGTAATATGTCGGCGAGCCGAAGATGATGCCGTCGTACCTCAGGAGGTCCGCGGGCTCAACCTCCGTGCACTTCCTGACGTCGACCTCTACGTCCGCAGAGCGGATGCCCTCTGCGACCTTGTATGCCATGATTTTCGTATGACCCGATCTCGAGTAATAACAGACCAACATCTTGGCCAAATCGAATACCCCCGGAGAATCGGGAAGCGCATCGACCGAGATTAATCTTGTCCTTCAATCGTCCTTCGGTTTCGGGATCACGCAAATCAATCGCATCTTGGATTTCCCAGTATTGACGAACTGGTGCAACTCGTTCGGCTCGACGAACACGGCATCCCCTGGTCCGAGAACCACATCTCTATCTTTCAACGAAATCTTGCCTTGCCCTTCGATCACGAACACCTCGTGCTCCCAATCGTGCGCGTGCTTGGGCGTATAGCCGCCTGGTGCGAGCTCAAAATGCCTCAGATAGAAGTTCGGCGCGCCGATGTTCTTCGCCAAGAGAGGCCTGAAGTCGACCCCTCTCGTTCCCTCAGGCGAACTTCCGGAGACCTCATTCAGGTTGATTCTCTTCATATCTCCTTCCAGCCGATCCGTCTCGCTCCTTTATCTTCGCAGACATCTCCGGTGGGGGGGATGTGCCGCATGGTTCTCTTGAGCAGATAGGGCGTGAACACCGCCGTTAGCAGGCCCATTAATACTATTATAGAATAGACGTCGTGCGAAATGATCGGTATCGAAAGCGCATAGAGCGCAATGATCATCGCGACCTCCATTCTTGGCGACATTCCGATTCCCACGACAATGGAATCCTGCTTCGACATGCCCGAGTATCTCGCGGGCAGGCCGCATCCGACGAGCTTTGTGAGAATCGCGACTACGGTCAAGACTATCGCAAATACCCATAATTCTATCGGCAAGCGTATATTGACGAGGATGCCGAGGGATAGGAAAAAGACGGGCGCGAAGACCCATTCGAGCACGGCGGTCTTCTCCCTGAACTTCAACGTGAACTCGCAGCTTGCCAGAGAGGCGCCGGCGACGAACGCTCCGACTATTGCAGAGATGCCTATTGCCTCTGCAACGACGGCGTACAAGAACATCATCGAGAGAACGAAAAGGAACCCGCTCTCGGGCAGATTGTGCTGAGCGCCTTTCCTCTCGATGTGCTCCGCGACGCGCATCAGATATCTTGAGCCGACATACGCGCCTATTGCGACGAACGCCAGTGCCGCGATTATCACCAAGACTAGGCCGAGGAGATCTATCCCTCCTCTTGCAATCCCAGAGGATATAGCCAAGACTATCATGCCGAGGATATCGTCGACGACTGCAGCGCCCAAGATTGTCTTTGCGACCCCCGAACTGAGAATCCCCATCTCCTTCAGCACCGCAGCGGTTATCGCGACGCTCGTCGCTACCAATGCCGCTCCGACGAACACCGACTGCGCGAACTTGTCCAAGGGAGGCAGAGGAGCCGGGAGCATCAGCTCGGCAACCGCGAATCCTGCAGCCCATGGGACCAATACCCCACCGATCGCGATGAAAGTCGCCCGCTTCGTGTAGATCTCCTTGATCTTGCATTCGAGACCTATCATGAACAGCAATATGATAGCGCCGAGGTTCGCGAGAGAGACGACTATGTCCGCCGGGTCCGACTGATTCACGTTAATTAAGCCTATCACGCTTGGGCCTATCACTATGCCCAGGAGTATCTGCCCGATTATCTTCGGCTGGCCGAACCTCGCGAAAAGGAAATTTGAAGCTATGGCGACGGTCAGCAACAAGGTGAGCTTGAACCAAATAGCATTCGTCAGCTCGTTCCAGATTTCTTCTAGCATTTGCAGACTTGACAAATCTGGCAGGATTAAAGCTTTTTCGTGATGTCGGGAGAGCTACGGAGAATCATCGGGCAAAGTTGATATCATCAATCGGTCATGCCTTGGCAATACGATTACCCAGGGTGATGTCATGGGCAGGTTCAGTAGAGGGTTGCAGCTGATCAAGCTCAGTTTCGGCGTGATCAAGAAGGACAAGGAGATACTCCTCTTTCCGGTCATATCAGGCATCGCGATAATCGCTATCGCGCTGTCCTTCATCGTTCCGTTCATCTTCTTCGGAGCCTTCTCATCCACGGGAGAACTCGACATTGTCTTTGCCGTTTTTTGGGTGGCGTTCTACTTCGTTTCGTTCTTCATAACGATATTCTTCAATGTGGCCATAGTCGGCTGCGCTCTCATGAGGCTCGACGGCGGAGATCCCACCTTCGGATACGGCATCAAGTACGCTCTCGAAAGGGTCAGGTATATACTGCTTTGGACCTTGGTGGCAGCGACAATCGGATTGATCCTCCGCGCGATTTCCGAGCGGTCGGGGCTCATCGGAAAGATCGTCATCGGCTTCATAGGCCTGGCGTGGTCGATAGCGACCTATTTCGTGATACCTGTGATTGCGGCGGAGAAGCTCACGCCGTTTCAGGCTTTGAAGAGAAGCGTGAGCATACTGAAAAGCTCCTGGGGCGAGGCGCTCGTCTCGAACCTGGGTATCGGCCTGATATTCGGCCTGCTCGCGCTGCTAGGTGTCCTGATCGTCATATTGGGGTTCGCCGTCGGCGGAATCATCGGCGGCATAATCTGTCTGATGATCGCGGTGATATACTGGGTTTTCCTCGCCGTTCTACAGACCGCCGTAAGCGGAGTCCTGATGGCCGCGCTTTACAGGTTCGCGACGACCGGAAAGACATCAGAGGATTTCCCTGCTCATGTTCTGTCGAACCCATGGACCCTGTGAGAACTTTCGGATGAATCAGGTTAAATCCCGCAAGATTAATCGGGGCGTGTCAATTGAAAATGCCTCATTGACGGGGGTCTTCCACTGGTATTGATCGAGATTCTGTTGCTAATCCTCGCCTCGGTTCTCATCGGGATAATAGCATCGCTGCTGGGGATAGGCGGAGGCGTTTTCCTCATACCCATACTCACTCTCGGGTTCGGGATCGACATCAAGGTCGCGGCGGCTACAAGCCTGGTCACCATAATAGTAACCTCATCGACCTCTGCATCGAGATATCTAAAGGGAGGCCTCGTAAACGTCAACCTCGGGATTTTCCTGGAGCTGTTCGCGGTGTTGGGCGGGATTGTCGGCGCAATCGTCGCATTCTACCTGCAGGATTACGTAATCGAGGCGGTGTTCGGCGCGGTCCTCATCTACACGGCGTTCTACATTTGGAAGACAAGGGATGCGGAATCGCGATGCAGACCAGATACGGGCAAGGGATCGGGCGAGGATCGGTCGAGGTTTCGCGGGCGCTTCTATGACGAATGTCAGAAGGAAGCGTTCGAATATGATGTCAGGAGGATAGGCCCAGGAGCCGGGGCAAGCTTCGTCGCTGGCAACCTGTCGGGGCTGATAGGAGTCGGAGGCGGCATAGTGAATGTCCCGGCGATGAACCTCATGATGGGAGTTCCGATGAAGGCAGCGGTCTCGACGAGCAATTTCATTATCGGAGTCACGGCGGTGGCGAGCGCGCTCGTTTATCTCTCGAACGGTCTGATGGCTCCCGCGATAATCGCAGCAGCATCGATTGGGATATTCATCGGCGCGATGATAGGCACGCGCTTGCTCGTTAGAGCCAAGGGCGAAACGCTGAGGACGGTGTTCGCCGTGACGATATTGATAATCTCGGCACTGATGTTCTCGAGAGCAGGAGGCTGGTTGTGAGATGTCGGCAGGATCGGAATGCGAGCCCGGCATGGAGCCGGTTCTGTGCAAGGTGCTGCAATGCTGCATAATAATCGCCGTCGCTCTTTTCGCCATCGGGCTGGGATGTCTCCTTGTCACAGCCAATCAGGGAGGACTGAGTGAACAGTTTTCTCTTCAGCAGATCGTGGATTCGATCACATCTGTCAGGCCGGAGGGCATCATCGGCCTGGGCATAATCGTTGTCGTTGCAACGCCGCTGTTGAGAATCTTTGCGACGACGGTCATGTCCCTTAGGCGCAAAGATAGACTTATCGCGCTTCTCACTATCCTGTCCTTCCTGTCGATAACTGTCGCCTTCGCAATCAAGACGCTGTTATAGCCAGGCCTGCAAACGGAAGACGCGATGTTCTACCGAAACGCAGAATAGGGTTGATAGTCTCACGGGGTCGTGATATGACATCTAAGAGCCCGGATGTGCTCGTCAGACAGATGACGACGGATGACGCTCCGAGGATACTCGAGCTGATAAACATCGAGGGCTGGAGCTATCATCTATCCGAAATCGAGAGGATGCTCAAGCTGTCCCCAGGCAGTTCTATTGTCGCGTGCACAGCCGGCGGCATAATAGGCGGGATAACCGCCTTCACAATTGATGACAGATGCGTCCTCGGGCACGTCGTGATAGAGAGCAAGTGGAGAAAGAAAGGGATCGGCTCGATTCTGATCAACGCGTTGATATCGAACGAGGAGAAGAAAGGCATCGACATATTCGATGTATTCTCTGTCAAGGAAGCCGTGCCGTTCTACAAGCGCCACGGATTCCGTTCGGTAGAGATTCTTGACACCTATGCGAGGGTCTTGACTGCGAGCGATCGCGAACCTGTGAGCGACAACAAGGTTCGCAGATTGACCGATGCAGATATATCGCAGCTGGCCGAACTCGATGAGAGCGTCTCTGGTTTTTGCAGAAAGGCCCTCCTCGAATGCCTGATGCGCGATTTTCCTGAGAACTCATTGGGATTGTTTGACAGAGGCGAGCTGAAGGGGTTCTTGCTCGCACGGACTAACGAGATCATGTCCGATATCGGCCCGTGGATCATGAGCTCTCC
This sequence comes from Thermoplasmata archaeon, assembly GCA_038852105.1. Lineage (GTDB taxonomy): Archaea > Thermoplasmatota > Thermoplasmata > UBA10834 > DTMW01 > JAOUEZ01. The sequence goes on from JAWCKK010000013.1 coordinate 9,149, forward strand.
CGACGAAATTGACGCCGAGATTCTCTTCAAAGCCGTCCTCGGGAAGCTTCCAATCGGAAGAAAGGCGATACTGGGCGTTCCAGAAACGAACTCGACGGCAAAGAAGATTCTCGAAAGACATGGCTTCGCGATCGAATTTCACAATTATCGGTTGGTCCGTAGCAAATCGGCGGTCAGCCCTTTCAGCCCTGGGATATTCTCGATAAGCGGGTTCGAGCTGGGATGATTTCCTTTCTGAGTGTTACGAAAGAATTTGCACGAGCAGGCACAAGATGTGGCATTCATTCTCATACGATGCTGACGATTATGCGATGCAATATGTCGACCGCCTGCCCTAAGGCTCTGCCAGCGTCTTTCATGTGGTGATAGATCTCTCTCCGACGAAGGGCTTCTATAGCGTCCCCCTTGCTCATAATCTGCTTTAGCGCCTCGATATAGATGTTCTCTATTTCGTGCTCAGCCTTCCTGATCTCTCGTATAAGGCCTTCTGCCTTGGCAGGGTCCTCCTGCACGTCCTTCACGGCGTCCGCGAATTTCGCCATACCCATCCTCAGCGTCTCGGTCATTCTTATCAATGGCTCGTCCGCCTTGATATTGAGAGATATCATTTCCGTCTTTGTCGAAACGACGAAATCAGACACCTCTCCCATCTGGTGGGCGATGCTGTAAATATCTCTCCTGTCAAAAGGGGTCGTGAAAGCCTCGAGCAGCGCGCTTTCCATCTTATGCCTCGAATCGTCAAGTGCTCCGTCGATTCTGATGAGCAGGTCGTCTTGTACGGACCCGTCGCTCTTCATCCAGGCGAGCAGCGCTTCTATACCTCGAACAACTGTGAGCGCTTGCTCCTGGAGCATTCCGACGAAATCAAATTTCGTGGGGAAGAGCCTGTCGATCATCCCCCTGAAATCAATCCCGTTCTTTGTCATCTGCAAGCCTCTTCTCAGCCTGTAAGTAGCAGGTGAATCGGATAATAGAAAACCATGGATATAGCCATTGCAGCCGGGATGGTCAGGAGCCAGGCGACGAGCATGTCCCTCCCGACGGTCCAATTCAGCATTTTCGGGTTGTCCGCGGCTCCTACGCCGAGCACGCTTGATGCTACTACCTGGGTCGACGACACTGGTGCGCCCGCGAGCGTCGAGCTCAGAATCGATGCAGCGGATGCCATATGCGAATCGAGGCTGTGCAGAGGCTCTATCGGATATAGTCTCCCTCCAAGCGTCTTCATTATTCTCCATCCGCCTCCGACTACGCCTGCAGCCATCGCGATACCGCAGATAAATCTCACCCAGGACGGGATGTCCGAAGTTGCCAGATATCCCCCCGCCAGAAGAGTCAGCACGATTATCCCCATCTGCTTTTGCGAATCGTTCGCTCCGTAACTGAAAGCGAGTACGCTCGCTGTCGCCCATTGTATCTTCCTTATCGGGCGATTTGCGCTTCTTTTCGCATTGCGCAGGAAGAACCTTGCAATCTTCTGTGTCAGAAACCCTATCGCAAAGCCGAAGAGAATTGACCAGAGCAGAAACGCAACTATCTTGGTGACGCCGGTCAACACAGGAGACGGGCTAAAGAGATCGTCCACCCCCCAATATATCCCCTCTAATCCCTGTGAGATGATGGTTGCGCCAAGCAGCCCACCTATCAATGCCTGTGTCGAGGAAGACGGCAGGCCGAACTTCCAAGTAATCAAATTCCAGACGACAGCTGCGAGCGCCGAGGTCATGAGGACATAGACGAACGAACTGCGGCTGTTCAAGTAGACCAAACCTTCGACAGTGAATGCGACAGCGCTGCCCCCGAACAGTGCACCCAGCATCACCATCAGTGTTGCAAGAAAAACGGCGCTCTTCGGGGTCGCTGCTCGGCAGGCTATCATGGTCGCGACAATGGAGCTCGCGTCATGAAAGCCGTTGGTGAACGAAAATAGCAATACGAGGAATATCGCAATCAAAGTCACAATCAGTATGCTTGTCGCGCTCAGCACGGGGCGTATGATGCTTCTCCCTGTTATTGAAAATAGTTGGAATGACGCATTTCTTTTCTTCGGGATTCTCTACGGAGATCAGACATGTTTCCTGCCCAGAAGCCAGTCGCGCATTTTCCGCCCACCTTGCATCATTCGGCTCGTTGCACCTAAATTATAAATAACGTCCGCGGCTCTTGCGAGAGCGCCATGATTGTCACGAAGCGTAAACCTGTGGTGACTTTGGGGGTCGTCGTCGGCATTGTTCTTATTGCTGTCGGTTCGATTTCCATCGCATCCGGATTGGAATACGGGAGGAGCTTGCGGGGCGAACAGGTTGTTCAGCCGTTGCATGTCTATTCGTTTTCGTTCCACTCGTCTGCGGCAAGCGAGGTCCATATCGAATTCAATCTCAGCAAGGGCGACATGAATGTTCTGATAACGAATATGAAAGGACACGACGAAGTTCTCGAAACGGGTTATCCTTCAGAATCAAACTTGCTGGTCGCAATCAACGATACCTCGCAGGATTCGATTGATTGGACTCCGAACGCTGAAGGAACTTATTATGTCCACTTCATGATGTTTTCCGAGGAGAGCGCAAATCTCGACATTGAAATATCGTATACGGGCGCCGAGCCCGAGCTGGTGAACCTCGGAATAATTCTGATGCTTCTCGGCACGGTTATCGCGCTTATCGATTCCCTCCTGAAAGGAAGAGCGTCGAAGAAGGAAACTCCGGAGACGAACCGGTCAGAAAGCTTAGAAAATCCAGATAGATGATATTCAATTCTTGATGTCTCCCTTGATTCCGATGACGTACTGCCTGTAGGGGATCTTGCCTGAGATTTTCTCCAAAGCCTTTGTCACAAGCCTATGCAGGCCGAAGCAGCACGGTACTTCCATGTGGACAACCGAGATGCTTCTTATTCCTGAGTTCTTAATGATGTTCTCCAGTTTCCGCTCATAGGGTCCTGTGTCGTCAAGCTTCGGACAACATATCACGATCGCGTTGCCGTCGATGAACCGGTTCTGGATGTTTCCGTATGCTACCGCGGCACAGTCGGCAATCACCACTAGATCTCTGCCCTTCAAGAATGGGGCGTTCTCCGGAACCAATGCAAGCTGAATCGGCCAGTGACCCAGTCTGGCAGTCTGCTCTTCTCCCCCCGTGTGCACGCGCGATGGCTTTTCGATATTCATCGGAGCGGATGAAGGGCAGCCGCACTTCTCGAGGTGATTCTTCCTCGTATGTCTGGCCATATGTTTTTTCGCTTCTTCCTCGTCGAACTCTTCCGCGTCTCGCTCCTCAATGGTCAGAGCGCCCTCCGGGCATTCACCTATGCACGCTCCAAGACCATCGCAAAAACTCTCCTTGACAACTTTGGCCTTTCCGTCGACTATTTCGAGCGCGCCTTCCGCACAAGCGGTGACGCATTGACCGCACCCCGTGCATTTCGTCTCATCTATTCTGATTATCTTTCTTACTACCATGCTTCATTCTCCGAGCATTGCTTTCAGGTCGTTGTCTGGATCTCCGATCGGGATGATGTTGTACCTCTCTTGAAGCATCTTCATGATGTTCGGTGATACGAACGCCGGCAGGGATGGGCCTATTCTCATGTTCTTTATGCCGAGAGCTATCAGGGTCTCGAGGATCGCGACGGCCTTCTGCTCGTACCAGGAAAGCACAAAGGACAGCGGGAGCTCGTTCACCGAACAGTTGAACGCCTTCGCAAGCTCGATGGCTAGCAAGATCGCGGAGTACGAGTTGTTGCACTGTCCCATGTCGATCAATCTCGGGATGCCGTCTATCGTGCCGAAATCAAGTTCGTTGAACCTGAATTTGCCGCACGCCAGCGTGATTATGACGCAGTCCTTCGGTATCTTTTCCGCAATCTGTGTATAATAGTTTCTTCCGGGCTTTGCACCGTCGCATCCGCCGATGAGGAAGAACCGGCGTATCTTCCCGTCCTTGACTGCCTCGATGATTCTAGGCGCTAGCTGTAGCACGGCCTTGTGATGATATCCCGTGGTGAGCGGCTTGCCCGGGTTGTCGGGCAGATCGCCCAGTTTGATAGCATGCTCCACGAGCTTCGGGAGATCCGATTTATCTCTAAGGTGCTTGACGCCTGTGATAGCTGTTATTCCCGTAGTGTAGAGCCTGTCTCTATATGAGTCCGTCGGAATCTGGACGCAATTCGTCGATGCTACGATAGGTCCTCCGAACTCGGGGAATTCCTTTCTCTGTCTTTGCCAGGAGGTCCCGAAATTTCCTACGAGATGTTTGTACGTTCTGAGTTTCGGATAGCCGTGAGCGGGCAGCATCTCTCCGTGTGTGTAGACATTGACTCCCGTCCCTTCCGTCGCCTCCAGTATCTCTTTGAGATCGAGGAGGTCGTGTCCTGTTACAAGAATACCCGGTCCTTTGATTGTACCCGTTTTGACCGTCGTGGGAGTTGGATCTCCGAACGCCTCCGTGTTGGCTGCGTCCAGTATCTCCATCGCCTTGAGATTCATCATTCCGAGCCGAAGGACGACATTGAAATGATCCTCCAGCGAGAAGTCTACGTTCGTAAGAGTCTTGAAAAGAGCCTCGTGCACAAATGCATCCACCTCTTCACTCCTCTTTCCGAGCCTTCTCGCATGATGCGCGTACGCGCCCAGCCCCTTCAGCCCATAGAGTATCATGTACTGAAGGCTCTGGATGTCCTCATCTTTCCCGCACACGCCTCTAACTGTGCAGCCCGTTCCTCCCGCAGTCTGCTCGCATTGATGGCAGAACATCGCCATTTTCTACACCTTCCGACCAAATGTAACTTCATAATAAAATATAAAAGAATTCCTAATTAATCAAAGGAAAAATCTGAAATATGTCTATAATATATAGAGATAACTGCAATATCTCTTGGATATAATAGAGATAGGAGAATGCTGGCATGAAAATCGACGATAAAGACAGGATCATAATATCCATGTTCGCGCAGGATCCCGATGTGTCACAGGAGGAAATCGCCAAGAGGGTGAAGCTGTCGCAGCCTTCTGTAGCTGTCAGGATACGCAAACTACGTAATATCGGTGCAATCGAGACTCAGACCGGCATAAATCCGCTGAAGGTCGGCCTGTATCTCGCGAAGGTCGATGTCTCGTCTACAAAGCCGAGCGAGATATTGGCTATGTTCAGAGACTGCCCTTATTTTGCCAACGGTTTCACCGTTTCTGGGAAGCACAATCTCTGTATGCTCTTCTTCAGCGAGAGTGTTGCCACCCTCGAGGCGATCGTCAACGGCCATATCCGCACGCACGAATCGGTTTCCGATGTGGACTTCAACATCGTCATAACGGCGCAACGTAGCCTTGTCTTTCCGACAGTCTTGACACAATCGCATGCGGATTCGCCCCCGTGCGGTACGCTTTCCAAGTGTCGGAGCTGTCAATCCTTCAAGGAGAAAAAGTGCATGGGATGCCCGGCTACCGGTCAATATCAGGGCTGGTTCTATTAGCGTCTTCTCTATGACGGTCCATCGGCATAGAGATCCTTTTCTGTCTTTTTCCTGATGCGCCTGTCTACGGATTTCTCGGTCGCAAATGTGAGAATCGTCGCGATTATCGTCGTGCCGAGAATGACGATTAGCGTGGTGTTTAAGAACAGATATCCGAGGCCTTCACTCCAGTACGGCGTCCCCTGAAGCATGACTGCCGGAAGCGTTGCGAGCACCGCGGCAGCCAATCCTCTCGGCATCAAAGAGAAGATAGCCATGGAATCTGCAAACTCCAGATTTCCGATCCTTGACGCCATCAGCGAGGCCAGCCATCTCGCAAGCACGACCATGCTTATCATCAGGAGACCGGCCACCAGGTGTATTTCGGTGAAGCTCGAGAACCGGAAGAACATGCCCAAATAGACGAAAAAGAACGTCCTGACGAAGAAAGTGATTTCCGTGTGGAACTGCTGTATCTGCAGATTCATTCTGAATGTGGGCGAGTGAGATTTCAGCCTCTTTCCGACCATTTCCCTATTGCCGATTGCGAGCCCGAACGCAAGCGCCGCCACCGCCCCCGAGCTAGATATTGGAGGCTCCTCAACCAGGGCTGCGAGAATGAAAAGCGCACCGATCGTGATCATGTACGAGAGCGGCTGATTCTGCAATCTCCTGAGCACGAACAGCCAACCTATTCCTGCGATAAACCCGAATAGTGCACCCAGCAGGAACTTGCTAGCTATATCCTTCGTCACCAATAGCACATCTATCTCTCCGAGCAAGATGACCGAGAGAATAGTCAGCGCTGCAACGATGACGAGCACATCTGTCAATACGCTTTCAATGCTGAGCAGAGCCTTCGTTCTCGGATGGATTCTCATCCTGTTCACTATCGGCATCACTATTGCGCTGCTTGTTCCTCCGATGATTGATCCCAGACAGAGTGCTAGAAGTAGATCGATTCCCATTATGAGATGCAATGCCAGCCCGACCATTATGATAGACATGGCGAATGCAGAGACGGAAATAAGAATCGAGAGTCTCATCGATTCGCTCACGGAACGAATGTCCAGGCTGAGCCCGCCGTCGAAAAGTATTATCACAAGTGCAGCCGAGAGGATGATGTCTTTGAACTGATTCAGACTCTCCAAGGAGGCATCTGTTATTATGCCGAACCTGTTGCCCAAGATGTCCGGGCCCAGGAGCATTCCGATGGCTATCAGTATCAGGACATCAGGGACCTTGAGCCTGCTGAATATTAGGTTGCCGAAGAATCCGACGAATATGATGAAGCCTATCGCCAAGAAAGCGGTTATTGTTGCTGAGTCCATCCCTTTCGATTCCGAATTGACTGCTCATATGTTGAATCTTTCTCCTGGATTTGACCGCTGGGAAACGTTGAAATAAGATTAGCGCATAAGAAAACGAGTAATTTGCCGCTCGAATGATTCCTGAGAATTCCCGGGAGCTGGAGATGGTCTCGAAAAAGAAGATTTCAATGCGCAGATCTCAGGAGCTGAGAGAATACGGAGAGCGGATGCGAAAGGAAAACACGCTGGTCCCCTCCGGAATCGAGTTGTCGAAGACGATTGCGTCTCGGATGTTGCACATCCGGGAGTTGATGGGAGCGTCTCGGACCGAGTGGTTCGACTGGCAGTGGCATCTCGACCATAGGATTACGACCGTTTCGAGATTGAGCAGAATCATAGATATAACCGATGAGGAAAGGCGGGAATTCCAGAGAATAGGCCGGAAGTTCCGCTGGGGTATTTCTCCGTATTATGCGAGCCTGATTGATCCCTCTGACAGATATTGTCCAATAAGAGCCCAGAGCGTCCCGTCAATCGAGGAGATACTCGATGAGGAGCCCACAATCGACCCGATGGGTGAGGCGACCACCTCCCCCGTCCCGGCGGTCGTCAGAAGATACCCGGACAGGCTGATAATCAATGTGACAAACCAATGCCCGATGTTCTGCCGGCATTGCCAGAGGCGGAGGCGCATAGGTCAAAGGGATATACACACATCAGATGCTAGACTGGAAGAAGCGATAGAATATGTTCGACAAAGCCCAGAGATACGCGACGTTCTCCTGACCGGGGGAGACGCGCTGATGTTGGAAGACGATCATCTTCATTGGATTCTGTCGCAATTGGATGAGATACCGACCGTCCAAATAAAGAGAATCGGCACACGAAGCCCCGTGACTCTTCCGTATAGAATCACACCAAAGCTTTGCAAGATGCTGTCAAAACATCACCCGCTGTTCGTCAACACGCAGTTCAATCATCCGCGTGAAATCACAAAGGAATCGGCAAAGGCGTGCGATATGCTATCCAGGGCGGGAATACAGCTGGGCAATCAAGCGGTGCTTCTTGCCGGGGTCAATAATCACATAATCGTCCAGCGCAAGCTATGCCAGACCCTGCTTCAGATCCGCGTCAGGCCCTACTATCTGTTCCACTGCAAGGCCGTCAAAGGGATATCGCATTTCCGAACCAGCGTCGATGCAGGCATAGAGATTATCGAGAACCTCAGAGGGCACACGAGCGGACTCGCGATACCCCATTTCGTCGTGAATGCACCAGGCGGTCTCGGCAAAGTCGCTATTTCCCCGAACTACATCGTGTCAAGCGGCAAGGGATACATAATAATACGGACATGGGAGATGAAGACCGTAAGATATGAGAATCCTGTGAGAAAGCGTGTCGTCAAACTCCCGGTATTCGAATGACGCGCTCATCATCTTTTTACGAGCGCTATGGCGCCAGTTGGACAGACGGAAATGCACAACCCGCATCCGAAACATTTCTCGCGGTTGAATGACAACCTGCCGTCTTCCATTCTCCTAGCCATGAAATGGCATCTTTCGGCGCAAATCCCGCAATCGTCGCAAAGATCGGGCTTCTGCTCAGCGACCATATCCGAAGAGATTACGGCATTATCGAATCCGTACTCTCGTATCGCGGCGAACGAATGGCAACAACAGGGACAACAGCTGCAGATATAATTCAGCTCGGCATTGGCTCTATCGGTGTAGGCGAGATGGACAAGCCCAGCCGCGGAAGTCATCTTCAGAATTCTTAGAGCCTCCGCAAGGGATATGATTCTCGCCTCCCCTTTATCGACGAGCTTGACAGCTTCTTCATTCAGATACAGGCAGACGTCCATCGGGGCATCGCATCCCTTCACCCTCGCACGGCATTGGCATTCTGAAACGGCAATGGCCTTCGCGCCAAGCAATATCTTTTCGACGCGAGAAAAATCCAGTATTTTCTGCTTGCCTTCGAACGTCATGTTTATCGGGACAGTGACTGCGGTGAGCTCCGATGCGAATTCCTCAACCTCTTCTTTTGTCCAAGGCTTGCCATTTCTCATGATTATGCCTTTTGCTCAATCAATCTAATAGTATTTGGAACCTCAGGATTATCAGAATTTCTTTCCCCAAAAATCTCCAGGAGCGATGAGAAATATCCTGGCATCCGACGAAAAGGTATATACATATCCCCCGTTTGTCCGGGGAGCAGAGCGCATATGGGTGAACGTTATGCTGAAGCTTTATTGCGCCGTGAACGGCGAGCTTCGAGAGTGCAGTCAGTCGAAGCTAGCGGATGCGCTCTGGATCGATGCGATTGCGCCTTCTCACGATGAGGTCAATCTCCTGAACGAGAATTTCAAGCTTCAATATCAGGACGTCGCGGATTGTCTCGACCCGAACGAGAGGTCGAGGCTCGAGCTCGACGAGAATTACGACCTACTCGTTCTTCGGAGTCTTATACGAAGCGCCAAGGAGGACGGGACGGCTCAGACCATGCCTGTGGGTATTTTCGTCACGCCGTGCAATATCATAACTGTCAGATTGGTCGCGACATTCTCCGGGGCCGATCTGTTGGCAGATTCCAAGCGCAAATTGAAGATACAGAATCCGGGCGATCTCTTCTTGGCGCTGATTCGGAAAATAAATCGCGACATCGACCGGAAGGTACGACCCATGGAAGGCCAGATATCGCTTCTCCAAAAGGCTGTCCTTTCAAAGCAGAGAGGCGAGATCGGAGAAAAGGCGTATAACCTCAACAGCGAGCTGATCCTGCTCAACACCTCGCTTCTATCGAACTTCAATGCGATCTCCATGATCGGCAGGGCGAGACACATCTCCTTCACAGAGGACCAGGCGGACATGCTCGAGGACCTGGAGAACGATGTCGCCCAGCTTTACGACATGACGACGATATACAGAGAGATAATGCAGAACATCCTGCGTGCTCACGAATCGGCGATCGCGAACAACCTCTCTTCTATCATGAAGATACTCACGAGCATCAGCCTCATACTTATGCTGCCGACACTCATAGCCAGCCTTTACGGGATGAACGTCGACCTGCCGCTTCAGAACGACCCGATTGCATTTTGGGTCATCATCGCGATTACGGCTGTTGCTGTGTCTATTCTTTGGCTCATGTTCAAGATAAAGAAACTGCTTTGAAGGCGATTGCAGATGCGAAACCCTTGTTGTCCGAAGCGCAGCAGAGTGAAGGCGGTCAAGATCGGCGATAGCGAGGTCGGCATCGCAGGTTATGATTTCATAATGTGGGCGGGCTACGATGTCAGGGAGAAGTCCGAAGAAGAAATCAAGGCCGTCCTGCTCGAAGAAATGAAGCGGTACAATTATGTGCCAAAGGCGGCAGAGAAAGAGTATCTCGAGGCCATCTGGCAAGAGTACAAGAACTACAGGTTCGTGTGTAAGATTGATTGATGGCTCCAAGCTTTCAATTCTATCGAATGCCTGGCACCGGGACCCGACAGAGAGCGCTTTTCTAGATTTTTCTTATGAGATACTCGGCGATCCCGTATCCCGTCATGTCCTTGTACCTGTATTTTGCAAGGGTCTCGTGCATTATCGATAGCTTCTTCTCTTCCTTTCCTTCGAATGGAAGAGCAGTCCCACGCATAACCTCTGCGTGGATGGGGTGATTCCCTCCCTCTTTGTCAATTAATTGTATTGACAACGAGCGCGGAGAGCCGTCGTCCGCATACTTCGTATCGATATTCACATCGACTATCGGGATGTTCCTGCCGTTCAGGTGAATGAATCCCGCATCTACCACGCCTTTATCACCGACAAGCTTTGCTATGTTGAAAGCCGCCTTATCGGAGAATTGACACGTCAACCAGATCCACATCTTCGGGGCATGCCAGTCCCGGACACCCCAGGAATGATCCCTTTCTCCAAGTCCATCGATGATGTACTTCCTGTTTCCGATTTCGAGTCGACCCTTTACTCTCCCGAATTGCTCCAGATGCTCTGATACAACGGTTCCGTAGATCTCTTTCTCATCTTCCGACGCGCAGCTTCGATAATCGAATATCTCGTTGCAGGCATCGAAAAGGAGGTCGAATTCCACTTTCTCCGGATGCGGTCCGTCCATGACGCCCGAGAAGACGAGTCTCCACACCTTCTCGGGGATTTTCTTTTCGAATCTAAGACCGAGTCCTTCGAGCTCCTCACCCAAGAACCGTATCTTCCCCCTCTTGCCGAGCACCAGGTCCCCCGGGGCGAGAAGATAGCAGAACACGCTCTTGTGCTTTCTATTCGGCCTCAGGCCTATTCGCATGAACCCGCAGATGTCTTCCTTCCTATCATAGAAGTTGAAGTAGAAGCTCTCATTCCAGTTCAAATCCTTGCCGAATTCGTGTATGACATCGCTGCCGCCCTTGGCTCCTCTGATGTAGATTACTCCGTCGTTCCCGTCGACGGTTATGGTCTGCCCGGTCTTGATGATCTCCGTTGCCCGGCTCACCGCCGTGACAGCAGGGATTCCATATTCTCTCGACACGACCGCTCCGTGCGATAATATCCCGCCGGTCTCGGTGATTAGACCTCCGATCTTGGAGAATACGGCGGTCCAGCCCGGGTCGGTGTTGGAAGTTATCAATATCTCATCTTCCTGGATTTCTGATATGTGATCTATCGAATCTATGACTCGAGCCTTTCCGGTCACTATGCCAGGACTGGAGGGGGTCCCGTCTATCCTTACCACATCTTCGAGGCTGACAACCGTGTCGTCGAATTCGGTGTCGCCGATGAGGAACTTCGGCGGCAACACGTTCGCGAACTTCTTGAAATCCTCTCTCCTGCCCTTGACAATCTCAATGTCCAAGGGGACCCTTGTTTTCGCTATCTCGAATATCTCCTCCTTCGAAAGGAAGAAGATGTCCTCCTGCTGAGATATCCAGCCGCGTTCCGCGAACCTCCTGCCGTATTCCATGAAAAGCTTTCTCTGGCGCGCTATCTGATGATCCAGATAGAATCTCTGATTCTCCCTGAACATCAGATATGTCTGCGCATATCCCATTATGGTTTTGAAGAGGATTTTCTTGATGAAGCCGAATTTCATCTTCCCTATCGAATCTAGAACGAATTTCTCGGTCGCAAGCCTCTCATTTATTTTTTCCTTCTCAAGCTTTTCCAAATCAACTGGAGGAGATGCAACAAGCGCTTTGAGCATATCTACGACGAGCGTCGGATCGTCCGCCCATCTCGGGAAGTATATCTCCCTCGTATGCGACCTGTGTCCATATTCCTCGATGAAGCGGGCGAACTCCTTCTTGAAGGCGGCCAACTGTGGTTCGTGGTCTATCCTCTCGATGAAAGAGCCTGCATCGAGATTCAAGAGAAGAGTCGAGATTGAGGGGTCGGCCCTCGCCATATTGGCGAGCCGGACTATTGCGTCGTTCGTTTCGATAGTCTTGTTTCCCGGCAAACCTGAAATCAGCTTGGAATACAGCTCCCCTGTCTTGTCGTTCAGCCAATCGCTCAGCCATCTCTTTATGATGAGGTTCATCCCGATGCTGTGCGTCACGAGCCCGTATCTGATCAGCCTGTAATGCTTGAGAAGGGCTTTCTCCATCTTCTTGAATTCGAAAAACAGCTCGTTGTCGCTCAGTTTCTTCAGGTCGAGCGAGTCGAACCTCCTCATCTCCTGCATGAACCGGACCGACCACTCATCGTATGCCTTTGCGGTCCTGAGTATCATTCCATCCGGGTCGAGAAGGGCTATCCTGATCTCTGCAAGCAACCGCCTTATGATTCTCGTCTTCGCGTTTGCTATTCTCTCCTGGTCCTTCTTCGGGAAATAGTTTAACAATTCCCTGGTTCTCGAGAACCTCGGGTTGTATGTGAAGACCTCTTCTAGCACCTCGCTGTTGAAATATATGTGCCCTTTGTGAACCCTGAGGAGCTCCTTGTTGGTCAGATTCTTGTAGCCCATTATCTTCGATCCTTCCCTGTTCACGTACTCGGAGAGGTAGTGCCCGAGCAAAGAGAAGAACAGCGGAGATGTCACGTCCGACCAGTATTCGTCCCCGTAGGCCCTTGTCCAGAGCGTTTCGGTCTTTTTCGCAATGGTAGTAATCGGTCTTGCCTGAAGGATGTAGATTTTGTCTTGCCCGAGCGCCCACTCAACGTCCTGCGGTTTGCCGAAGTATTTTTCGATTTTTCTTCCCAAGGAGACAAGTTCTTCGATTTCGAGTTCTGTTATCGAGGAGAGGCGTTGCATGTCGGGTCTGATATCCCTGCATACCTTCCCCTCGGGAGCCATGAATATCCCTCGGGACTTGAGGCCGATGTTCTTCCTCAGTATTGTTCCAGATCTCTTGTCGCATTCGAACCTGTCCGGGGTCACCATCCCGGAAACTATCGCCTCTCCGAGGCCCCAGCTGGACTCGATTATCGAGACATTCTTGTTCGATGATATCGGATCTGATGTGAAAAGGATCCCCGATGCTCTGGCATCGATCATCTCCTGTATCAGGACGGCAATGCCTCCGAGGAATTGAGGTATCCCCGAGCCGTGCCTGTAAGCTATCGCGCGATCGTTCCAGTAAGATGCCCAGCACTTCTTCACATGCTCCGGCACATCGGAGCTGGATACGCAAAGGAAGGAGTCCTGCTGACCAGCGAACGATGCCTCGGGCATATCCTCCGCCACCGCGGATGATCTGACGGCCCATCGGCAACCCGGCCTTTTCTTGTCGAGCGTCTCCTTGAGCTGCTCTGCAAATCTGAAATCCATCTTCGCATCGGAAAACAACGCCTTGATGCGATTGGAACAATCCTTGACGCTTGCTTCGTTATCGAAGTTTGTGCTTTCGAGTATAGTTCGGATTTTAGGCTCAAGGTCGTTAGACGCGACGAAGTCATCGTAGGCGGATATCGGAACGACAAATCCTTCGGGAACATTGACGCCCGCGCGAATGAGATGAGCCAATCCCGTCGCTTTTCCGCCGTAAGACGAGCTATCGGGATCCATCTCTTCGAGGAGTACAATCTTAGCGCTCAAGCGTGCACCTCGTTCCGGTTGTCTCATACCGAATAACAATTCGTACGATATGAGAGATTGCGTGGCCTGCGATATCGCCTCTATAGCATTTTCGCATTATTAGACATTTTTGTACAGCAAAGCTAAAAATAATACATCATTCATCATGATTTTCCGTGAAAGACGGCAGGGATTTCCTTTGGCGATGCGAGGCGAGACATGAAAGACACAGGCTTCGGAGATATATCTCTGACAATGAGCGCGGCGATAGAGAACGAGGTCCGAACGGACCCGATCACGATATTCTCGTCCCTAAGGGAGAAATTTCAGGGTGAATGTTTCCTTCTCGAATCCGTCGAGGGATCGAAGAAGACGGCGAGATATTCCTTCATCGGTTTCGATCCCATTCTCACTTTCAAATCACGGGAGAATCTCATTGAGATAGACGGCAAGATATCGAAAGTCGATAACCCTTACCTTTCGCTCCGCCAGTTCTTCAGATCGATAAAGGTCGGTAAATCAGAGCTAGCTCCTTTTTCCGGAGGAATTGTGGGATATGTCGGCTACGGCATGACCCGGCATTTTGATAATATCGCCCAGCCGTTGGCCATAGACGGCGCGCTTCCGGAGTCCTATTTCATCCTGCCGAGGCATCTAGTTTGCATCGATCATCTCAATGCGAGAGCGTTCCTGATCTCGCACGGGAAGCTCTCGGAGCTCAAGGAAGCCCTTTCCCGGGCGCGCTCTGACAGAACCTCGTCCCTCTCGGTCGGCGAAGGCCTGTCAAATGTGAATCAAGATGAATTCGAAAAGATGGTATTGAGTGCCAAGGAGAGAATCCTGGACGGCGAGATATTCCAAGTCGTCCTCTCTCGGAGAACGGATTTTCGTGTCAGAGGCGACCCCCTTTGCATGTACAAAGTTCTTCGGGCACTCAATCCATCACCCTATCTCTTCTATCTCGATTACGGCCAGGTGCAGTTGCTGGGCTCTTCCCCGGAGATGCTTGTCCGGCTTGAAGGCGATAAGCTCACGACGCGCCCGCTCGCCGGCACCAGGCCTCGATCGCCCGACCCCGAGGAGGACGAGAAGCTCAAGCTCGAGATGCTGCTGGACGAGAAGGAAAGGGCAGAGCATCTCATGCTTGTCGACCTGCACAGGAACGATATGGGTCGCGTTTCGAAGACGGGCAGCGTCAAGGTCACGGAGCTCATGGGCGTCGAGAAATACTCGCACGTGCAGCACATCGTTAGCAACGTCGAAAGCGAGATCAGGGAGGACTGTGACGGATTCGATGCCCTGCGTGCATGCTTCCCGGCAGGCACCGTCACCGGTGCCCCGAAAATCCGGGCTATGCAGATAATCTCAGAGCTGGAGAAGACCCCGAGGGGGCCCTATGCGGGCGCTGTCGGATATTTCGATTTCACGGGCAACATGGATTTCGCCATTACCATCAGATCCATCGTGGTTTCCGGAAACAAGGCGAGCATCCAGGCGGGAGCTGGGATCGTGGCCGATTCTGTTCCGGAACGCGAATACATGGAGACCGAGCATAAAATGGGGGCCATGCTCAGCGCGATGCGCTCTTCCGAGGGGGACGGAAGAATATGACGCGGATACTCTTGATAGACAATTACGACTCGTTCGTCTATAACATCGCGCAGTATCTCGGCGAGCTCGGCGCATCGGTGACCGTGAGAAGAAACGATTCCGCAGATATCGATCGCTTGTCGCAGGAGGCCGATGGGTTCGTAATATCCCCCGGGCCGGGGCACCCGCGGGAGACGAACCGCGCGCTCGAAATCCTGAGGAACGACGGTTACTCGAGGCCGGTGCTGGGTATCTGCCTGGGCCATCAGGCAATCGCATATGTCAAGGGCGGCACAATCAGTCGCGCCGAGGAAGCCGTTCACGGCAAGCTGAGCAGGATATCGCATCTCGAAGACCCGATTTTCGAAGGAGTGCCCTCACCGTTCGTTGCAACGCGCTACCATTCCCTGATTGTCCAGAGGGATAACCTCCCGAAATCCATCAAGGTCTTGGCGGAGACCGATAAGAAAGAGATTATGGCGCTCAAGGTGGACGGGCAGGACATCTACGGCACGCAGTTCCATCCTGAATCAGTGATGACCGCTCACGGCAAGAGGATTCTATCCAACTTCCTCGGGATGTGTCGCTCATGATACGCGATGCGATAGGCCTGGTCGTCGAAGGGAAGGATCTCGATTCGCAAACGGCCATGCAGGTGATGCGCGAGATAATGGCCGGGGTCGCGACACCCGCCCAGATGGGTTCGTTCATCACTGCCATGAGGATGAAAGGGGAGACTGTTGCCGAGCTGACCGGCTTCGCGATGGCGATGAGGGAGAGTTGTGCCAAGATCCGGTCGCCGCCCGGGGCGGTAGATCTTTGCGGGACCGGAGGAGATGGACTCAACACCTTCAACATCAGCACGGTCGCCTCATTCGTCGTTGCAGCTGCCGGGGTGCCGGTCGCGAAGCACGGCAACAGGTCGGTCTCCAGCAGATCGGGATCCGCCGATCTTCTCGCGGCCTTGGGCTTTCCTGTAGATTTGGATCCGAAATCCGTGGAAAGGATTCTCGGGGCCGTCGGAATAGGATTCATGTTCGCGCCGATTTTCCACAGCTCTATGAGAAACGTCGCGGGCGCGAGGCGCGAGCTCGGCATCAGGACATACTTCAACATCCTGGGGCCGCTGACGAACCCCGCTTCTGTCGAGAACCAGCTCATCGGTGTGTACGATCCCGACCTGGCCGAGAAAATGGCGAGGGTGCTAATGGAGCTCGGCTCTAATCACGTGTTCATCGTGCACTCGAACGGGATGGACGAAGCATCGATCGCCGATGACACGCGAGTCGTGGAATTGAGGGACGGCAAGATCGAGAACTTCTTCATCAGGCCAGAGATGTTCGGCTTCGAACGGGCATCCCTCGAAGAGCTCAAGGGTGGCACGCCGGAGGACAACGCTAGGATCGCCCTCTCGATTCTCTCGGGAGAGCGGTCTCCGAGGCGAGATGTTGTCGCGTTGAATGCAGGGCTTGCGATTTGCGCGTCCGGAAGGGCAGAATCGCTGAGAGAAGGCGTCGAAATAGCCTGCGACATGATTGATGGCGGACTCGCGCTGAAAAAGGCAAAGGAATATTCCAAGGCGGTTATGGCGGTCGAGGTGGAACGCCAGCGAACGAGCGATGTGAAGGCTCTGCTCGACAGAAGGATTCAGATGGATGTTATGCAAGAACGGTGCAGCGAGATATGTCGTGAGCTCCTGGCGCGTTGCGAAGAGGAGGAGAAGGCCCGCGAACTGCTCGGAATGCTAGACGAAGAGATAATCAGGGTCCCAACGCCCCTTTCCATCCTTGCGCTGAATCGGATATTCAAATTGGGAAGCGCCGAGAAGAAGGATATCGTTCCTCATGCCTGCTCAGGAACAAGATTCTCCGAATCCCTTAGATTCTCTGAGGGAATCAGCCTGATAGCGGAGTACAAGCCGAGATCGCCAACTTCATCGCCTATGGTTCTGCCTCCTTCGACTGACTCGGTGATAGACGCATATCGCTCGTTCGGATTATCCGCGGTGTCCGTGCTCGTAGAACCCGATTATTTCGGCGGGAGCATCCAGCTGTTTTCGTACTTCAGATCACGGCTCGACGTTCCTCTGCTGTTCAAGGACTTCGTGATATCGAATGAACAGCTGGACATCGCGCGCTCGATAGGTGCGGACGCGGTGCTCCTGATTGCGAAATTGCTCAATAAGGCATCGCTCGAATCGCTCATCGATGATTGCTGTCGGAAAGGTTTGGAGCCGCTTGTGGAGCTGCATGACGAGAAAGACATCGCAAAGTTCCAGGCCCTAAGCGCAAAGGACAAGGTCGATGTAATCGGTTTGAACTCGAGGGATTTCGCGAGCATGAAGACGAATTTGGAGAGAATTCGTCAGCTGCAAAAGCTGTTGCCGGACGACAAGCTCGTAGTGGCCGAAAGCGGAGTCGGATCCTCGGAAGACCTCAAATTATTGCGGGACTTCGATGCCGTTCTGATCGGTTCTCTCTTCATGAAGGCGCAAGACATCAGGACGAAGCTTAGCGAGATTATAGCGGCTTGCAGGAGCGTCTCAGCATGAAGGTCAAGATTTGCGGCATAATGAGTGCGGATGACGCAGTCATGTGCGAGTCGTTCGGAGCAGACGCTCTAGGATTTGTTCATTTTCCCGGCAGGAAGCGCAGCATTCCGATAGATCTCATCAAAGAAATCGTTCCGACCCTGGGCCCGATGCTTACGAAGGTTTTGGTCTGCGCCCCGAGGACATCGAGTGAGGCTATCGAGCTGGGCACGAGGGCGAACGTCGATGTCATTCAGCTCTATACTCTTGATACCAGTTCGATTTTGCGAATCAAGGCACAGGGCTTCGGGGTGATCCGTGCCTTCACTCCGCAAAATACGGAGGTCGCGCAATTCAAAGAAGTTGCCGATGCAATTCTATTCGATGGCAGCGTTCCCGGCAGCGGACAGGCCTACGATTATTCTACAATCCCGATTAAATGCTGCAGGCGCGTCATCATCGCGGGCGGATTGACGGTCAATAACCTGCACATCGCCAAAGCCCTCAATCCCTACGCATTGGACGTTTCGAGCGGCGTCGAGCAGAGTATCGGGAAAAAGGATCCAAAGCTCGTCTCAGAGTTCATCAGAAGGTGCAAGCTATGACCAGGAACGGCTATTTCGGGCGTTTCGGGGGTTTCTTCGTCCCAGAGATACTGGCAAGTGCATTGAAATCGCTCGAGCGTGAGTACAATCGACTAAGGGAGGATCCGGGGTTCAAATCCGAATTGAACGAGCTGTTGGAAAAATATGCAGGCCGGCCGACACCTTTGTATTTCGCGAAGAGGCTGACCGAAAGATGCGGCGGGGCAAGGATATTCCTGAAAAGGGAGGACCTGGCTCACACGGGTTCGCACAAAATCAATAACGCTCTCGGACAGGCGCTTCTCGCCAAGCACATGGGCAAACGGAGAGTGATTGCCGAAACGGGAGCCGGTCAGCACGGTGTTGCTGCTGCCACCGCCTGTGCTCTCCTGGGATTGGAATGCGAGATATTCATGGGCGAGGTCGACACGGAGCGGCAGAAACTGAACTGCTTCAGGATGAAGCTTCTCGGGGCTAAGCTGAACGTCGTGAGATCGGGCTCGCGCACCTTGAAGGACGCGATTAACGAAGCTCTGAGAGATTATGCAGCCACGAGCGACGAGACGCATTATCTGATTGGGAGCGTTGTCGGGCCCCATCCGTATCCGACTATAGTCAGGGACTTCCAATCAGTGATAGGTCGTGAGGCAAGACGGCAGATTCTCGAGCAGATAGGAAAGCTTCCTTCTTCTTTGGTCGCGTGCGTCGGCGGAGGAAGCAACGCAATAGGTTTGTTCTATCCGTTTCTGTCAGATGTCAATGTCAAGATGTTCGGAGTCGAAGCCGGTGGCTGGGGGATAGAGACAGGAAAGCATTCCGCTAGCGTCGTTGCCGGCGAGGAAGGAGTGCTTCACGGCGCGAAGACGCTGATACTGCAGAACGAGGACGGGCAGATATCGGAGACGCACTCGATAGCCGCAGGTCTCGATTACCCAGGGGTCGGCCCTGAGCATCCCTTCCTGAGAGACTCTGGCAGGGCGGAGTATGTCTCTGTCACGGACGAGAAGGCGCTTGCAGCATTCTACCTGCTTTCCGAGACCGAAGGGATAATCCCCGCATTAGAGAGCGCTCACGCAATCGCTTTCGCGGCCGATCTTGCCAAGGAGTCGCCAAAGGATGATGTCATAATCATAAATCTCTCCGGAAGAGGAGACAAGGATGTGGCTCAAGTGGCCTCCATGGAGGGAGAGCCATGAGCTCGCTTGAGGAGGTCTTCTCTTGCCTAAGGGAAAAAAGACAGGCGGCTTACATACCGTATGTATGCGCGGGCGATCCTGACCGCGATTTCACTTTGCGGTTGATTAACACTCTGTCCGAAGCCGGCGCGGATATCGTCGAGCTCGGTCTGCCGTTCTCCGATCCGATAGCTGACGGACCGGTCATCCAGAGGGCGATGAATAGGTCTCTAGAAGCGGGATTTAAAGTACGTCACCTCTTTGAGACAATTGAGCAGGTAAGGAAGTCTGGAAACGAATCTCCGATTGTTGTGATGAGCTACCTGAATCCCATACTCAAATTCGGTTCGGAGAAATTCTGCAATCGTTTGGCAGAGAGCGGTGGCAACGGGTTGCTAGTGGTAGATATGCCAATCGAGGAATCTGAATCGTTGTGCGAAACAGCTCGCAATCTCGATCTCGATGTCATTCAATTGATTGCACCCACATCAAATGATGAAAGGATCGGACTCATACTATCGCGCGCCTCGGGATTCGTATATCTCGTCTCGGTTGCGGGAACCACGGGAGCTAGAGAGAAGCTGTCAGAATCTGCATTGAGCATGCTGAAAAAAATATCTCCGAGCTCTAAACTGCCGGTCGTTCTGGGATTCGGAATCTCTTCTCCGCAACATGTTACGGAAGCTGTTCGTGCTGGCGCATCAGGCGTTGTAGAGGGTTCGAGGCTGATATCGATTTATGAGGAGAACGGAGCAGGTGTTCAGGCGACGCTCACCGAGATTGCAGAACACGCATCGAAAATGAAGACCGCTATGAGATTCTGAGAATCATAGTGGACCGAAGGGGATTTGAACCCCTGACCTCTCGCATGCCAAGCGAGCGATCTTCCGCTGATCTATCGGCCCATCTCGCCATGAGCAACCGCAGAAAGCCTGGAGAGCATATTTAAACTATCTCGAACGACAATCCGCGCTCCTCAGTACGCATCTATCTTCTTCTGGAACCTGACCCTCTCGCCCTCTATCTGCATCGGATATTCGCCGGTGAGGCATCCGAGGCACAGGTTCCTGTCGCCGACCCCGATGCACTCGACCAATCCCTCTATGCTGAGGTATCCGATGCTGTCGGCGGTTATCACTTTCGCTATCTCCTCAAAGCTCTTGTTTAACGCAACGAATTGATGCCGTGTCTTCATATCTATTCCCAGATAGCACGGAGCCACGACAGGCGGGGAGCCTATCCTCACGTGCACTTCCTTTGCTCCTGCCCTTCTCAGTATCTGGACGATCTGCCTCATCGTGGTTCCCCTGATGATGCTGTCGTCCAGTATCACGACCTTCTTTCCGTCGACCTCGCTCTTTATCGCGTTCAGCTTGAGCATCACGCCGGTCTCCCTCTCCCTCTGATCGGGCATGATGAACGTCCGCTCGACGTATCTGTTCTTCATCAGCCCTTCCCTGTAAGGGATTCCCGAAACCTCGGAGAACCCCAGAGCGTGCGCCCTGCCAGAATCAGGTATCGGTATCACGACATCGGCATTCACCGGCTGCTCCTGCGCGAGCTTCCTGCCGATCCTCTTCCTGACCTGGTACACGAGCTGTCCTTCTATGACCGAATCCGGCCTCGCGAAATACACCCACTCGAACATGCAGTGCGCCTTTTCCTTGGGAGCAGGATATTTCCACGACCTCGGTCCTTCGCAGGTCAGTTCGACTATCTCTCCTCCCTCTACGTCTCTCACGAACTCGCCGTCGAGGTTGTCGAACACCACGCTTTCCGAGGCGACCGCCCAGCCGTCGTTCAGCCTGCCTATGCAGAGCGGGCGTATCGCGAACGGGTCACGCACGCCGAACACCCTGTCACCGATCATTATCGCGAGGGAGTACGAACCTTGGATGATGCCCATGAGATTCTTTATCGCCTTGACAGGTTCTCCGTGAACGCTCAGCTCGTTGGCCAAGAGCCTGACGATTATCTCGGAATCTGAAGAGGTCATGAACGCCCAGCCTTGCTTCTTGAGCTCGGTCCTCATCGCTTCCGCGTTGATTATCTCGCCGTTGTGTCCCAGCGACACCTCGCCGTGTATCGTCTGCACGACGAACGGCTGCACGTTGTGCAGAGCCGAAGCACCGAAAGTCGAGTATCTGATGTGTCCTATCCCCTTGCTCCCGCTCAGGGTCGAAATCTGCTCTCTCGCGATGACCTGATGGACAAGCCCCATCCCCTTGACAATCGTGTGCTTGCCTTCGTTGAAGACCGCGATTCCGGCGGATTCCTGACCACGGTGCTGGAGTATCCTCAACCCAAAATAGAGGTACTCGGCGACCGAGCTATTGGAGCACATCCCCATGACGCCGCATGCTTCCTTCAATTTGGGGATATGCCACATATTGTTCGTGCCACTCCCGATCTTTTACTTCAGCTTGGCCCAGTTGTATTTTCTCATTCTGGCGGTCGCACCGTAGCCGCAGCTTGCACAGACCCCGGTCCTCACGTGGAACGAATGCTTGCCGCATCTCCTGCAGATTATGTGCGTCTTCTTCGCCGACTTCTTGCCCATCGATGGCGTGCCCTTGCTCAAGAACATTCCTCGCTTTGGTTACGGTGATATGTAGATTATGTTGTCCCCCCGGACAATCGTCGACTCGAGCTTTCTAACGACGTTGCCGTCGAGGACCTCCTCGGCATTCTTCAGAACGATGTTCATGTGCGGGTCATATCCTTCGAGTATGCCTCTGTACGACCGCTTCGCCTTGAGCTCGACGATCACCTGCTGGTTGATCGCCTTGTTCAAGACCGCCAAGGGTTTCTGCAACCAATCACCGATTGTTCCCATAAAGGGGAGTCATTTAAAAAGGTTTTGCGAGAACGAGCCGCACTTGTCGTACTCTCTGGAATGCCTACAGAAAGCATGAAGAGTAATCGTGGCCATCGCGCTCTATTGGAATTGAACCCGCGGGTCCTCTTTTATCCTCTCGAGCACGAGATACGTGTTGCTCTTCTCGACCTCGTCGAGCTTCATGATAGAGTCGACGACGTTTCTCAGCTCGTCCCTGTTAGAGGTCCTCAATAGCACCGCGAAATCGATGTTCCCCAAAAGATAGTATACGGCCCAGACGCCCGGTATTTTTGCGAGCTTCTCGCCGAGGCGTCTCGAGTATTCCGCGCCGTACTTGCTGTTGATGAGCGACACGGCCAATATGTCCTTGCCGACCTTGATAGGGTCTACCTGCGCGGCGAAATTCACGATTATCTTTTCCTTAATCAACCGGTTAATTCTGTAATGTATCGTCGAGGATGACAGGCCCGTTTTCTCCGCAATTTCCTTGAGGCTCGTGTTGCTGTTCTCCTGCAATATCTGCAGGATCACCTTGTCATGCTTGTCCAACTGCGCGACCTGTGCCTGTTCGGTCATGATTCGCAGGTAAATTTGGAAATGTTATAAACTTTGTGGTAGAAATCTGAAAGTATTACCAATCCCGCCGAAAGAATGGTCTTAAATGAACGCACCAATCGTCGGTGCGTCCAGACAATCCATATCGAAGGCGATTATCCCTTCGCGGGCGAGGTTCGCATCTAATCTCTTCTTCTCTTTCAGGCGTGCTATCAATGATGCCCGCCACCAAAGATCCAGGAGCGTGGTCGCGAGGACCCCGATATACACAGTCAGAAGGTCGTGCTTGTACCCGTGGAGGTCACATATGCTCGAAACGTTGCCATAGAATGGGTCTCTCGATATCAGCAACTCTGCGTACTTTGAAAACAGTTTTCTCGCTTCCTCGCTTCGATTTAGCAGGGTCAAATCATCCGCGTCAATGCTTCCCGCGTGCCTCAAAGTGCCGTCCTCCTCCAATATCTCTACCTGTATCTTCCCGTCCCTGGAATTGAAGACGGTCCATCTCAGCCTCTCATCTACGTAGACGGGCAATCTCGAGATGTCGTCGACATCGAACATCGCATAGTTCGATTCGCGTGCCAGCGCGTCTATATCAGGTGCAGGGCGCGTCGCGGAAATCTCTGCTAATATGTCCTCATCAGGCGAGTTTCCGATCTCAGGCTCCCTATCGGCAAACGCGAGCAGCTTCGCGATGCCGTCATGCTCTTCGATCAGCGGCAATAGCTTCATCGCGACGGATCTAATCCTTTCGGGAGATTGATAGATGCCAGCGTTCTTGCACCTCTCGTCGAATTCGTCCGCCACCTTCCGTGCCTCTTCGAGCTCGGAAGAGAGTTTGGTCTCGGGGATTGAAGATATCAATGTCCTGCCATAGCCCCTCATCGAGCCGCCGCCTTCCTCTCTCACGCCCCTGCACGAAAGATTCACGTTCAACTGGATCCTTCTTAGGACATGCACATGCACGGGGAATTGCCGGCAGAACTTCGGCTTCAGTTCGTTGATCGTGCAGCGTCTGTTCTTCAGGAAATAGCAGGCGCCTCGACCTCCCTGGAGCTTGATCGCGTTCGGCCGAGCGCTCCTCCGGCCGCCCAGATGCTCTCTCGTGAGCCCGCTTCTCAAGAACTCGTCCGTCTCGAAAACCTTCAATTCCTCGTCGCTCAGCTCAGGCTGGCAAAGGCAGCACATGCCGCAGCCGTCGATGCAGGCGAAGCTCTTCCCGTCGAGTTCGGACATATCGACCATCATCGGTTCTCAGCCCCGGGCCTGTGCGCTCTTCCGCATCTCTCGCCTGTTATGTTTCCGAACCTTGCGACTTCGTTCCCTCCTATCATCACGAACTCGGGGAAAATCGCCTCCCAGCCCTCGTACGGGGTCCATCCGCATTTAGAATGAAGCCTGTCCGCCCGGATATCCACGACTCTTCCCAGATCCACCACCATGAGGTCCGCATCGTATCCCTCTCGGATCCTGCCTTTGCTTAAGCCGAGTATCTCCGCTGGCCTTTCGGATACGGCCTTCGAGAGGGTTCGGAGGTCGAGCTTCCTGTCCGCGACGCGCTTCAGCATCAGCGGTATCATCGTTTCGACCCCGGGCATCCCGCTCGGCGCGGCGTCGAAATCCTCCTCTTTTTCGTCTATTGTGTGTGGAGAATGATCTGAACCCAGTGTGTCGTTCAAGCCCTGGGCGAAAGCCTCCCAGAGTGCCGCTCTCGTCTTCCTCGATCTCAATGGCGGGTTGATCTTCCCTCTGGTGCCCAAATTCATACCGCTGTCGAGCAACAGGTGATGCGGCGTGACCTCAGAGGTCAACCCGTCGATATTCTTAGACATCTCTAAAATTTCAGCCTGGGTGACATGCAGGAGATGTATTCTCAGGCCAGCTGGTTTTGCTTCCAACACCCTCTTGACGGCAGCAACCTCGCGCTTCTGCGACCTACGCCTGTCGTGGTCCACGAGATTTTTCTCCGATATCTCTTCGAGCGCGCCGACGTGCTCCGCATGAACGAAGGTCGGTATCCCGGCGTCTTTCACATCTGACAGGAGCTTGGGCATGCGCTCGGCATCGATACCCAAATCACCAGTAGTCTCGCCCAGATATGCCTTGAAAGCCAACGCGAGCCTCGAGACCTTGGCGACATCCGTGCGCTCATCGAGCAGTACCGCGAGTCCGAAATCGACGAAGCTCTTCTTCGATGCCAGCTTGATTTTTTCTTCGATATCGGAGGATGTTCTTGTCGGCGGCTTAGTGTTCGGCATGTCGACAACGAACGACACGCCGCCCGCCGCGGCTGCCATCGAGCCCGTCTCGAAGTCCTCTTTGTGCGTCATGCCAGGCTCTCTGAAATGAACGTGCAAGTCGACGCCCGCAGGCACTATCAGGTGTCCCGAAAAGTCGTATCGCCTGTCCGCGCGCTCGATGACCTTTGCGATCCTCACAATCTTGCCGTCGTCGATCCCGATGCAGCAATCGGTCAAGCCGGCATCGAGCAATGCCTTTCCCTTAACGACCGCATCCATCGCGACCACTCAGGACTTCCCTTCTTATCTTCCCTCTCGGGCTCTCCTCGCCGAAGACCTCCGCCTGGAACTTGTAGAACTTGGTCTGGGGGTCTTTCCAGGCGTCCATCGATAGGCCCGCCTTGTGACATGTTTCCCGGAGGAATTCCGTCGCGTCCCAGTTGAGCTCGACCGGTACCTGTGGCAGTAGCAAGCCCCTTGCCCAGCCTCTCTCCGCTATGAGCCCGTCCTCGCCGACCTTCACTTTGCTGGGGAGTTCCGAGGGGCTCGATACGATTATCAGCTCCGGCGGAGTCAGCAGGCTGACCTCGACGACGATGTTGTCCATTTCGCTCGGGGACACGGGGAAAAAGCGCGGGTCGCGCGTGGCGGCGTCTATCGCCGCTTCTATCAGCGCATTTTTCAACGGCAGTATCGGCTCGGGAAACCCTATGCAGCCACGCAGCTCGTGCTCCGGGTAGGTCTTCAGCGTCACGAATATGCCGCCGTTCCTGTCGAAATTCTGAGGTATATCGAGCCGAGGGATGTTGCGGCCGGATATATGGTGTTCTATCACTGTCCTCGCGGCGCGGACCGCCTTTTCGCCGTCGGAATCGGAGAATTTCGGCATGATTTCATGCGAATAACACTCCAGGATAATAAACTTCTCAGGATTTTCGCGTTGTCGGTCTGAGGGATTACCCCATGACAGCCAGAACATAGAAATCTAAAGAACAGCAAGCCGTCCTGTTTCGCTCCGTGCGAATCACCAATAAAGGTTTTTATTCATAATCAGATTCCTGATTCCTGCGATTCGATACTTTCCCGGAGATTTCATATGAGGTTCGTCAAGCTTTCCCAAAGGGAGTACAAGCAGATCAGGAAGCTGTATGAGAGCGTTATGTCCCAAGCATGCTACGGCCTTTTCTACCGTGAAGGGATGATTCTTGGAGATGAGATGGCTCTCATCGCTCAGCAAGAATCGGAGGAGTACTTCGAGGTCTGCGCGAAGCTGCTGAAGGCGAAAGGCTGGGTGGAGGATGTCAAGTTCGAGGACGGGATCGTGACGGTGACGGGCTCGATAGAATCGCTGGAGCCCGACACGGTCGGAAAGGTCTCCTGTCACCGGATGCGCGGCATACTCAAGAAAATCTACGAGGGCCATAGACACAAGCAGCTGCATTGCGAGGAAATCGAGTGTGTCGCGAAGGGAGACAAGCAGTGCGTGTTCAAGCTCGAGGAGGTAACGACAGATTGAACGCCGCAGAGCTGCAACGGGCATTGAAAGGTCTCAGAACCGAATTCGGTTCCATAGCATCCGCCGTCGTTTCCAGGGACGGCATTTTGATAGCTTCCGACATTCCGGACGGGGTCATCGCCGAGACCTTCACGATAATGTGCGCAACCATGATGGGCGCGGCCTCGACGGCACATTCGGAGCTAAGAATCGGGCAGCCCAAAGCGATGCGAGTGACCTCGGAGAAGCACGAGATGATGCTGGTGAGCGCTGGGCGAAAGGCGATTATAATCTGTGTCGTGCCTGTCGGGGCGAAGATTGATCAGCTTCAGGCGAGGCTGAGAGAGATCGTCGAGAGCGTCCAGGAATCCGCTTGAACGTCATTCGATTTTTATTTTCTTCAATTCGTCCTTCTTTTTCGGCTTCTTCTCTATCCTGTCGATCTCCTTGACGGCGGCGTCGATGAACCCCTTCATCGCCAGGAGCATCTCCTTCTCGGCGGCGAGCAGATGCTTCTTTGTCTCCTCCGGAAGCGTCATGTCCTCGATCGACTTGTTAACCGCTGCGAGCATCTCGCTCCCGGCCCTCTGCAGATGGACAGGGGCGTCCCCCGTGAGAACATTCGTCGCGAGCCGCTCAATGTGCTCGGCGAACTCCCTTACCGCCTCTTCTCCTTTCTTTGCGGTCGCTTTCCTGCTCATGCTCTTTCTCCTCCTCGAAATATATTTTGAGCCAGCCATCGTCCATCTTCGCGTTCCTCACTGCAAGGGACGCGTACGTGTAAGGCAATGTGATGGACCTCTTATAGCTCCCGATGCTGACGATTAAGAGGTCCTTGCGGTTATATAATTCTACAGTCTTGTCAACCGTGAAAGGGATTTTCAGGGCGAGAACGCGCGCCCCGTCCTCATCGAACATCTTCATCGGCTTTTCCCTGCTGTATACCTGTGTCGGGTCCTCATCTCCAAATATCATATCCGCCAGAAGATTGAGCGATTCTCTACCGACGATCTCCTTGCTGAGTATTTGCGCGGTCATCATTTTCAGCGGGGAAAAGGCCTCGTCTATCTCCTTCATGTATCTCTTCTGTTCCTCCAGCTTTTCCTTGAAATAGCCTTTGCCCGAACTCTCTGGGAAGACCCGGTTCACGATTATGCACTCGACCGTGTAGCCGTACAGTGAGAGGTAGGTGTAGGCCCGCATCGTCTCGGTTATAACCATCTTCTCGGGATTGAGCACGAGCCTGACAGATGTCTGCTCAGGGTCGGTCATTATGTTCTTGACCGTCTCCAATCTCGTCTTCATCCATTGGACATCCTCGAGCACCTTGTCCGTCGGCAGCGGCGTGCGCATCACGTGCCCGACCGTCGCGCGGGCGACCTTCATAAGGTTCTTCAGGATCCCGAACAGCTTGTCGAAGTACCAGTCGATGACGTCCGGATACGAGAGCAGCCTGATCGTGTCCGCCGTGGGGGCGGTATCGACGATTATCGTGTCGTACTTCTCTTCCTTGTAGAACTGCTCGATGTAGAACAGCGCGGACATGAATTCCATGCCCGGAAGAACCGCAAGCTCCTTGGCGGTGACTGGCTCGATTCCCTGAGACTCGAGGAAGTCCGCGATATAGTTGTGGATCTCGGCCCACTTGCTCTCTATCTCGTATTGGACCTCTATCTCGATCGCGTCCAGGTTCTTCTGTATGGTCTTTATCTCACCGGATAGCGGTATCCCGAGGGAATCGGACAGGCTGTGCGCCGAGTCGGTGCTCATGACTACGGTCTTATGCCCCATTTTCGCAGCCCTGAGCGCTGTCGCCGCGGCGACAGAAGTCTTTCCCACACCTCCTTTCCCTGTATAAATTATGACCCTTATCCGACCACGGCTCCCATCGTCGATTGACCGATGACCTTTATGGACGTGCCTATTTTAACCTTGTTGAGACACGGAAACATACTTATCCGATGAGCTATTAGTCTGACATGAGGGGAACAAGCATGAAGAGATTGATAGTCACCGTTCTTGCTATTGTGATAGCTGTCTTAATAATAGGCAGCATCTCAGTCGGCACTGCGGGGCAGATGAGAAACATCGTATCGAACGAAGACAACGCAATCGGCGTCAATGATGTGAAAGAGAATAGCGATAACAACGATAACGACAATGACAGGTCGCATTGCAATGCGAGCACCGCAGGTGGCGGCGGCTGGTTCATGGTCAACGGCTTCAAGAACACGTTCGGGTTCTGCCTCAACGACAGCGATTTGGAGAACTCCAGTTTCGTTTTCCAGGCGAGGTCCTCGATGATGACCGTTCATTCCTTGAACTTCACCGAGATCATGTTCGAGGACGATGACGGCGACGGCAACTGGACGGCCCATGCTTACGGGAACGCGACCGTCAAGAAGCTCGGCAATTTCTCCTTCCATCTGCAGGTCACTGACTGCGGAAAGGGGGACACGGACAAGATAGATCTGTGGCTCACGTCCGATAACGAATCGTACCATTGGGGAACGGACGGCCTGGGCGGTGGCAATATCTGGATAAAGAGATGCCAATGAGCTCGTCCGAAGCCAGCTTCTCGCTTGCCAATTCCGGATATGAATGGTGTCGGGGACGGGGTTTGAACCCGTGACCTCCGGATATCTCGGGAGCATCTGGTCGCATTCAGGTTCCCTATGAGTCCGACGCTCCACCAGGCTGAGCCACCCCGACACGGTTCGCCTCAGGCCCGGAGCTTGATGCTGATATCATCGACAACCACAAAAGCGTTTTGCAGAGATGCATGTCAGGCAATCACTGTTTCTTCTCGATTGCCTCTTTTGCCAATTCCTCTTCGGAGAGCTCCTCGCTCTCCTCTTCTGCCGCGCTCTCCGCCGCGCTATCCTCTGCGGGAGCCTCTTCGGCTGGCGGTGTCTCCGAAGGCTGTTCGGGCTGTGCCTCTTCCGAGACTGGTCGAACCTCTCCGAAGCTGAGCACCTCGCTCTTCCTTATCTCGATCCTTTTCAGGGGGACAATCGTCTTGCCCCTGTCGGCCATCATTTTTCCGAGGTCGCCGTCGACCATCTTCTTCACGAATTCGCCGATGGTGCACTCCGAGGCGGCCTTCGTCAGAACATCCTCCATGATGTGCCTTATCGCCGTCCTCTGCGAGGACTGGATTCTCTGTTCGGACACACCCATCGGCTTTACCTTGAGCTTCCAGCCGTCCTTGGTCGTGACCTCGACCACCGCATCGGTCTTCGACCTCTTCCTCCTCGTCTGCCTTCTGACGTAATCGCTGGTCAGATCGTGGCCGACGAAGAGAGTGTGTGCATCGAGTCCTCTGACGTCGTGCACCTTGAACCTGAGCTTGATGTGCATCTTGGAAAAGTCCCCGGTGAGGTCCTGAACCGTGGCCTCTATCGTTCTCCCCATTATATTGTCGGGGGTCTCGGCCGGCGATTCGCCTATCAGCGCGAGATTGAACATCTCAGGAGCGAGCAGCCTGTACCACTGCTTGGCCCTCCACTTGTCCTTCATCTTCCTTGTCGCGGCAACCGCCTTTGCCTTTTGAGACATCAATAGCCTCCACGCGAGTGCGGGGTTGTGCCATAAATGAATACGATATTAAAAGATTGCCATGATGGGTTGAGAATGACCAGTGATGAAACACGCTCTCAAGAAACAGGTTCGGCAGACTACCTTCCCGCCCACC
This sequence comes from Thermoplasmata archaeon, assembly GCA_038852105.1. Classification (GTDB taxonomy): domain Archaea; phylum Thermoplasmatota; class Thermoplasmata; order UBA10834; family DTMW01; genus JAOUEZ01. Next base: position 39,617 of record JAWCKK010000013.1, read on the forward strand.
ATCTTATCTTCGGCGGGTTCGGATGTTTCGCGATGGGTTGAACGTGCGCGTTGTGGCACTTGATGGCTTTTTCCTTCGTGTCGTGCACGCGTCCGCAGTAGAAGCACATCCATCTTTCTGCCATATCGCACCCTCATCAAACATCTACTACTTGATTCTCTCGCCGAACAGGGCCTTCAACCGCTCCCTGATCGCCCCTTCCTGGTTGATCGGCATCTCCGCGTCCTGCCGGGCGAGCTCATCCTTTATCTTCTCCACCGTGGAGCCTTTGTCCAAGAATATAGGGATGTAGCAAGCGGTGGTCTCCACCAGAAAAATCGCCACCTGCTCGTCCCCTTTCAGCTCGATTTTCTCGATCGCTGCCTTGAAATCAATAAAAGGTCGCATGTCAGCCGGTACTGAATCGACCGGGGTGACAGCGATCAAGTTTGCCCTGTGCAATATTATCACTCAGGAGGGAAGCTTCACGGGGGTCTTGTGCGCTTCGAGCCCTAGCTTCTCTTTGTCCAGGCCGAACCTGAGGCCCATCAGCTGGGACAGGTGCAAGACCGGTATCTGGAACTCCTTCAGCTCCGCCTGCCCGATGTCGTACTGGAGATGGCAGAAGGGGCAGCAGTCGATTATGACATCGACGCCCGCGGCCTTCATGTTCGTCAGGTTCTCCTTCGTCATCTTCAACGCGACGTCAGGAGTCCTTGCTCTGACTCCTCCGCCGGCTCCGCAGCAAGTGCCTTTGTCCTTGTACTCGACGCTCTCGACACCGAGCGCCTCGACGATGTCGTCGAAGATGGTCGGCCTTTCGGGGTTGTCGATCTTCTTCACGGTCGAGGGCTTCAGGAAGTGACACCCGTAGTGCACGGCGGCCTTCAAGGGCTTGCCTCCGTTCTCTTTGACCTTGTTCCTTATCGCATCTGGACCTATCTCCTTGTGGAGATACTCCACGAAATGCCTAACGACTGTCTCGCCCTTGTACTCCATGCCTATCTCTTTCAGCACCTTGTTGACCTTCGCGAGCGCTTCCTTGTCGTGGTTCAGCTGGTGCGCCGTCTCGAACAGCGAGTCGAAGCATCCGTTGCAGATCGTCAGAACATCAACGCCGGCGTTCTGCGCTATCACGAGGTTCCTGGCCGCGATCGCTCTCCAGGTGTTCTGGTCGAAAGACCTGGTGACCCCCGGAGCCGGGCAGCAAGATGCGCCTTTCAGCTCCACAAGTTCGACGCCGAGGGCCTTCAAGACCTCTCTCGTCGCGCTCTCGATCCCGGGATATCTCATGGGCATGATGCAGCCGAGGAAGAATCCCATCTTCTTGCTCACTTGGATCCCCCCTTGATGAGCTTGTCGAAGCCCGTGACCTCGCATATCTTCTTGACCTGCTCTAGTGCGGCAGGATCGGTCAACACCGTCGGCGGGACCTCCATCAGACCCAGCTTCTTCCTGAGGTTCTTGTCCTCGTCCCTGAGGTTGACCATGTGGCCGGTGGTCGAGATGAGTTCGGCGACCTTCTTGTGCTGGGGAGCCATGTTTCCTTCTTTCACAGCCATGTTTCTGAGAGCCATGATGACGTCCACGATTTCGACGCCGCGCGGGCATCTCTCGTAGCACGTGTAGCAGGTCGTGCACAACCACAGGTCGTCGCTTTTCATTATGTCATCCTTGAGGCCCAGCTGAGCTCTCCTCACGAGCTTCCTCGTCCTGAAGGCGGTCTGCCTGCCGGACGGGCAACTGCCCGTGCAGGTCCCGCACTGGAAGCACAGGTTGAGCGTCTTTCCGCCGGCCTCGACAACCTTCTTCGCGAATTCCGGATCGGGCTGCTTGGCAACCTGAGTCATTGAAACACCGATGATGAACTCGACGACCGCATATTTAATCGTTGTTGCTGACTCGTCTCTGTTTTACCCTATAGGATAAAACTGTTGCGGCGTCATGCATTCGAAGAAATCCCGTATGTGCTCATGGTCAGTCGTCTCAACTGCCAATATAGAATAGGGGATCCTCTCCTTCCTCGCGTCGGAAGGCATCTCAATCTTTCTGCTCGTTGCTAAGGTACTGCTAATGAAGAAGCTGAGCTTCGAATTGACCGCTTCCTCAGGGCTGAAAAACGTCGCCTTGATTTCGTAATCTTTCCCCGATTGTTCGAGCGCTTCGAATCCTAACCTCTGAGGACCTGTTGTGAGTCGCGCATATTTTCTTCCTCTATCGCAGTGCACGAGAATGTCCTCGGCGACCTCGTGCACGCGGTTCTCCTTGGGGAAGTCATACGCGAACTGCGGGTCATCAAGGAATATGATATCTATCAGACCGGAAGCGCTCATCGAGATGTTCGTCTCATCGTCGGATACCAATATCCGCGAATGTATCCCTCTCTGAGCGAGCTTCGAGCAAACCCTCTCGACCATGGGTTGAGAGATAGGCGTGCATCCGATTATCAGCTCCTGCGACCTGCTTATCCTCATGCACATGGCGTCGAGGACGCGCAGCAGCTGGCTCCCTTCCTTGGTCAGCTTTGAGCCTCTCTTCGTGGACGACAAGAGCGCGCAGCCGGCCCTCTTCTCCATCTTCTTCAATTGCCTGTTCAAGACGGCCGTCGATATCTTCAGTTTCTTTGCGGCCCGGTTCTGGCTGCCCTCCGCGGCAATGGTCCTCAGAATTTCTAGCTGTCTCAACGAAATCTGCCCCCTCCCCGAGACCAGCACGATTTCGGGGACCAGATTGCCTATCTTCCTCCTGTGCCGTAGGAAGGTCATCGAGGGCTCTTCCGCAATCTTAGTTTTCATGCATTTCCCGAACCGATGAATCCACAAGTTTCTTTGCCCAGATATACATTTTCCATCGAGTCCAAATGCCCGAGAGATACGGTGTCGTCATTTGTCCCATCTGCGGTACGCCTGTCGGGGCGGATCTCAGGAAACGGACGATGATCTGCGTCTGCGGCGGGACAATAGAACTCTTGAAGGTCAAGCCCAAGTTCGAATCGGCTTCCCCCGTCGAGGTTGCCAGGATGGTAGCGCTCGCGAAATCGCAAGCGGCGGAGGGCAAGATGGAGCTTCCGACCGCCAAAGTTCCGAGGAGCCGGCTCGGGAAGATAGCGGAGAAGGCGAAGGAGATCAAGGACACGCAGGAGCGATTGAGCTTCATCGCATCCTCTCTCACTAGGCTGAAGGGCGATTTCTCGATCGAAGATCTCGAGAAACTCCACGAGCTGATCGGAAAGGAATCGGCGAACGATATGCTCGTGGCGATGAGGGAGGGCGGGATTGCATATGAGTCAGCTAAGGGTCGGTACAGATCGGTCTGATTTTCGCTCATTTCTTCTTTCTGAGCCCTCTTTTCGCGTCGACTATCAATTTGGGATAATCGATTCTGTATATTCTGAGATATGAGAGCACGCAGGCGATCCAGGCAAGGGATATGATCGCAACGGTTGCGATCTCCCCTAGGTAGTCCCCTCCGAAGGCCGAGCCGTATATTAAAAAGCTGTATATCAGCGCGTACATCATTGCATTGGCGAAGTAGGCCCATTGCTCTCCCCTGGCGCATCCCACTCCGATCATCGCAGTCGTGCTGCATTGGATGAAAACGGATTGCACGCCGAGCATCACTATGACCGATGTGCCAAGGGGATCGACGGATTCGAGGCCGAACTGACCAGGAGAACGGACGGCGAACTCCATCTGCGAAAACGCATACGTCGACGCGATCCCCGCCCCGAAGGCGAGCCCGTAGAAGGCGGTGTCGACCTTCCGTTGGAACCTCGGCCAATTGAGAACCGCGAGCTTGATCAGGCTCTGCAAGAGCGGTACCGCGACGGCGACGAGAAGAATCGTCTCATTCGCTATCGCCGCCCTCATGACGGTATCGACGAAGAAGAAGATCATCCCGATGATGATTCCCAATGTCAGGAGGGCGAACACCTTCCTGTCGTCGAAGAAGGGCTTCTCGACCTTAGGATGAGTATAGTCCCTCAGCGTGAAATACAGCAACGCGATCGCAGGCCCGAAGGATGCGATTGCCAGTACGATGTCTATGAGCTCGACCATCGCACATCAATCCGCTGGCTCGTATTTCTAACTTGGCCGTGTCTCGAAGGCAACAGATAAATAGAATGCGCGGGATGGTTCACTCGAGAAAGGTGAACGAGTTGTCAGAGAAACCTATCGTGAAGAAGGTCGCCAATAAGACAGGGGAAGTTATCGAGAAGGGCGTGAAGGTCGCCGAGGTCGTGGCGCAAGAGGCTAAGCCAGTAGCGAAAGGCGCGATAGATTTGGGCAAGAAGGGCATACGCGCGATGAAGAAGACAACGCTTGAGGTCGCAGAAGAACTGAAAAAAAAGTGATGCTTTCTCGGTTTATTTCTCGACCGAGAAAGATATACATACGCCTTGACGCTCAGGTCTCATCTGCATGTGGCGAGACGACGATATCTACGGTAACCAATCTTACAAGTTCTCCGTGACGCCAGATTATTTCAGGTCGGTCGCCCAGCCGTCCGGGTCCGGCATGCATTTCGGGAGGGACGAGATACGCCAGATCTTGATATCCGTCGCCGTCCTCACGTTCGCGTTCGCGCTCGTCCTGATCGGTGGTGTGCATTACATCGTCACGGAACCGAACGCATTCGTAATCATGCTCGGAGCCGCGCTGCTGGCGGTAGTCACTGGCTTCCTGTTCCACGAACTCGCTCACAAGCGGCTTGCGCAGTCGTACGGCTGCTTCGCGGAATACCGCATGAGCCTATGGGGTCTGTTCCTCGCGCTGATAACATCCTTGATAGGATTTCTCTTCGCGCTGCCCGGCGCCGTAGTGATCTCCGGGAGAATAACCGTCGAGCAGAACGGCAAGATAAGCCTCGCGGGTCCGGTTCTTAATATGACCGTAGGTGCGATTTGTTTCGCGTTGGTGTCGCTTGTGTCCTGGCCCGCGATTGTATCGCTTACATTGTACGTGATTGCTTACGTGAACCTATGGCTCGGGCTGTTCAACCTGCTGCCGATATATCCGCTCGATGGCTCGAAGGTGCTGTTCTGGAACAAGCCGATATACTTCGCTTCGATAATCATCTCGATACTGCTGTTCGGCTCGTTCTATCTCATCGCATAGAAATTTGATTACTTGTCCCTGACAGGATATCTAAGGTACTTTATCACTGAGCCTTGCTCCCAATCGAAAATCTTCCCCGGGTTCATGATGTTGTTCGGGTCGAGAGCCCTCTTGATCTTCTTCATGACCTCGAGAGAATCCCGGCGCTCCTCCATCATGTAGGGAGCCTTCGTTATCGAGACGCCATGCTCTCCTGTCACCGTGCCTCCGAGCTCAAGGACGGTCTTGAAGATCCTTCCGACCGTCTCCTCTGCGGCCTTCCAGCTGCCGGCGGATGTCGGGTTCACGAGGAGCTTTGTGTGCAGGTTTCCGTCCGCGGAATGACCGTACGTACCGAAGATGATTCCCGTCTCCTTCGATATCTTGTGGAACCTCACGACGGCCTCTGGGACTTTCGAGATCGGGACCGCCATGTCGTCCGCCAGAGCCACGGACACGAATTGCTCGCCGAACCTGCTCAGCGCTGGCATGATGCTCTTCCTGCTCTCGGTCCACTTGTTCATGGTCGCCTTGTCGTCCGAAGCCTCTACCGTATGCGCCCCGCTCTGCTTGGCGATTTCCTGCACGACCTTCATCTCCTGTTCGACCGTTGAAGGATAGCCGTCCACTTCGACTTGGACGATGGCCTCCACGTTCGGCAGACCGATGTTCTTACACTTGTTGACGGCCTGGATGCATACATCGTCCATTATCTCGATCGATGCCGGTATCAGAGGCTTCGAGATTATGTTGGCGACGCACTTGCCCGCATCATATATGTCGTTGAACGAAGCCATGACCATGGCGGTCTTGAGAGGCTTCATCGTGAGCTTGAGGATTATATCCGTGATCACACCGAGCGTGCCTTCGCTCCCGACCATCAGACGGTCTATCTGATACCCCGAGGCGTTCTTCAACGTCCTCGTCCCGGTCTTGATTATCTCCCCCGTCGGCATCACGACCTCCATTCCCAGCACGTGGTCCCTGGTGGCGCCGTACTTGATCGCCCTCATGCCGGAAGCGTTCGTCGCGACCATCCCTCCGATAGTGCATATCTCGGCGCTCCCGGGGCTCGTCGGGAACCAGAACCCTTTCTTGCCGAGCACCTTGTTCAGTTTGTCATAGATGACGCCCGGCTGAACCCTGCAGTAGAGGTCCTCCACCCTGACCTCTTCTATCGTGTCCATCCGGGTGAGGTCGAGTATTATGCCTCCCTTGATCGGCACGCTGTGTCCGCACATCGCGGTGCCTGCAGCGCGAGGTATCACGGGTATCTTGCGCTCGTTCGCGAGCAGCACTATCTTCTGTATCTCCTCGGTGGTCCTCGGCCTTACCACTACGTCAGGACGATAGCCGTGGATGGATGCGTCGAATGAATAGTCGTACAAATCCGCTATCGATGTCGAGCACCACTCGTCTCCCACGATCTGCCTCAATTCAGAAATGTCATCCTCTATCATGGCATCCGCGGGCAATGCTATGAAGGAAGTATTTTATTACCCTTTCGAGTGCGATTTTTCCGTCACCCAGCAGGTCAAAAATCCATATAGATAATATAGTGCAAGATTTTAATAATTATGGATTACATTATAACACGCCAATTTTCTATGATTGTTTCGAGCCGATGCAAGGGAGATTTCTTTTCACTTACTCGTCTTGTAATGAGACTTTCTCCACTCATCAGACAGGATTCCCATGAGGACATCGTCGATATATTTGCCCTTATAGTACCAGTGCTTTCGCCTCCGTCCTTCTATTCTGAACCCGCACTTCTTGTAGCATTCGAGCGCGCGCCTGTTCAGCTCGAGGGCGCGGAGCTCGACTCTGTGCATCGCGAGTGTGTCGAAGGCGAATCCGAGGAGCGCATCGATCGCATCGCTTCCGTATCCCCTGTCCCAGTACTCCTTTTCGCCTATCATTATCCCGAGTGTCGCGCACCTGTGAACATAGTCTATTTCCCTCAGCGTGATGTTCCCGATAGGCTTTCCTTTCCTTGTCAGAATGGTGAAATTGTATTTCGATTCGGTCGGCGCAATGTTCTCCTCTACCCATTTGCGCTCTCTGTCGGTGGAGAGCGGAAACCCTATCAGTCCAAGCATGTCCGAGACCTCGGGATCGTTTATCCATCTCTTGTATTCCTGAAGATAGTCCATGCTTACCTGCACGAGCTTGGTCTTTTTCCCGAGGATCATCTCATCATCCTCCAGTACTCGGTGCTGAGCAGCGACATTAGCAAGGAGTTCTTCCAGGAACCATTCCTAAAGTGATCCTCCCTCACTACGCCGTCGAACCTGAACCCGCATTTCTCGTAGCATCTTATCGCGCGCGCGTTCTCCTCATCGACCCTGAGCCATATCCGGTGCACGTTCATCCTCTCAACGAGGAAAGATACCGCCGCTTTGATCGCTTCCGAGCCGTATCCTCTTCCCCATGATTTCCTCTCGAGTATTATCGAGAGGTGTGCGGATGAATTCCTGCCATCGATATCCTTGACCGAAAGGATGCCTATCGGCCTTTTCTCCTTCTTGACTTCGATGATGGCGTGCGCTTCTTTGTCTTTCGCATTGGCCTGCGCGATCCAGTTCCTTTCCGCGTCGACCGATATCGGCGCGACAAGCGAGTATGCCCCGAGCATGTCCCTGACTTTCGGATCGTTGATCAGATCCGCCAGGAACTCAGCGTCTTCCATCTCCACCGGCCTTAGCACGAGCCTGTTTGTCTCGATCAACAATTCGATTCACTCGGAGCGACGAATGAAGTCTTGCGACTTACAATTTTCCTTCGAAATTATCTCTGTCGAGCTTCCGTTTCTTGAAAAATCCTAAAATCTCAGGTACTCCGATTTGAACTCGGAGACAGGTATGCCCGAATCGGAAGACAGAGGCGTACGGGAGAAGGAGCTGGATGCTGTCATCATAGTCCTGATAGTCGCGATTTCCGTAATTCTTTACTTTTTTCTCCCCTATATTCTATACTTAGATAGGCACGAATTCATTGCGGAAGGCACATTCTATATCAACGACTCCGGGGAGAGTCACGGGGGATTCGAATATGCCGGGACATTTTATGCGAATCTGACCTGGACGGACAGTACTTGGGCGCTCTTGTTATCCCTGAAGACCGGTCTCGGCGATCCCCTTCCATTTCACGCGATCAAGATTTATTCGAATTACTACTCAGATGGGAACATGATTCTCAATACCGAGAAGGGGCGAATCGTCTTGGAATATATGGCGGAGGATCCGATTTGGGGGAATATGATCAATGGAACGTTCACTGCTGTATATTCCCCCTCGGGCCCTGCCTCGGAGAACATCGGCAGCATATCGGCAGAGATTTTCGGACTGCCCGCGCATTATTACGTCCAATTATCGTTGGTTCCTTCCCCTTTGGGCGTATAGAAGGCCGGCTCTTGTCGAAAATCGTCAATAATTGTCGGTATTCGGCAAGACTCATATACCAGTTCTTGCATATTCCTATCTGCAGGCGGTGATGGGAGGGCGCATTCTACGACACTGATCCCCCGATCCGAAGGCGTCTGTTATGTTCTCCCTCTCGTCACTGCCGATGCTCAGGGAAGGGTTGACCAAAAAGAGAAATCCGGTCGTCTTGTAGAGAAATACCGGTTTGCCGACAAAGCATTCCCGCATTGTTGTATCGGCTCTCCATGCAAGCGATCGGTTGTGCATCCCTCCATCGGGCACCCCTTCCCGATTTATTGGGCGTGAGCTCATGAGCCGCGACACGCCGAGAAATGTGAATCGCGGAATTGTTTTATATCGCCCAGCAGCCTATTTCCCAGCAAGACGATTCAGGAGAAATCGCAATGCCGAGGGCGGGTGGTGTCACGATTGACAAGAAAAATAAAGGCTTCGCAGAAGGCTATTCGGATCGCTTCCTCCCCATTTTCCACGCCATGGTGCTTTCTTGCGAGAGCGCAATCGGACGATCTTCTTATCAGAGTGTTTCATCGATAGTTCCCGAGCTGATTGACAATCTGGAAATCGCCCTGCCGAAGGATATTCTGAGGAACGCCTCGAAGAAGACATCCATTGAAGAGCGCGCGCACATGCTATCAGATTTTCTGATGTCGCTCGGCCAGTTCGGAGAGCTCGAGTTTTCGAGCGACGGAAAA
>JAWCKK010000013.1:48902-49276 GCA_038852105.1 Thermoplasmata archaeon
TCATTCAGGGCAACGCGAGGCTCTCCAACGTCGATATCGCCAACGCTCTCAGGACGAGCGAGGCCACCGTCAGGAGGCGGATACAAGCCCTCGTGGACAGAGGAATCATCAAGGGATTCATGGCAAAAATAGACCACGGCCAACTGAGGCGCAAGGTGAGGGTTCATCTTGCGCTGGAGGTCAGCTCCGATAAGGCCGATGATGTCGTCGAGGCTCTTCTTTCGCGCCCGGAGACCTGTTCCCTTTACAGGTCCTTGGGGCAATACAACCTGATTTGCGAGCTTCTGATGAACGATATGGCATCCGTGCAGAGCTTCATAGACGAGATATCTAGCATGGAGGGCGTCAAAAAGACGAATTCTATGATTGCTACC
>JAWCKK010000014.1:0-36418 GCA_038852105.1 Thermoplasmata archaeon
CTCCCTGGCCTCCTCAAGGCCGGGTCCAATGCGTTCGGCCTGTTCGTAGCTCCGATGACGACGACCTTGCCGCGGCTCTCAAGCCCGTCCATCAGCGCAAGAAGCTGCGCGACTACGCGCCTCTCGGTCTCTCCCGTGACCTCGTCTCTCTTGGGGGCTATCGAATCGATTTCGTCGATGAATATGATGCTCGGGGCGTTTTCTCCCGCTTCTTGGAATATCTGCCTCAGCCTTTCTTCGCTCTCGCCGTAGAACTTGCTCATTATCTCCGGCCCGCCTATGCTTACGAAGTTCGCGCTCGTCTCGTTCGCGACGGCCTTGGCCAAGAGGGTTTTCCCAGTCCCGGGAGGGCCGTGCAACAACACGCCTTTCGGCGCTTCCACTCCGAGCTTCTCGAACAGCTCAGGATGCCTGAGCGGTAGCTCGATCATCTCCCGGACTTTCTTGACCTCGTCTTCGAGCCCTCCTATCTCTTCGTACGAGACCCGAGGCGCCTTGGCAGCCTCTTCTTTCATAGGCTTCTCGCTGAGCTTGACTTCTGTGCTCGGCGATATTATCACACCTTCTGCGCCCGGCTGGAAGCTCTGGACAATCAGGTCGAACTTCCTGCCCATGATGCCGACCTCGAGGACGTCCCCTTTGGCGAACACCCTGTTCTGGAGAGCGTTCTGAAGGAACTCCTCTCCGCCCATTATCTTGAGCGGCTGTGTCGGAGCGAGCGTTATCTTTGACGCGGGCTTCGGGGTTATCTTCCGTACGGATACTTTCTCATCCAGCCCGACGCCGGCATTTCTCCTCGTGACTGAATCGATTCTGATCACTCCCCGATTCTCGTCCTCGGGGTATCCAGTCCTGAGCCTCGCAACGGTCTTCTTCGTCCCCTCGATCACGATGATGTCGCCGTCCTCGAGGTTGAGTATCTTCATCAGTTCGGAATCCAGCCGCGCGATTCCTTGGCCGTCGTCCTTCGTCTTTGCCTGTATTACCCTGATAATCTTGTCCTTCTGACTCATCTATTATCACCTATCCGCTGCGTTTCGTTAGAGTCCGGTTGTGAATCGGAAAAAAAAGAAACAAGCGTGCGAGCAAGCCGACAAGCGGCTCACTTCACGCCGACCTTCTTCGTCTTCTTCTCGGGCGGAGAGCTCTTCGGCAGTCTCACGGTGAGAACGCCGTCCTTCAGCTCCGCCTCGACCTTCTCGGAATTGATCGGCTGGGGCAACGGGATCTTCCTGTAGAACTTCGAGTAGCGTCTCTCCCTTCGAATGTATCCTTTCTTCTCGTCCCCCTCTTTCTTCTCCTCCTTGGTCTCAGCAGAGATTTCTACCTCGTCCTCTCCGACCTCGAGATTTATATCCTCCTTTTTGATGCCCGGCATCTCGGCGTGCAGCTTGTACTCGTCGCCCTCATCTATCAAATCCACTGCCGGAGCTCTAAGGGCAGGGGTTCCGAAGCCGCCGGGCACGGTCAGATAGTTCTCGAAGCCCGATCTAAGGTCGTCGAACATCCTGTCCATCTCTTCAAGTATGCTGAACGGGCTCCAGCTGTATGGTGCCCAGTAATCCCTCGGAGCAAGTTCGTTCTCTCTCCTTCTCCTAATCATCTCGATACACCTCCGTTCGTTGTGCACGATGTAATAGATTTGCCCTTCTATATAAGCATTTCTATACGCAGGATTGGAGAAGTTGAGAAAAATCGTGGGGCATTCTAAGGCACTTATTCTCTGCGGGATGATCGAATGTAATCATTATTCGGGGGCACGATCCGTCTAATCAGGAAGAAGAATTACCGAAATTATATTTCATCCATTGGCAGTTAGTGTGCCAATGGCGGGAAGAGTAGTCGACGACCATGTGATAGTCGATGACCAGACAGAGTCAAGCCAAATATACAACAGAGGCTGGTATGGAATCCCTCAGAGCGGCGGCTCGCTCCAGCTGGATCTCATCGAAGCACTTTATCTTCTGGAGACCGAGAGACTCGTCGTTAAGCTAGATGATAGGCCTCTGGACTTCATACAGCTAATGCGGCTCGGCAACAAGAGCAACGAGAATTTCGAAATCAGATATCTGGTGTATCGCGATCTTCGTGGCAGGGGGTATGTCGTAAAGTCGGACGGCGGGCTCGCCGATTTCCGCGTATTCCCCAGGGGCGGTAGCCCTTCCAGGACCGCCAGCAAGTGGTGGGTGCTCGCACTGTCGGAGCGGTCTCTATTCGAGCTCGATAAACTCTTGTCCAGCCTCATCTCGAGCAGGGGCCTGAGAAAGGACCTCCTTCTGGCAATCGTCGATGAGGAGGGAGATGTCACATATTACGAGGTCCGTAGGGCGAGCCCGTCTGGAAAATCTAAGAGAGCCAAGATAGACGGCCTGGTAGAAGGCCTATTCACGGGTGACCGTGTCCTGATATCTGATTCCGCTGCAGTCAAGGCGCTTCACGAGAGCCAGGCGTACGGAAAGTTAATGGGAGAGAAGCTGCAGCTCTCGCTAATCGAGGCCTCATATCTCGCCGATTCGGGGCAGCTGGTTCTGAAGAACTCGCGGACCGGCCGGAGGATGGATGCGGAGCAGCTGAAGAGATACGCCAGAAAGACCCAGAGGGATTTCGACCTTAGGCTGAGGGCCTATCAGGATTTGCGAAAGCGCGGGCTCATCGTGAAGACCGGGTTCAAGTATGGGTCGCATTTCAGGGCATACGAGGGCGATCCGAACAGGATGCATGCCCGCTTCCTGATACACGCAGTGCCAGAAGGCTATGTCGCGTTGTGGCCAGAGATATCGAGGGCGATAAGGCTGGCGCACGGGGTTCGAAAGGAGATATTGTTCTGCAAGGTCGGCGATGAAGAAGTCGATTACATCAAGTTGATGAGATGCCGACCCTGAGGGAAAATTGAGGGTTTGTGCGGGTAGGAAAAACGACCCGCACAGGATCGCGATGCGGTCTCTCGCGGGAAGGGGGAGTCAATGTCGTGAGAGACACAGAGGGGGAGTTGTTCTCGCGAATCCGGTTCCTTATCTTGAGGGCATGCCTTAAAAGAGTTTCTATTTTCGGCGGAAAAAGCCAATTTGAAAACCGAATAAAATTAATATACTACCTATTCGAGGAGCCAGTCTATAATCAATATATAAAAGATGCCCGCTTCGTTTCGATATTCGGAAAGAAAAATCGAGGAATCTCGGGCATCCCCGAGAATCCCACAATCACAGTTGAACTTCTATTCCTAGTTTCTCGGTCAGTTCCTTGTACCGATTCCTTATCGTGACCTCGGTCACGCCCGCGACATCGGCGACCTCTCTTTGGGTTCGTCTCTCGTTGCATAGAATCGAGGATATGTAGATCGCGGCTGCGGCAACACCGGTCGGCCCTCTGCCGCTCGTGAGCTCCTTCTTCGCGGCATCCTTGAGTATGTCGTTCGCCTTCGCCTGGACCTCGCCGCTGAGCTTCAGCTCGCTGCAGAACCTGGAAACGTAGTCCTGGGGTCTCGTAGGCATCAGCTTGAGCTTGAGTTCCCTCGTCATGAACCTATAGGTCCTCCCGATCTCCTTTCTGCCGACCCTGCTGGCATTGGCAACCTCGTCGAGCGTCCTTGGTACATCGCATTCTCTGCAAGCCGCATACAGTGACGCGGCTACCACTCCTTCAATGCTCCTGCCGCGTATCAGGTTCTTGTTGACGGCCTTTCTATATACCATAGCCGCGGTCTCCCTGACGTTCCTCGGAAGGCCCATTGCAGAAGCCATTCTGTCGAGCTCGCTGAGGGCGAACGCGAGGTTCCTCTCCGTCGCATTTGAGACCCTTATCCTTCGCTGCCACTTCCTCAGCCTGTACAGCTGCGCTCTGTTCCTTGTCGGTATGCTTTTTCCATAGGAGTCCTTGTTCTTCCAGGATATCTCGGTCGACAGACCCTTGTCATGGATCGTATAAGTCATAGGAGCGCCGGTACGGGCTCTCTTCTCGCCCTGCTCGACATCGAAAGCCCTCCACTCGGGTCCCTGGTCGATCAGTCTGTCATCGAGCACGAGGCCGCAATCCTCGCACACGAGTTCACCGCGGTCTGGATCTCTTACCAGATGCGAGCTGTTGCACTCTGGACATCTTTCTATCTCTTCCATCTCTTCTCTCGTTTTGGCCATTGTCTCCCTCCGCAGGGACATAGAGCTCTTGTCCCACCATCGCAAGCGCCCTCAGTCCTGATTCAGGCTTAATAGCAATATACGGAAAACGTGTCGGCCCGAAGATGCGCACGATCTTCCCAATCTTTCGACCCCTGCCGTCCGTGACGATTTCATTGGTCCCGGGAGCGAACCCCGACCTGACAACAATGTTCCCGTCTCTAGAAACATGCTGTATACGGCCGAGAAGCTTCAACCGCTCACCAAATATTATTTAAGCCTTTAGGCCAAATTCCCATGATAGAAGTTATATATATATTATTCGCAAAGATTTTTATTGTTTTGGTCAAAATAGCAAATACAATTATTCACTCCCCCCCTCGATTTCCATTAGAAGGGTTGCTAATTAGCACTTTTGAATTGCCAGAAAATATCCTCTTTTGGTTGAATTTTTATATTTCGGAAATATAGATTAAAGTGATTCGATTCAATTGTAACGATTTCAATATAGCCATTCACTTACTCATGAATGGGAGTCTTCAAATTAGTAAATGGTTTGCAACCTAGGAAAACGGTAAAGCGTTTGATTGTATATTCGTATATTTTGCTCAAGTCGCGCGAAGGCCAGTTGGTGATTGAAATCGCAGAAAGTGTGCGTAATCGCGCCACGTTGGCTCCTGCCTGCGGATTATACTGTGGCATTTGCCTCGAATATCTAAATGGTCAATGCCATGGATGCGGATGCGATTGCGTGTCTTGCAGAAAGTCAGGCTACAACCCAGATTGTCCGATATTGAGATGCACTAGTAAGAAAAAGATTGAATCCTGTGCAGATTGCGCGGAGATGCCCTGCTCACTCTTGATAGGGTTCTGCAATGACCCGGTATCGTTGCATCGTTCACCCGTCATAGACAATCTAAAGCGCAGGAGAGCTGTGGGGACCTCGGCATGGCTAGGAGAGCAGGAAGAGTTATGGGGCGATAGAAATCGGCGTCGCAGATGGATTCGGCTTCAGAAGGAGAATGAAAAGAGATTCAAGTGTCTGAAAGATATGAATTGAAGGAAACTTGATCAAATATAAAGGCATTCTTACAGTGTTGTTTCATCAGTATCCAGTGTCTTCTTGGCGATGGGTTATATCACGGCTATGCTTTTATTCGTCAATTGCATTTACGGATAAGAAAGGGTGACTCAGTTGAGCGAAAAGCGCATTCTTGACGACGTGACCACTTGCAGTCAATGCATTTGCATTACAATCGTCCTTCCAAGAGATTGTCGATTGAACGGCGACATGCTCGCAGAAAGAGCAAAGGAATGTTTCAAGAAAGAACTCTTTAGGAATCTTTGTCGAGGCTGTCCTTTGGAGAACTCACAGGTTTTAGATTGATTTCAATTACTTTCTTCTCAAGATTCTTTGTCCGCAAGTCGATTTCCTTATCGATCGCCCGTCTTATGAACTCAGAAACGGATCCGATGCCCCACTCAGGATGATGCTTAATCATATTCGAGATGATTTTCCAAAGTTTCTTATCGATCTTGATGGTGACCCTATCATCAGATTGTTTCTCATTTCTTGTCAAGCTGAACCCCCAGTAGGCAATTATGATGTTGCGCGATTTTGATATATGGATGCTTTTTCGATTAATATCGTTTTTCCATCTGTTATCATTCCAGACATCGGAGAAATTATTTGTATTCCAATTGCACTACAATTATTGTGTGGCCTCGCATAACTTGAGTGAAAATTGATTGTAAATCGGAGATGATTACATTATGCGCCAGTGCATTTCTTGCAGGAAGGAGATCCCTGAGAATTCCGCAAAATGCCCCAATTGCGGTATGAGCCAGACGCATTTCAATAGTGAGAAATCCTCAGAAGAATCCTTGAAAATCATATTGGAAAGATATCCGCAGATGAAAGAGGATGATGTTTCCTCGCTTAAGAAAAAAGTCGAAGATGCTTTCGAAGAGAAGATTCTAAACGAGAATCAAAAGGAATCTCTTCTCACGACAATCAATGCGATTGGATCCTTTAGAATTGGGCAGCAATTGATTCTTGCATCGCTCATAACAGAACTTGCTACAAAGACAGATATTTCACGGCAGAAGGAAAGTGCCCTCCTTCTCAGACGATATTTGAAGACGCTTGGAATGCAAGAATACATCGTCAATAAGCTATCCGATGCATTTGGATTATTGTGAGTTAAATCGATGGACCAACGTTAAGAAATATCAAGATTGAGAACGTTATCTATCATTGCCAGCATATCATTTTCCGCCAAGCGCATATTTCTTCATTACCGAAAATAATTATGTATCCCAAATGCACTACAGCATATTCCTATAAGAGGAATAGATGTGAGATCGTTCTCCCCCTCAGTTGACCGCAAGAATGAAAGCGGCATCTATTCCTTATTTCTTTCTTCTTCAGGTTCGAATTCTTTGATCAACATAATGGTCGTAGATGATGATCAGATAATTCTCGATTTATTCGATGCGGGACAGGACCTATACAATTACCGAGTTGTGGCAAACGCATCTACGTGTGAAGAAGCCATTGCAAAATATCCGCGTGTCATTCCTAGACCAGACATCGTCTTGATGGACTACAATATGCCAGATATGAACGGGATTGAATGCATGAAGAGGATTTTTCAGATTGATTCCAAAGCGAAGATTGTGTTCATCTCGGCATGCGTCGATAAAAGGACCGAAGCTCTAGCAGAGGGAGCCATCGATTTCGTACCAAAGCCATTTGCAATGACCAACTTGATGGAGCAATTGAATAGAATCAGGAATCAATAGATGGCTTGATTCAAGAAATAGGTGCTCTAAGAAACAGGGCTACTCATTAGACTAGCAAGTCATCAATTTCACATCGGCATTGGATGAAACGGAGAGAGCTTATCCTGTCACATTGATTGCATAAGTCCGATCATTGACACCCGTATGGCAATTCGGAATTCTTGATAGACATCATTTATATATTCCATTGCCAACCTTTCCACTGAAGATGCTAATGAATCCAGATGATAAAGATGTGCCTGAACCTTCTCATCCAAGATACGAATCCCTTATGAAACGGCGCCGGCTCGTCTCGGGTTTCAAAGATGGCATCGTCGTTCCAGAAGGTCTGATAGCGCACGGCAGGGGGGAAATGTTCGACTATCTGCTCGGGGAGGTCTCGATACCGCCCGCATTGATTGCGGAGCGTGCTGGTACGGCGTTCATTTTGGATGCACAAAATCCTGTGATCTCGGTCAACGGCAATGTGGCTGCCCTGGGCGCGGAGTCAATCGTCGAGCTATCGACCGTCGCGGGAGCAAAGATAGAGGTCAATCTCTTCCATTGGAGCGAAGAGCGCGCCTCCGCGATCAGGTCGTTGCTCGAAAAGTTCGGTGCAAGGAATGTACTCGCCGAGAAGCCAGATGCTTTCCTAGAAGGCATCCATCACGATAGGGGAAAATGTCACATCGAGGGGATATTCTCGGCCGATGTAGTGCTGATTCCTCTCGAGGACGGCGATAGAGCCCAAGCCTTGGCGGAGATGGGAAAGACCGTCATCTCGATCGACCTCAACCCGTTATCGAGGACATCTCTTTCGGCGACTGTTTCCATCGTCGACGAGCTGACCCGGGCGGTGCCGAACATGACAAGGTTCGCAAGAGAGCTGAAGGATAACGAGAAGAAGATATCTGAGACCATCGAAGCATACGACAACGCTGCCGTGCTCAGGGCAGTGTTCAAGCACATCTCCGAAAGATTCGACAAATTGTCCAAGGATTGATGCTCGGTACCATCGATAAATGCAACCTTTTTCATCCCGTAAGTGTTCTCCCGGACCATGAAGTCCTTCGATCCCGAGTTGCTCAGGCGCGGTGAGGCGCGTCTGCGCTGGGCGCGGGACAGGATGCCAGTGCTTGCGGAGGTGCGCAAGAGGCTGAAGAAATCCGGAGCGCTCGAAGGCGCCAGGATAGGGATGGCGCTTCACACCGAGGCGAAGACCGGGGTGCTGGCAATCACCCTGCGCGAGGCGGGAGCCGATATTTCGCTCACGAGCTGCAACCCTCTTTCGACGGATGATTGCGTTGCCGCAGCCCTTGCCGAGAAGCATGATATGCACATTTATGCGAAGAAGGGACAGACAGCGGATGAGTATTACAGGAGCCTGAACAAAGTTATTGATTTCTCCCCGGATTTCGTGATCGACGACGGCGCCGACCTGATATTCCTTCTTCACACGAAGCGCCGGGATAAGCTGGCCAGAGTGAAGGGCGGCAACGAGGAGACGACCACGGGCATAATCCGATTGAGAGCCATGGCCGAGGAGGGCGCTTTGAAATTCCCGGTGATATCCGTGAACGACGCGATGATGAAGCACCTTTTCGACAACAGGTACGGGACCGGGCAATCGACCTTCGACGGAATAATGTCGTCGACGAACCTATTGATCGCAGGCAGGCGATTCGTCGTCGCCGGTTACGGCTGGTGCGGACGCGGGGTCGCCATGCGGGCTCGCGGGATGGGCGCGAGGGTCGCGGTCACCGAGGTCGATCCGATCAAGGCCGTTGAGGCCCGCCTGGACGGCTTCGACGTGATGCCGATGATCGAGGCAGTCAAGGACGCGGATTTCATAGTGACCACCACGGGCTGCAAGGACGTCGTCCGCAGAGAGCATTTCGAGAGGATGAAGGACAATTGCGTGCTCGCTAACTCAGGCCATTTCGATAACGAGATATCCAAGAAGGACTTGGATGCTCTCTCCTCGTCGAAACGGGTAGCGAGGGAGAACGTAGTGGAGTACACCCTGAAGGACGGAAGGCGCATAAACCTGCTCGCAGATGGAAGGCTCGTCAACCTCGCCGCCGGTCAGGGGCATCCGGTCGAAATCATGGACATGAGCTTCGCGCTGCAGGCTCTCGCGATCGAATACCTCGCGAAGAACCACGAGAGGCTCGAACCGAAGGTGCACGAAATCCCGCGAGAGCTGGATCGCTGGGTCGCGAAGACAGCGCTGAGATCGCTGGGCATCAGGATAGACACGCTGTCCGATGAGCAGAAGAGATACCTGCGTGAATGGCGCGAGGGGACTTGAGGGCGGTCGAAAGGTCGAGCAGATGCCGAGAAAGATATTCCTGGGCGTCTTCGGGCATGTCGCCGTTGATACCATTTGCACTGTGGATTCGTTTCCCGCGGTCAATACCTGTGAAGGGATCATCGACAAGCGAGTGGAATTCGGCGGCACCGCGGGCAACCTCGCCTTCTATGCTGCAAATATGGGCGTTCCGACATCGCTCGCGTCGTTCGTCGGATCGGATTTCCCTGAGCCCTATCGCAGGCATCTCGAGGCCGCGGGGATAGACCTGACTGACCTGGTGCGTGTCGGGAATGCGCGCACCGCATCTATCATAATGATATCCGACAAGGCGCATCGTCAGATAGGCTTCGTCGATCAGGGCGTTATGCTTAGGCAGAACGACATGAAGCTGCCTAGACATTCAATCGAGGATGCCAAGATTGTGCACGTCGGCACGGGAAGGCCAGGGTTCGCGCTAAGAGTCTGCAGACGCGCAAAAGAGCTGGGCAAGCTGGTCGCAATCGACCCAGCGCAGGAGCTCAGCTATGTCTATTCCGCGAAGGATTTCTCAACCATCGTCAGGCTTGCCGATATCTTCTTCTGCAACGAGACGGAGCTTGGAATCGCGCTGAAATATCTCAGGAAGAAAAAGCCGAGCGATTTGCTCGCGTACGTTGATAAACTGATCGTCACGCTGGGAAAGCGCGGGAGCAGGATAATGACGAGGGAAGGCGAGAGCATCGACATCCCTCCGGCACGGCCGAGAAGGGTCGTCGACACGACCGGGGCTGGCGACGCGTATCGCGCCGGCTTCTATGCGGGAATGTATCGTCGCCTCGGCTTGGAGGAATGCGGGATGATAGCCTCCGCCGCGGCATCGTTCGCCGTCGAGAGCTTCGGGGGGCAGACCGACCCGCCTTCCTGGGAAGAAGTGTTCAAGCGCGCCTTCGGTGGTGTATCTGCTAGAGCCTCACATCGTTGAAAGATTGAAAGACGAAATTCTCGCGGCACGTAGCATGGTCGCGCTCACCGGTGCGGGCATATCCGCAGAGAGCGGCGTGCCGACATTCCGGGGAAAGGACGGACTTTGGAACAACTTCGATGCGACGCAGCTCGCGACTCCGCAGGCTTTTGCTCGAGACCCAAGGCTCGTCTGGGAATGGTATTCTTGGAGGAGGGGATTAATTTCGCAGGCGGAGCCGAACGCAGGGCATCATGCCTTAGTCAAGATCGAAAGGCTGAGCGAAGATTTCACACTGATAACCCAGAACGTCGACGGCCTCCATCAGCGCGCCGGCAGCAAGAACATAATCGAGCTCCACGGTAACATATGGAGAGCGCGGTGCACGGCCGGATGCGGAACATCTCTCTTGGAGAAGCTGACAGAACTGCCTCCGAGATGTAGATGCGGAGCGATGCTCAGGCCCGATGTCGTCTGGTTCGGAGAGCCGCTTCCGAGCCTGGAATTGTCGCGCGCCCTTGATGCAGCCAAGAGATCGGAGGTATTCATGGTTCTCGGCACATCCGCAGCGGTGTATCCTGCATCCGAACTCCCGCTCATAGCGAAGGAATCAGGGGCGTTCGTCATCGAAATCAACACGGAAGAAACCGTCGTCTCGGGAATATCCGATATTTCGATACGCGGAAAGACAGGCGATTACCTGCCAGAGATCGCTTCGATTCTTGCCAGCAATGGCGCGCATACGAAATCCTTATAAGTAGACAGGCATTTATCTGCACAGGTGAGTGATAGATGGCGGTCGGATTCATCTTGATTAGCACCGCACCTGCGAAAGAACATGAGGTCTACAACGAGCTCCTGAAGGTCAAGGAGGTCGTGGAGCTCCATCCGCTGTTCGGAGAGTACGACCTCATCGCGAAGATCGAGGCCGAAGACTTCAATCAGCTCGGCCAAGTCGTCGTCGACAAGGTAAGGTCGATTCCGGGTGTGATAGACACCAAGACGCTTACAGGAATCAAGTTCTGAGGTTGATAGAATGGATGCGATAGGATTTTTGAGCATTGTACTGATGGTTTTTGCCCTGATGATGGTGCTAGCGGGGATATTCACCGCATACTTCGGTAGCGGGAAGAGCCGGCTAATCGGGATAATCCTGCTCGTCGTCGGCCTCGTCATAGGAATCGTCTGGGCGGCGCTCGCTGGTATGACGGATATGATCGACGTCCAGCTCGGGAGCGTCATCTGGGACGCGTTCCTGAACATCCTGGCAGGCCTCATCGGCGTCCTTGCGGCCGTCGGCGTCTTCCTTCTCGCCATAATGAAAGCATAGCCGAGGAAGATTTTTTAAAACCCTTCCCCTTTGTCTCTTCTGTATGGTAGTCCAGATTATTCTAGGCAGCAAGAGCGACCTCGAGATAGCTAAGAGAGCGACTTCGGTTCTGAAGAAGTTGGGCATAGAATACAAGGTCAATGTCGCGTCCGCGCACAGGACGCCCGAGATGGTCGAGAAGCTCTCGAAGAACGACGATGTCAAGATATTCATAGGGATAGCGGGCCTCGCTGCGGCCTTGCCGGGGATCATAGCCGCCCACACGACGAAGCCTGTTATCGGTGTTCCCGTATCAGGAAAAGTTTCATTGGATTCGATACTCTCAATGGTCCAGATGCCGAAGGGCGTGCCCGTCGCCACTGTCGGCCTGGACTCGGGAGAGAACGCGGCCATACTCGCGGCAGAAATGCTGGCAATGACGGACAAGAAGATTCTGAGATCTCTCCAGAAGTACAGAAGGGAGATGCGCGCATCCGTCGGAAAGGACGATGAGGAGCTGAAGAGAGCGGATGTTTGACCCGAACAAGTTCATAGCGGAAAGCATCGAACGATTGAGGAAAGATATCGACGGCAATGCGGTGATCGCATGCTCCGGCGGGGTCGACAGCACTGTGGCCGCGGTGCTCGTCTCACGGGCTATCGGGAACAGGTTGCTCACCATATACGTGGACAACGGGCTCATGAGAAAGGGCGAGACCGAGTATGTGGATGAGATGCTCGGCGAGCTAAAAGTCAATCATAAGATAATCGATGCATCGGACGAATTCTTCGACGCCCTGAGAGGCGTGACAGAGCCCGAGACGAAACGGAAGATAATCGGCGAGAAGTTCATCAGAGTGTTCGAGCGGGAAGCGAGGGCGTTCGGTGCGAAATATCTCGTCCAGGGAACGATAGCTCCGGATTGGATAGAGAGCGGCGGGGGCATCAGGGACACGATAAAATCACATCATAACGTCGGAGGATTGCCCGAGCAGATGGATCTCCGCCTCGTCGAACCGCTCCGCGACCTGTACAAGGACGAGGTGAGGAAGGTCGCTCGCGCCCTGGGGATCAGGGTCGCCGAGAGACAGCCGTTCCCTGGCCCGGCGCTCGCAGTGAGGGTTCTCGGTGAAGTCACAAAGGAAGCGGTCGATCTTGCGAGGGAGGCGACCGCCATAGTGGAAGAGGAGCTGCAGGCGGCGGCTCAAAGAGGGGAGATGAAGATTCCTTGGCAGTATTTCGCAGTCGTCCTTCCTGTAAGAAGCGTGGGCGTTCAGGGGGATGTGAGAGCGTACGGACGCACCATCGTCGTCAGAGCGGTCGAATCCGTCGATGGGATGACGGCGAACTACGTCAAGATACCTCACGACGTGCTAGAGAAGATATCGATCAGGATCACGAACACTCTCAAGGACAGGGTCAACCGCGTGGTATACGACATCACTAACAAGCCTCCCGCCACGATAGAATGGGAATGACATTGTCCTATTTCGGACACGAGCCTTTCCAGTATGTCAGCACAAGGCCAATATGTCTAAATCTCCAAGCCCGACTGAACGATGACTCGCACATGCGAAATATCCTACTGGAAGGTATCAAGGAATGATCAAGGCGTCCGTCGTCGGAGGAACAGGCTACATGGGCTTCGAGCTTCTGCGCATCCTCTCGAGGCATCCCGCCGTCGAGCTATCCGAGGTGACCTCCCGATCGAGCGCGGGGAAGAAGATAGCCCACGTGTATCCTGCGCTCGGCCGCGTCATCGATAAAGAATACGTTTCAGAAATCTCTCGCCCCGAAGAGTCCGATGTCGTCTTTGTAGCCGCGCCGCACGGCTCATCGATGGAGGTCGTGCCGCCCCTCCTTAGCGCGGGTTGCAGGGTCATCGACCTCAGCGGGGACTACCGGCTGGGCAATGCGGAGGAGTACCAGAAATGGTATGGCAAGGAGCACAGCGATGCCGCGAACCTATCGAAGGCGGTGTACGGGCTTACGGAACTCAACAGAGGCGAAATCAAGGATGCGCAATTGGTCGCCAACCCTGGCTGCTATCCGACAGGCGCGCTGCTCGCGCTGATACCTCTCGCGCGTTCCAACGCGATCTCCGGTGACGTCATAATCGATTCCAAGAGCGGCACGAGCGGCGCGGGCGCAGCACCCGGGGAGTTCACGCATCATCCCGCGGTCGCGGCGAACGTGATGCCCTACAAGGTCGGAACGCATCGCCATCTCCCCGAGATAGAGAACGTCTTGAGACAGATTTCGAGCAACGTCGGAGACGTCTCTTTCACGCCTCATCTCGTGCCGATAGTCCGAGGCATACAGACCAGCTGCTATGTCCGCATCTCCTCCGATGCGGATTTCGAGGGAATCCTGAAGCATTATCATATCTTTGCCGAGAACAACAAGTTTGTCAGATTTGTCGAAGGAGTTCCGAGACTTCCGTCCGTCATCGGCTCGAACTATTGCGATGTGACCGTCATGAGAGTGAGCAAGAACTTGGTTTCCGCCTTCTCGGCAATCGACAACCTGTGCAAGGGCGGGTCCGGCCAGGCGGTTCAGAATATGAACGTGATGTTCGGATTGGACGAGGCGACCGGCCTGGAATCCCCCGGACTGGGAGTGTGATGCGATGACTTTCACGTTCATCGAGGGCGGAATAACGGCGCCCAAGGGTTTCCAAGCCAGCGGCGTGCATTGCGGAATAAAGAATCGGAAGAAGGATTTGGCCATTGTGTGTTCCGAGACGGAATGCGATGCCGCGGCGTTCTACACTACCAACAAGGTCAAGGCCGCACCTCTCATAGTGACCAAGGAGCACATCGAGAAGGGAAAAATCTCGGGCATCGTCGTCAACAGCGGCCTCGCGAACGCCCTTACAGGCGCGCGGGGTCTCAAGGATGCCAGGGAGATGGCGGAGCTCGCAGGCTTTGCTCTCAGGTGTTCGCCTGAGAAAATCATTGTCGCCTCGACCGGCATGATAGGCAAGTATCTCCCGATGGACAAGATTCGCCTCGGGATTCAGACGGCGAGCAAGAATCTCGGATCGACCCGAAAACATGCTCACGACGCCGCCCTGGCGATAATGACGACCGACACGGTGCCGAAAGAAGCCGCAGCGGTCACCACTCTCGCGGACGGAACGCGGGTCACGCTCGGTGGTATGGCGAAAGGTTCAGGAATGATATCCCCCGAGCTAAAGAAATGGCAGGCAACGACGCTGTCATTCGTGACCACGGATGCCGCGATATCACCTGCCGCTTTGGAGAACATGCTCGAAACGTCGCTCGACAAATCGCTCAACATGCTCAATATAGACGGGGACAGGAGCACGAACGATATGTGCGCGATACTTGCAAACGGCAAGGCGGGCAACACGAGACTGCTCGATGCGGACCCGTCATTCCAGTCCGCGCTCACAGCGCTCCTTCAATCACTCACGAAGCAACTTGCGAGAGACGGAGAGGGCGCGAAGAAGCTGCTGGAAGTGAGAGTTGTCGGTGCAAGAAGCGAGCATGAGGCCAAGATCGCCGCCAAGGCCGTGGTGTCATCGAACCTCGTCAAGTGCGCGATATTCGGCGAGGACCCGAACTTCGGAAGGATAATCACGGCGATCGGGGCTTCGGGCGCCGATATCGTTGAGGATAAGGTGTCTCTGACGCTGAATTCGGAATCGGGCTCGGTCGAACTGATATCTGGCGGAAAGCTGCTCGCGCTTGTAGACGACAAGAACTACAAGCATGCGAGGCAGTTGCTCCACAGTTCGAAGATAGATATCTTGATAGATCTCGGCCTCGGCAATGGCGAAGCCACGGCCTGGGGATGCGATATGAGCTACGATTACGTTCGCATAAATGCCGAGTACACGACATAGCTCGCGATGGTGTTGCCCCTTGTCCGAATCCTCGAATCCAAAGATTGTGACCGTGAAGCTCGGCGGGAGCACGATGGACGACGAGGGCGTCATACATCGGCTAGCGGAGGACGTGCGCTATCTGCAGAAAAGCTCTCTCAGGTTCGTCATAGTCCATGGCGGAGGCAAGGAGATAACCAGGCGCATGAGCGATGCCGGCATAGAAACGAAGAAGGTCTCGGGCCTGAGGATAACGGACGAGGCTACGATGGAAATCGTCGAACAGGTCATGCGCGAGATAAACAAGGATATTTGCCGGATTTTCGAGGCTTCAGGTCTGATCCCAGAGCCTGCAATCGGCTCAGACGGTCTTCTCATCTGCGAGAAAAAGCCTCCTGTCAAAGTAGGAAACGGTCTCTCCGAGAGCCTCGTTGATCTCGGAAGAGTCGGTTCGGTTGTCAAAGTGGAATCGGGGATTATCCTCGACGCTATCGGCAGGGGACATGTTCCTATAATCGCCCCGTTGGGAAAAGACGCCTCCGGCAAGACGTTGAATATCAATGCGGACACGGCCGCGGGAAGCATAGCAGGCGCCTGCTCCGAAGAGTTCGTGCTTATGACCGACGTCGACGGAATCCTGCTTGCTGACTCAGAAGGAATGCGAGTCGTCTCGGAACTCAGGGCATCGGAAATCCCGATTTTGATTGAAAAGGGAATCATCACAGAGGGCATGCTTCCGAAGGTCGAAGCTTGCTTGCATGCCTTGAAGAGCGGAGTCAGAACAGCCAGGATTGTGAACGGAACGAGGCAACACGCGCTCAAGTCAGCATTCGAAGACGGAGCCGTTGGCACGAAGATACTCAGATGATTTCTATCTATCCATGGAATGTTTTATTATCGAGTCATCAATCGGGGCTGCATATGCGGATACTGATAGTCGATAACGGCGGACAATGGACTCATCGCGAGTGGCGTGTCGTGAGGGATCTCGGCGCGGATGTGGCTATGATACCTAACACTACGCCGATAGAGAAAATCGATGCGGACGGGATGGTGCTCTCAGGGGGGGCACCGCGTGTCGGCACGAACATCGAGGCAATGGGCCTGAACGGGAGGTATCTCGACGAGCTCGATATACCCATCCTGGGCATATGCGCGGGCATTCAGTTCATGGCCGTGCACTTCGGAGGCAAGGCTGGGCCGTCTGCCGTGCCCGAGTTCGGCAAGACGATGATATACATCGACGACCCCGATATCCTATTCGAAGGCCTGCCAAGGCAATTCATCGGCTGGGAGTCGCACAACGACGAGGTTCAGATTGTACCTCCAGGCTTCAAGGCACTGGCGCACTCCGACAATTCCAAGGTTCAGGCAATGAGATGCCTGAAGAAGCCTATTTTCGGGCTCCAGTTCCACCCGGAGGTCGAGCATACCGAACACGGGTATGAGATATTCTCGAAATTCCTCGCGCTCTGCAAGAAATGATTTCACAGGAAGACCGAGAGGATAAGCACCGCGACTATCGCGACGAATATGATTATCCCGATGAGCATCATGAGTCGGGCTATTTTCGAGTCCGAGCCGAAGGCGATCGGCACCGGGCCGATCATGACGACACCGCCGTATCTCTTCTCAAATCCGGAGACAGTGTTCTGAGTCTGCGGCGCTTGAAACTCGTCAGATTTTGGTAGCCGGGTCGCGAACGAGATGAACGCGAGGAGAACTGCAAAGAACAGAAGTATCGCTCCTGCAGCCGCGATAGGTCCGGATCCTATGACGAACGGAAAGATGATGAACAGTCCGAATTCGGACTCGCCGGCAATCACGGAAATTGCGATCATCGCGATGGCCGATAAGAAGAGAACCGCAGAGATTACGGAGAGGATTTTCATTTTCCGCCTCCTGTCAAGCCGAGCTTCTCGAAGCGGCCGATGATTCCGCTCCAATGAGTGCCATCCCAGTATATTTTCTTGCAAGAGACGCACTGCCAGAATTCGGTCGCATGCTGCAGCGACTTTTCCGGAACCTTTCCAGCGGCAGCGCTCTTGTCGATTTGCATCAGTGAGCCGTTGCACAGAGAGCATCTCATGCTCGAAGGATCGAACCTGAGGCCGAATCTCTTGCCAATCTCCAAGAGTTGTTCGTCCAAAGAGGTCGTTCTCAGGCAGAATCCGTTGCCTCTTTCGGCAAGCTCTTCGTCCCTCGTCAGTATGACCCTTGCCTCCTTTTCGGATATGTCGAGGATCTCGTCGTCCGAAAGACCCTTCTCGTATCTGCAATCGTAACCCATCATTCGGAGCCAACGCGCAAGCGAACCGAGCATGTGATCGGCAATGAACGTCGTCCGAGGTGTATCAGTGCTCATCTGACCACTTCATAAGTGAGCAAGGCGCCATCCCCGAGCCTTTCGCAGCCTCTCAAAACCAATCTGACGACATCTTCGAGAGATTCAAACCCGTCCCCGCCGGCAAGAGTGGGAGACTTCTCCCCTCCGATAATCATGCTCCCGACGAACACGGTCAGCTCGTCGGCGAGTCTATCGCGCAGGAAGGACCACATGACTCTCTCCCCTCCCTCGACCAAGAGCGTCTCGATGCCCTTGCCTTTAAGATGATTCAATAAGGCCTTGAGGTCGACCTCCTTCTTCCCGAAGCGCACTGTCTCCGCTCCTGGGAAACTCCTCTTGCAGGACTCGTTCGTGACAATCAAAGTCTTGGCAGGGCCCCTCAGGACGTTCGCATCCCGCGGGGTTCTTCCCTCCGAATCGAGGACTACTCTCAATGGGTTGCGCGGATTGGACACGTATTTCTCGCTGACCGTCAGCTTCGGATCGTCGGCCAGAATGGTCCCAATTCCGACCAAGATCGCATCCGCACGGTTCCTGAGCAGGTGCACTCTTCTCATGTCTTCTTCATTGGATATCTTCGTCTGTTTCCTGCTAGGCAAGGCGATCTTGCCATCGGCCGACATGGCGCAATTGAGCAATACTCTCATCAGACACCGGGATTGGCTACAAGATTGCCCGATTATCAACCTTGCGATGGCGATAACAATATCGAGCGTGGACGCCCCGATTCTTTAATATCGCACTTCCCGATTACATCAGCCGTGAAGGAGATCGAGATTTCAGAGATGCGCCGGATGGATCTGGAAGGCGCGACGGTGATTGACGGTTTCCCCAGCGTGGGGCTCGTGAGCTCGATTGCCACCAATTACATAATCAAGCTCCTGAACATGCAGGAGATAGGCGTGATGGACTCCGACGGCTTTCCTCACGTCACCCTGGTTAGAGACGCGGTGCCGCTCAGCCCGGTCAGGATATATGCCGGTGACCGCACGAGAAAGGGGGATCTATTGGTCGCTTTCGTGTCCGAATTTCAATCCCCGCCAGATATGATACGGCCGATCTCGAAGGCTCTATTGAACTGGGCGGCCGAGAACAGGTGCAAGATGATTATCTCGCCCGAGGGACTCATCGTCGACCCTGAGCTGAAGGACAAAGAGGAGCTCTCAAGGGCGATTTTCGCGATCGGCAGCACAGATCACGCGCGGGAGATAATCCGCCGCGGGCATTTTCAGACATTCGACGAGGGGGTCATCACGGGGGTCGCCGGCATGCTCCTTATAGAGGGTATGGCGAGGGATTTCGATGTCATCACGCTTCTCGCGGAGGCGCATCCAGATTTCCCGGATGCGGGTGCGGCGGCTCTCGTTCTAGAGGCGATAGACGATCTTGTGCTCGGGATTGACTTGGATGCGGAGCCACTCTTCAAAGAAGCGCAGAATATCGAAGCGCGGCTTAGAGACCTCCAGGCACAGGCCATTCAGAAAGTCATGCCGAAATCCCAGGCGAAACCGAGCATGTACGGGTGACTTATTCGACGGACACGCGGACCAGTCGGTCTTCATGCACCAAGGAGATCCGTCTGTCGATGAGCTGCCGGACAATCGAGATGTTCGTCTTCGCGTGCATGGTAAGCTCCGCGGTCTTGAAAACGGATCTGCCCTTCGCCAGAAACAGAAACGGTATTATTTGATCCGAGGCATGCTCGTCAAGCGTTTCGCCCGAGGCTATGCTCTCTCGCAGGAATTCTGCAGCCGATTCGCCGACTTTCTCCGCCGGTAGCCCTTTCTCCCCCAGCATGGATGCCCCAAGATACGTGCGTTCGAAGTCTCCGACGAGAACAATGGACGCTCCGGTGCTGGGACCGCCTGAGGAATCCGTCTCGATTCTGACGGACGGATAGGCAGATAGCGCCTTGCGCGCGGAATTTCTCATCCTGTCTGCAACATGTTCTGGCAGGTTTCTGCAATTGACTCTTCCATATATCTCCCTGAGCTCCCCCCTTTCCGACAGGTCGACCGGTCTGAGCTCCCCCACTGGCGATATATCCGCGACGACCACGCCGCCTCCGGAAGGATAGAAGCCCCGCTGCTCGATTTCGAGCTCGACGGCTGCTCCCAATTTTCGAATAAGGGGGAGGAAAACGCAATCGAGATAATCGATTGGCGGAGACCATGGGACATCCGTGCCGCCCTTTATCTTCAATTTGATCGGTGCCTTGGCGAACAACGCGGGTATCAGGCAGGTCTGAAGGACGAGCGACACGCTGCCGGCCGTGCCGACATCCTTTTCGAATTCGCCTCCGGTGATCGTCCCGGGGGAAAATTCAATTTCCGTAGATCCTGCTTTCAGCCCTGAGACTGTCGCATCGCATATCTCGGCCGCCAGGCTGACGGCCGCTATATGCTGGGGACGTAGACCTGCGGGCTTTCTGCCTTTTCTTATGTTGTGTATCCGTATGTCCTTTCCGAGAGCCCCGGCAAGAGCAACAGCTGTACGAACAATCTGCCCGCCCCCTTCTCCCTGTCCTCCGTCGATTTCGATTGCCAAATTCCCGCTTCCGATCGATGGACGTATCGCTCTTGCCAGGATTAAAAGCTCAGGAATCTACCTTTCGATCAAATCCGAACAGGCCTATCTCCTCTTCAGCCGAGGATTCAGGATTTCGTCCATCGTGTCGCCGACGAGATAGAAGCTCATGATCAGCAGGATGATGCCGACCGATGGCGGCAGTATCCACCACCACCAGAGATTGAGCATCGCCGATTTGTCGTGGGCCCTCTCGAGCATCCAGCCCCAGCTGACCACGTTCGGATCCCCGAGACCGAAGAAGTCCAGGAAAGCCTCGGAGAAGATCGCCTCTGCGACAAGAAGTATGCTCGTCGCCACTATCAGAGGGAAGACGTTCGGGAAGATGTGTCTCTGGATGATGTGGAAATTGCTTCCGCCAAGGGCTCTCGACCTTTCGATGTACATCTTCTCCTTGATCGACAGAACCGCGGCTCGGACGACTCTCGCCGTAGGAGACCATGACACGATGCCGATGACGAATATCACCACCCAAAGGTTCCTTCCCAATATTGCGACCAGGACAATCATCAGCGGGAACCAGGGTATGACAAGGAAGAAGTCGGTCAGCCTCATCAGAATCTCGTCCCAAGCTCTGCCGAAATATCCCGCGACAAGTCCTACGACCGTCCCGATGACAAGCGAAATTAGGCCTGCCAGTACCCCGACGATCAGCGATGTCCTCGCCCCGTACAGGAACTGGGCCCAGACGTCCTTGTCTTCGAAGTCAGTCCCGAACCAATGTTTCGCAGATGGGGGTTGCGGCAACTGGCTCTCGGGGTTCGTTATCGGCTTGAGCGGATCTTCCGGAGCGACTGAGGGGCCGATTATTGCGATTATCAGAATCACAACGAGGACATAGAATGCGAACATCCCGATTCGGTTCTGGCTGAACTGAGCCCAGACTTTATTCGCCCTCCTTGCGGCGAGCTTGATTTTCTCGCTTCTCGCTTCTCCTATGAGCTCCTCAAGCTTGCGGACCCGTTTTTCGCCCACCAACCTGACTATGGATACCATCGCCAATATACACACGACGTAGAAGACAAGGGCAGAAACAATGGCCGTGGTGAGGACAATATCGACATTCGCGCCTTTCGTAGACAGCCACGCGAGACCGATGAAAAGCAGCGATCCGCCGATTGCCGTGCCAAGGTTTGCGAAGAGCATGATCAGCGCGATTTTCCGCTGGCTCGCGCTCTCAGGGAGGAAGCTGATTATCGCGGCCGTGACAATCCCGGCAGCTATCCCAATGCAGAACCCGGTAAGCAACGAGAGCTCGTCCGTCGTCAAGGCGACGTTGAAAATCTCGCCTATCTCGATGAGGAGGAAGAATATCGCTACCACTAGGAAATATGCGAGGACTTTTTTCTGATCGACCTTGACGCTTCTCGCCATGCTTGTTCACCTCAGATCTTCACTCTCGGGTCGAGATAGAAGTTCATGATGTCGGCAATGAAGTTGGCTACCAATACCGCGATGATTTCGAGGAAGAACACCGCCTGGAGCAACGGGAAGTCGTACCCAAGGACCGCCTCCCAAGAGAGGTATCCGATTCCCTTGTACGTGAAGATGTACTCTATCATGACCGTGCCGCCCATGATCCATCCTACATTGAGCGCG
Organism: Thermoplasmata archaeon; assembly: GCA_038852105.1. GTDB lineage: Archaea > Thermoplasmatota > Thermoplasmata > UBA10834 > DTMW01 > JAOUEZ01. Next base: position 21,842 of record JAWCKK010000014.1, read on the forward strand.
ATCACCGCGACTACGGGCAGCAAAGCGTTCGGCATCGCGTGCTTCTTCAGGATGTCTCTCCCTTCGAGCCCCTTCGCCTCGGCGGTGAGTATGTAATCCTCTGTAAGGACATCTATCAGGCTGCTCCTGACGATGAGTGCGAATCCCGCCAGGCTCTCGATGATCAGCGACATTATCGGCAGGAAGGCATGTTGGGCGACATCGATTATCTGTTCAATTATGTTCATCTGTGAGAAATAAAGGTCCGGGCTCGTCGCGCCCGAAAGCGGCCATCCGGGGGCGATGAAGACGAACAGCATGATGTAGAACAGGGCGAAAAGGAAAGTGGGGACCGAATAGAAAACCACGGCTATAGTGGACCCTATCCTATCGAATAACTTACCCTTCCTCCACGCGCATTCTCGGCCGTATATTACTCCGAGAACGATGGCAAGGACCGTTCCAACACCCGACAGGAATATCGTCTTCAGCAGGAAGGGCGGGATGATTTCCAGAATGGGGGTTCTCTGGGAGAACTTGAAGCTCACGCCCCAATCGCCCGTGAACATGCCTACCATGTAGTCTATGTATTGGTCGAACAGGGGGAGGTCCAGGCCGAGCAAATGCCTCCATTCCTGTAGGGTCTCCTCAGAGGCCCCTCTGGGGAATAGCAATCGGATCGGGTCCCCGGGCATAATCCTGAACAGCAGGAAGTTAAAAGTCATTATGAGAAGAATCGTTATGAAGAGATAGACGAGCTTTCTCAGGAAATACCCGCGCATCGATCTTGCCATTTTCTAGCCGCCTCAAGGGGGACTATCGATTCGCACGAGATGAGCCAGACACTTTTCAGATGATTTCTCCTGCGAATTCAATTTTCTCTGGACCCCCGAATGGATGAATCGTGATTATTGCTTTTGTATAAAAGCGTTGCTGAGAAGATGCATCGGTTGCCAGCAGAAGATTAGTATGCATACTTTGTCGAATTTGATAAATGCCGGCAATTTTTCATTGCAATTTGCGATTCAGATTGAAAAAGAATGCTCAAGGAGAGGCGGTTTCAGGAAGCCTCTCCTCGATTCCGGGAATTATTATTCCTCGGTTTCTTCGGTTTCCTCTTCTTCCTCGAGCATCTGCTGCTTCTTCTTCTTGCGCAGCATCACGGTTGCGACCACGGCCACGATTATCACGACAATGACAATGCTCGCCAGGAGTATTGCCACCGGGTCAATCGGGACCTCCGTTTTCTCCTTGTACTTCAAATGCCAGAACAGCGGGTTCTCCGACCAGAATGCGTCTTCGGTCATTCCAGGATGCTGCGACCAGTTGCCCCAGCCTTCCCAGGTCTGGTTGTTCATTGCGAAGCAGATTATCGGGTATACCGTGACTATCAGGCTGCCCGACAGATAGATCCACTTCTGGCACTCGTCTACCCATTGCTTCCTCTCAGTCGGGTCGAGCGTCGTGACGGTTTTCAGGTATAGCGCGTCGTAGTCCGCTCTCTCAGTTCCGAACTCGTTCCAGCCGAACAAGGCATAGCTGGTCGGAACGTAGCCCAGGTAGTTCGGATCTATGTCCCCGCTCCAGTAGGTCTGCATGGTGTTGTAGGTGTAGCTGTAGACCAGCTGGTTCCAGGTAGCAGAGTTCACGAGGGATATCGCATGCGTCGGGCCGCCGTCAGAGGATATCCAGACGCCTATCTTCTCCCATTCTCCGACCAGGAAATCGCCCACCTGCCGGTCCTCGAAGACCTCCTGCTCAACAACCTGCTCGAATATGAGCTTCTTATTGAGAAGAGCGGACGCGTTGCCGAACCCCATCGCCTCCATCCTCGCCGCCGCCAACGGTCCGGCCTTCCTCACAATCATGCCGGACTCGTTCGCCCAGACATACCCTGCGGCATTGAGGATTCGGTTAGCCTCCGCGATGTCGTAGCTCATAACTTCCTTCATTGGTTTCGTGTAGGAATAGACAACGCCAGTGAGCTCGTATTTCTGAGATGTTGAATTGTATCCCGCGCCATATACGTTGAATGTCGACGGGGTGTCATCCGGCTCCCAATACCATTGAGGCGTGACAGGCGTGATCAGGCCATATCCGATCTCCGCCAATCCCTTGTAAACGACATCCTTGATGTATTGCTTGTTGGTCGCGAGGGCGCACGCGCGCTGCACGGCAGGGTCAAGACGCAACGCATTGAGCGTACCTGGGGCGTCCTCATATGCGTTGATGACGACCTCCTTGGAATATTGCGTCGGGCTCAATGTCGTCTGCAGTATTATGTTCGATGGCAACGAGGCGTCGGCTTTCCAGCTCATATATGTGCCCGGAAGTATCTCGCCTACATCGGCAGCTCCGGTTCTGATTGAGAGCGCCAGGGTCGACTCCTCGGAGAAGAACTTCATGATCAGCTTGTCAACCTGCACATCCCGCTTATGAACGACTCCCAGGCCATGCGCGACCCCATTTTCATCCGTCCAATTGTAGTACCTGTTCCTTATCATGGTGACAGATTCTTTCGCGACGATTTCATTTCTCAAATTCGCTGTTCCCTGGAATAGCCCTGTACCTATTGCAGGATATCCGGTCCATTCCTGCGCGAGATACGAAGATGGCTTACCCTCAAACGCGTGCTTTGGCATCATGGGTATGAATATGTTGCCTCCGAACGCCACCGGGGTCGGAGCTTTTGTATCGTAATCGGTGAAGAATATCCTGACCTTGTAATCGTTCACTTTCTCGACATGGTCTATCCATCTCGTGTAAGGCTGGTATGCCCAGTAGGTCATGAAGTTCGCTCCGATCTGGATTTCGATTGTCCATTCCACATCATCAGCGGTGAATGGTACTCCATCGTTCCAATATGCATCGTCTGTCAGATTGTATTCCCATATCGACCCAAGCGGCCAATCGCTGGCGTTGCCGTGCGTCGGGAAATCCGCAGCATTCGAGAAATCCGTTCCGCCTGCCGCAGCCATACTCCCGTCCATCGGATACCACTCTAGCGCAAGGTTCGGCTGATTGACCATGTTCTCATCTGGCGTCATCAAGTAATCGTACACCAGGCCGAAGAAGATGTACGCATTGTCCGTGATACCCACAAACGGGTTCGGGCTGTCGATGGGCTCGCCCATCGCAAAGGTCAGAATTCGTTCCTTGGTCGTCTGGGCCGCACCGCTGGTCACTGCCGACTGGGCTAATGCAACCAGCATTATCACCAGTACGGCCAAAGCAAATCCTCTCTCGAACAATTCCCAGAGGTCATGCGTGCCGCCAATATGCTTCGCGCTCATATTTTCAATACTGTCGTCCATCAAAGATCCCCTCTATTCAAATCATCTTCATTCTCGAACAATTCCATTCCAATGGCTCTAATCGCCCCAATCACAGGCTCTGTCCTCCTTTCGGACAGGTCCTAAGCGAAGTATTTCCCATGACCGTTTCTTTTTCGCGATTTAATCCGCTCATGGTCAACGCTTTGCGGATGTATGCATTCATTCAATAAGTGCTTTTCGGGGCCGAGGCATGCAATACTTCCGACAGCCAGAAGTATGAATTGTCAGACTATCTGCACGGGCCCGAAGGAACGGGCATTTTTCGTATATATGTTAGCATATTTTCTCGAATTTTTCAGGGCGTCTGATAACGGATTGATATTGGAGGGAGCAATTGCTTTTATTATCGTTCGATTCTCATAGGTCCGACAAGAATGGCAATCGAAGTGCTCAGCATCCTGAGTCTGATACTGCCGTTGCTCATCATCTTGATAGGGTGTGAGCTTTTCACTAACGGAATCGAATGGATGGGGGTGAGGCTCGGCCTTGCCGAGAGTGCCACTGGGAGCGTCCTCGCGGCTGTTGGCACCGCGCTACCAGAAACGATGGTTCCAATCATCGCAATCATTTTCGGGACGAACGGCCAGGGACACGAGATAGCGGAAGGTGCGATTCTCGGGGCTCCTTTCATGCTCTCCACATTGGCAATGTTCGTCGGTGGGATAGCCATTCTGATAGCCCTCAAAAAAGGTAGACGTTCGAGAAACCTCACCGTCTCGAAAGAACACATCTCGCTCGATATCTGGAGCTTCCTGGGAGCATACGCATTGGCGATAATAGCCGCGTTTTTCCTGCGGGGGCCAGAAACGATAATGCATGTATTAAGGTATGCTCTGGCCATCCTACTCCTCGTTCTGTATGTCTGGTATTTAAGGAAAATGATACGGGACACATCGAAGAAATGCGACGAGCCCGAGTGCCTTCATTTCTGTCGCCCCTTCACCGATTTGAGAGAAAGACCGCCATCGCTATTCCTGATTACCGTGCAGGTCTTGGCGTCGCTGGGGATGATAATCCTCGGGGCGCGGATTTTTGTTAGCGGGATAGAGTCGGTCTCGACGGAGGTCGGCATTTCGAGCATAATACTGGCATTCTTGATCGCGCCGGTCGCCACGGAACTGCCGGAGAAGTTCAACAGCGTTCTCTGGTACTGGCGCGGGAAGGACACGCTCGCTCTCGGGAACATCACAGGGGCGATGGTCTTCCAGAGCAGCATCCCGGTCAGCATCGGGATAATATTCACCGATTGGGAACTCGCCCCGATAAACATCGCCAGCATGTTCTTTGCCATGATTGCGATATTCCTGATATATGTAGAGATGCGCGTCTTCAAACAGCTCAGCTATAAGTCCCTACTTTTCTCCGGGGTCTTCTATTTCCTGTACATCGTCCTCGTAGTGACGATGCCGGGACTGACCGCCTGATGCGGCGTCAAGACAGTTCCTGGTCAATCGAGCAAGTTTTATTTATTCGAGAGGGCCTTAATGCTTCTGGATGGGATGCTTGAAGCCGGGAGCATCCGACTGGGCCCGACGCTCTGACAAGTGATTTGCATGATTAGCGAAGGAGAGCTGATGTTCCAGCTTGGAGCGATAATGCTCCTCGCGTTCATCGGCGCCGCTATCGCGGGAAGGATCAATCAATCCGTGATGATAGGATACATCTTCGTCGGGGTGTTCATAGGCCCGTACATCAGCTTCTCCGTTTTCGGGTTTGAATACCACGGCCTCATCACCGATATGGAGCTCATATCCGCAATGTCGAAGATCGGGCTGATACTGTTGCTTTTCTTCGTGGGGCTGGAGTTCTCCTTCAGCAGGCTGATGAGGACAAGGACCCCGGCGTTCCTGCTCGCTTTCGTCAACATCTCGATGAACATCTTCTGCGCGTTCGTCATCGGCATGCTTTTTGGCTGGCCGTTAGTCGATACGTTTTTCCTCGCGGGCGTGATTGCGATGAACAGCACCGCGATAGCCGCGAAGGCGTTGCTCGATATGAAGAGGATGAGCAACCCTGAGACTGAGCTCATACTCGCGTTCGAGGTCATCGGGACCTTCGTCGCGATGATAATCCTCACGATAGGCTCCGGACTTGTCACGACTGGCACCCGCCAGCCTGAGAGCTTGTGGGAGATGGCTGTCGGCATACTCGCCTTCTACGCGTTCTTCCTCGTCATCGCAATCTGGGTCGTCCCGAAGGTCCTCCCGCATTTCGAGAAGATCAGGAGCGACGAGCTCTTCATTCTGTTCGCATTGGGCATATTGTTTCTCTGTGCTGCACTTGCCGAGCTCTCCTTCGTGCCCCCGATAATAGGCGCATTCTTCGTGGGAATGATTTTCTCCGAGAGCAAGCTGGCAGAACGGCTCGAGAAGAAATTGATTTCATTGAAGGACACCTTCGTCGCGATATTCTTCATCTCGTTCGGGATGATGATAGATCCTTCCTATTTCCCGTTGATTGTCCCGATGCTCTTGATCGCCGTTCCGGTCGTGCTGCTCAACGACGTCATCTTTGGTTCGCTCCTCACCTATTTCATGGGATATTCCGCGAGGGCGGCGACTGCTGTCGGTACCACGATTGCTGGCAGGGCTGAAGAGTCGATTCTTTATGCATCCGTCGGCAGCAACGTGAAGGTTGCAACGAAAGGCGCGGAACTCGTTCCGTTCGCCGGGGCGTTCTGCTTCATAATGAGCCTGCTGACGCCGATTCTTATGCGTCGCTCGGCTCAAATATCCTCGGCCCTTTCCAGGATTCTCCCGCGGTCGCTCATCTTCTCGGGATCGCTCGTTTCTCGGACGCTTAGCAAAGCAATTTTGCCGACGCCATTGCCGTTGTATAGGAAAGCGAAGAAGACAGGCGGAGCGCTCGTGATAATGTTCATCTCTCTGATGGCCATACTTCTCACCGAAGGATTAGAATTCTGGGTATCCGTAATCATCGGTGCGATAGTGGCGGTGATGTTCGGTGTGTACGCACGAAGGGAGATTAGAGTAATCGTGAGACAAGTCAATTATGCGAACCTTGGCGTGAGCGAATCTGCTCTGAAGCACCCTGTGACTTCGCTCGTCTCAGGTCTGTTGGGCGGTGCCATAGCCACGATATACCTGACGGCCGTGACATGGCGCATCTATTGGGCGGCCAGCCTGTTCGTTTTGGCCGGATACCTGATTTTCGTGTTCGTCCATTTCCTCAGGGCTTCAAGGGAGCTCGAGGCGGCTCCGACAGGGCATACATATGGGATATCGAGAACCGTTGTCAAGAGGATACATTTGCCAAGAAGGCATCACGCGGGGAAGGAAGACAGGCACGTGGAGATACTGAACAGCCTGAACATCCCGAAGGATATCAGGTATCATTCGAGATTGGTCCGGAAGGAAGTCGAGAAGAGCGCGAAGTTAAGGCTCTGAGGAAGCGTTTTTCGCGGTCGAACGAATCATTGGATTTCGTTCTTGGATATGGTAATCAGAACCAATCCGGCGATTGCAACTATTGCTCCCAATATCCCAAACGTTAACAATCCAACCATGAAAGACGCAGCGCCTCCAATAAATGATAAAGGAAAATTCTTTCTTGCTAATGCATAGAACGAGCCAATTATTGAAATTGCTGCGAGCGTTGAAATAGAGACCGAAAGGGCGATCATTGCGGTTATGGCCAACTCCAGCTCGATATCATTTATCGGTGTAGTAGTGGAAAGGATATCCAACAACCCCTTTATGACGAATATCAGGCCTCCCAAGGCAACAAGAAAAACCAATATTCCCCCAATTGTTGGCAATTTAGTATATTTGACTGGAACAGAATATTCGTAGTACGTCGTAGGCGCTTTCTCAGGCTCAGCTTCTTTAGTTGGTGCCTCTAATTCCCTTATAGTTGCGCCACAACTGGCACAAAACGGGCTATAATCAGTCGTCTCGGCACCGCATTTTGGACATTTCATCCTCTAGCCCCTATCTTGAATCAGAATGGCAATAATTACATTTTTCATCCATTAATGAAATCCCTGGGAGAATTAGCGATGCCGTGCATATCTCATGAGTTTCTTGGCGGCTTTCTCCTGCATCTGTTCGTTCTTTTCACTCAAATCCCCTATCATAAAGTGCAGCACTCATGATCGGGCTTTCGATCTCTTTCTACTATGAGCTTGATAAGCACTATGTCAATCTTCTCCACCGGAGTTAATAGGTTTCCGGGTTATTCTTTAATTATCGACAGAGTGCGGATGCCGGGATTTGAACCCGGGCTTGAAGCTTGGGAAGCTCCAGTCCTAACCGCTAGACTACATCCGCGAATAACGCAGAAGCAATCACTTTATTGTCTCCAGCTGGCTAATGATGTTCCAGATCAAGGTCCTTGCATGTATCGGTATGTTGGGATCGTTCGCGAGCTCGTCGAGTATGAATATCGCGCTGGCACATCTCACATCGAGCGCCTCGTTCGTTCTTAAGAGTCTCTCTTTAGAATCCGCCGCCCCGCGCCTAATGTTCCTCGGGACCGAGGTATCCTCGGACAGCTGGTCGAGTATCTCGATTACCTGCTTTAGCCTTGTCTCTGAGTCCATGACGCTCACCTGCTACCAGTTCCGTTCGGATTCCTCTCATCTTATGTCAGACCGATATCCCCGAGAGCTATTAGCTCTTTTCCTCTTCCGCCCTGAGCTTTCCCCCTTCCTTGAAGGTAGTAACGACCATCAGCGTCCTCGTGTCCCTCACGCCATCGATCTTGGAAAGTTTCTCGACGATGAACCTCTTCAGCGCGTTGTAGTTCTCGAACCTCACTTTCGCGATTAAATCTGCCTCTCCCGTCACCAGGAATAGGTCCTCGATCTCGGGCAGCATGGAGACCTTCTCCGCTATCGTGTCCGCCTCCTTCGTTTCGACCTTGATTTGGATGATGCTCTTCACCTGGTCGTCGCCGTAGTATCTCGATATCGCCTGCTCGAAGTCCGCCTTCTCGTCCTTGCTCATGAGTCAATCCTCCGCGATGCTCAGCGCCGAAGCGCAGGAGGGTTATGTTTGTGGAAGCTATAAGGTATGCGCTATTCGCCAAATAGAAAGTCATCGAGAAGGCATCAATGGCCTCAGAGTTGTGCCGATTCGAACTCTTCCTGCAGGTCGATGATCACCTGCTCGAGTATCTCCTCGAGGCTGGAGCTCCTGTACTCCCTCAGGCCCCCGAGCTCGCTCTCCACCCTTGCAAGGTACTCGGAATCGCTCTTCAAGAATTCGACGTTACAGAGCAGCTCTTCCATAGTGTTTTCCTCGAGTCAGCCACCGATTCCGCGTTTCGCCCGGTGCTTTTTTGCGCAATACACGATGTTGTATATAATGATTTATGACTGGATTTTCGAAAAAACCCCTGCACCGTGGCGTCGCTGAACGGGGGTCACGAAAGGTTGGAGGCCAACGCGACGTATATTCTCGCCGCCCTAACGACCTCGTCCAAGTCTATCCGCTCGTCCATCCTGTGTGCTTGTCGGGGGTCGCCGGGGCCGAAGGCAACAATGTTATTGTTGTGGTCTTTGTATTTTATCATCTCGGTCGCATAAGCGATGTCGCTCGTTCTGACATCGCCAGTGATCCTTTTGAGCAGCCTCACGATTTTGGCATCTGGCGGAATCGAGATCGGGTCTAGCCTGTTGATAAGAGACGATTGACAATCAACCCCGGAGAGTTTCTCCTGAATGACTTCGAGCGCCTCGTCGGTCTTCATATTCGGCGGAGTCCTGACATCTATCTCCGCCTCGCATGCGTCAGGGATGACGTTCACCTTCGTCCCACCCCTAATCACATCTATGCTCAGGGTCATTTTCTCCGAGGAACCGTCACGAATCCTCGATAACGGTTCTAGCCTGTCGAGCGCCAAGAGCATCTTGTGAATCGCGTTCTCGCCCAATTGCGGCATCGCCGCATGTGCGCTTCTTCCCGAGGTCATCAGCTTCAATTGCAGCAGCCCTTTTTCCCTTAGCCCGATGGTAAGACTCGTCGGCTCGCATATTACGATTGCAGATGCCGAAGATATCTCGGGCTCCCTTGCCAATGAATCCGCTCCGGACATCCCGGTCTCCTCGTCGGTTGTGAGGACGACCGTGAGGGGGATATCCGATTTCGATGTCTCCGCAGCCGCCATCAAGATCGCCGTGCATCCCCCCTTCATGTCCGCGGCACCGCGTCCGTACAAGAACCTTCCCTCAATCTCCCCTTGCTTCTTCGACCAGGCATCGCCTATCGGCACGGTATCCAGATGCCCAGAAAGGAGCAGCCCGCCGCTACCCCTCGACGCGATTATCGCCGGCGATTCGCTCGGCCCGAGGAGCCTGCACTCGAAGCCGAAGCTCTCGAGGCTCTTGACCGCGAACCTCGCTATCCCTCGTCTGTCATCGACATTGCTGCTCGGCATCAGTACGAGAGTTCTCAGGAGCTCCTCGGCGCTCCTGACGGAAAGTCCATCACTGGCTGACAATTCCACCTCACTCCGGCCTCATCCGGCGGTTCGATAGGTTCTTCACGAGTTCTACGACGAGCTTGACCGCATTCTCGACATCCTTCAAGCTCACGGTCTCGGTCGTCGAATGCGTGTTTCTCATTCCGACGCCGATAGGAATCACGGCGGAGCCGGCTTCCTGCACGGCGGTGGCGTCGGTGGTCCCTCCAGCGGCGATCTCTTGCACAGGTATCTTCTTGACTTTCGCCAGCTCTCGCGCTATCTCTCTCAGGACCGGGGAGGCGATCGATGCCGAATCGAAGAACCTTATCGCAGGTCCTTTGCCCAGAACCGCGGGCTGAAGGTGACCCTCGTCGATGCCGGGAGAGTCTCCGGAGGAGCACGTGTCGAGTACGATGACGTAATCCGGTCTGAGCGCGTGCGCTATGACCTTTGCCCCTCTCAGTCCCATCTCCTCCTGGACGCTCCAAACGCACGTGAGTCTCCCCCGGAGTTTCGCGGCCTTCAGGCGCGACCAGCTCTCCATAAGTATCGCGCATCCCACACGGTCGTCCAGTCCCCTGCCCACAATCAGGTCGTTCCCGAGCCGTTCGAGGCCCTTCTCGAGCGTCACGGAATCGAGCAATCTGATCCCGAGCTTCTCGGTCTCCTTCTTCGACCTCGTTCCGACATCGATCCTGAGCTTTTCGAAGGAGACGGTCTTCTTCATCTCCTCAGGGTCGGTCATCAGATGCGGCGGCTTTATCCCTATGACGCCGTTGATCGGGCCCTTTCCGGTATGGATCTTCACCTTCCTCGAAAGCAGGATGCGGTCGTCGACCCCGCCCACCTTCCTGAACCCGAGGCTTCCATCATCCTCTATCTTGGTGACGACGAGACCTACCTCGTCCATGTGCGCGACCAGGGCGATGTGCGGGTTCCCCTCGCCGATATCGATCATCAGATTTCCGATGTTGTCCGTTTTCGCGATCTTAGAGGCATTCAGTTTTTCTACGATGTACTTTCTCACCGGTCCCTCGTATCCCGACACCCCTGGGAGTTCTGCTAACTCTTTCAATAAGTCGAACATTCTTCCATCATCTCCGCGATCAGCGTTTTTTCAGAAACGGTTTTTCTACTACCTTCGCTCCGACGCTCCTCTCTCCGACGGAATATGAAATCTCCGTTCCAGGAGCTGAGAACCTTTCGGGAACATAACCCATGCCTATCCCCGTTTTCAATATCGGGGACATCGTGCCGCTCGTGACTTTCCCGATATCCTCGCCTGAGCTGGACAATATCCTGTACCCTTCTCTAGGTATGCCCTTCTCGACGGATGCGAACGCGACGAGCCTCCGATATCCGCCTTTTCTCTTCTGCTCCTCGAGCACGCTCTTTCCGACGAAATCGTGGTCCCAATCGATCGCGAACTCCGCATCGGCTTCGAGAGGGGTTTGAGAGCCGTCGAAATCGTGTCCCGAGAGCAGGTAGCACATCTCGAGCCTCAACGTATCTCTTGCACCGAGACCTATAGGCTTTATCCCGTGCGTCTTTCCGAGATCTAGTATGGATTCCCAGACTCTCACCGTGTCGTCTCTCCGCGCGAATATCTCGATACCGTCCTCTCCCGTGTATCCGGTTCTCGAGACGAGCGCCGGCAAGCCGGGCGTATCGAACCCCATTTCTATTCCCCTCGCCCAGGAGAACTCGTTCTTGTTCTCGTGAGACGCCCTTGGCAAGGTCAGCTTCGTCAGGCAGGCATGATATCTTTTCATATCGAGCGGTGACGGTTCTCTCGATTTGTCCATGATCGCCCCGAGAAGCTCGACTGTCTTCGGCCCCTGGACCGCGAGGCAAGAGTATTCCGTCGTGATGTCTTTGAGCTCGAATTTCGGCCGGCTCATCGCAATCCAATCTATGACCCTGCCTCTTGTGGACGCGTTGCAGACGACGAACAGCTGATCTCTCGATATGACCGTGACGATAGTGTCGTCGATTATCCTGCCGTCCCCATCGAGGAAATGAGCGTAGACGCAACGACCGGGCGCATATTTCTCGAGTTTTCTTGTGACGAGTCTCTCGAATTCTGTTAGGCAATCCCTCCCCGAGACCAGCAACTTGCCCATATGCGAAGCGTCGAATATCCCGACGGCGTTGCGCACGGTCATGTGCTCATCGACAATCGATGTGTACCAGAGAGGCATCTCCCAGCCGCCGAACTCGAACATCCGCGCGTTCAGCGCGCCGTGCGTTTCGTACAGTGGAGTTCTGTTCGCCATCGGGGCACTTAGGTGATTATGCAGAAATAAGCTTTTCAATGCCTGTATTTGTCAATCAGCTCCGTCAGGTCCTTCTCGGCGGCTATCGTCGGCGTCCCCTTCTCGATTGTCTCGACATTCCTCTCGAGGAGAGCCAGTTCCTTCTCGCTGAACGCGCTCTCGCTTATCGGCATGAGGACTATCGAATCGCTCTGCATGACCTGCTCGTTCACGAGCTCCGTCAGCTTCAGGACCTGCTGGAATCCATTGTTGATGACGAGGTACTCGACCCCGTCAAGGAGCGTGATAGATTTCTTGTATCTCTCGATGAAGGAGGTTATCAGAGTGGCCAGAGTCCCTATGTTCGTCGGATTGTGCGAGTCCTTCCCCGGGGTGTGGCTGAGCCAGATCAGCCTCGCGTTCTGCAGGTTGAACTTCTCCTTGAGCCTCTCAGGGTATTGCCTTGTTACGCACAGGCCGGGCAGCCCGTCGGCAAGTGCCTTCTCGAACAGCTTGTACGAGGTCACTGGCTTGCGCTCCTTGACCAGATATATCGCGCCCTCTCTGAGAGGAATAGCGTTCCCGGATGTCTGGCTATCCTTCTGCAATGCTCCTCCACCAACCGGATTTAGCAAACAAATACCCAGAACGCTTAATTTAACTTTCCCATCAGAATGTTTGTCAGCAATGGCGAATTCTAAATACCGCTTCTCTCTCGACTACAGGTCCTCGTCGCCTATCAGCTGCGACAGCTTTTCCTCAAGAATCCTGACGGGTATGTCGGGGATGGTTATTATCGATGTCTTGCCGGGGACTCCCTCGCCCGACTTCTGTGCCGATATCAGGCCGAGATCATCCAGGTCCTTCAGGTATCCCCAGAAGGCCGTGTGCGCCCTCGGCTTCGCGCCGAACTCCTCGCAGGCTATTCTGTACGCCTCTTCCGCCTCCCCGGTCGTGGTGTACGCCTTTTTCCTCAGGCTTCTGGCTATCGCCAGGAGCACGAGCCTCAGGTTCTCGTCCAGAGAGACGAGCTTGGATTCCGTTATCGAGCTCGCCGCCTCGGCCTTCGCGGCGCGCACATGTTCGGGAGTGATGCTCTCGGAATGCTCCTCGTCTGCCAGCATCCCGCTCTTCTCCAGTATCTCGATGGCGAACCTCGCATCTCCGAACTCCGCGGAGGCATCGGCTATGAGGCTTATGACATCGTCATCTATCACGCCGTCGTGGAGCGCAATTTCGGCTCTCTGGCGCGTTATGTCCCTAAGCTCAGAAGAATTGTACTTGCCGAACTCGACGATGTTCGAGCGCTTGAAGGTGCTTATGGAGGCGGCGTCCAACATGGACAGAATGTCCTTCTGGGAAATCAGTATCAGAGAGATCATCTGCCTGCCGTCCGTGCCCTCCTCCGCGAACCTCGAGAACCTGTAAATCATGTCCGAGCCGGACTTCCTGAGAAGCACATCGGCCTCGTCGAGCACTATCACCAGATGCAGTTTCCTCTTCTCGAGGTCTTTCCGGAGGATCTCCGTCATTTCGGTTATCGAGAATCCTCTGTCCGGGAAGTTCGGCTGGAAGTGGTTGATTATGTGGAGCATGACGGCCGCGTCGCTGTTCCTTTGCCGGCAGTTGACGACCACGAAATCGATCGCCTTGCCGATTTTCTGCGCGTGCTCCTTAAGGTCCATGCAGAACCTCTTCGCGGTCACGGTCTTTCCCGTGCCGACCGAACCGGTCAGGAAAGCGCACTGAGAGCAGTTCGATTCCACGACCGGCCGGAAAAGGGTCGTCAGGCGCTTCAGCTGGGCGTCCCTGTGGACCACCTTCGGAGGGACGTAATCGAACGAGAGCGCCTGCCTGTTCTTGAACACGCTCTTGCCGTAAGATTCGAACATTGCAAGTCCTGCTTCGATTGCCACGAGCGGGCGGATATAGTCTTTTTGAATAAAGGTTCTTTTCGGGTGGGGGAATGTACGGTTTCCGCGAGTTTCTCTTATAAGGACATGAAAAAAAATTGATATTCGTCTACTTGCTACATTTAAACGAAGAGGAAGGGGAGGATGGCGGATCCGAACGAGAAGATTTCTGCCAGCGTACGGTCTAAGGACGAAGCCGCTTCCAACGACAAGACGCAATCGAATGACTTCACGTACTTGGAGCCTCAAAGACGGTTGACAACCGATGACAGATTTCATTCTCTCGATGGGAGTGACGCGCTTCGTAGTCCGAAAGAATTGAAACGGAAGCAGAAAAGGACGCAGACCTTATTCATCGTCGCATTTTGCCTAATCTTGATTTCATTTTTTGCGATATTCTACTTCTTAATCCCCATGTTTCTCAGTCACGAGCCATCGACTCCCGCTGAAGAGTTTCTACAGATTGCACTATATTTGATAATCTATTCGTTGATTTTATTGTTCTCAGCGCTTATTTTATTCTATCTTCCATTACGATGGGTTCTTCGCCGAATCTATGTGAAAAGGATCAACGAGGAATACGAGTCAGAGGTCAAGGCTCTTAGGATTCAAGAGGCCAAATCAAGCAATAAGAATCTATGCAATTCCTGTCTGCGCCTGATCGAGGAA
>JAWCKK010000015.1:0-30363 GCA_038852105.1 Thermoplasmata archaeon
CACTTAATTATTTAACTTTCTTATAATCTGGCTATTGCAAAATTGTGTTAAATCCAATAGTCTTGATAAATAGAAGAGTAAAGGTTTTGAGGGACAGGCGAACCGATCAGGCGCTGTTGATACCTACTTCGCACTAGGAGGCATTGACTCACTAGGAGGCATTGTGAACAAGATTACACCGTAACTTCCGTAAAAGTGATTATCTTTTGGGCCTAAGACAAATAGGTACTGAAAGAAATAATCAGAATTTTCGCGCGGATATATTGATTTGTTAATCAAGAAATAGTCTCCGTAAGTGATATAATTGCTCCTCGAATACCTGTATGTAAATCCGTTGCATTCGCCCGCAGCAACAATTTGGGCAATAGAAACCGGCTGGAATCGCAAGGAGTAGTCGGCAGGATCTCCATATAGTTGGTATTGAATCCTAATAGTTGATAGAAATGAAATGTTAACGGATGACAAATTGTTCGGAGGGGGAGTAATAGGCGGACGCGGGGATTTATTTTCATATATTGCAACATAAATCGTGTCCCAGGATTGATTGTAATATTGGGGATAACTATAAGAAAGTATCTGTATTGCATAACCTTCAGTTGTTAGAATCTCCCCGAGTCTTATCTCAACGAAACCACCCCCCCCTATTTCCCTCGATTCATAATACAGATACGCAACAGAACCCGCAATAATAATCACAATGACGATGAGAATTGCAATGATGATTCGCTTCTTTTTCAATCTCTCAATTATCGGCTTATCATTCATCATTGCTATGCCTCAGCCCGCTCATTTATCGTCTTATCGAGATCTTTCCTGCATTCTGATTATTATTCATTGTTTCAATATTATTTATTGATTGCTCTTCTTATCGAATTCATAGCGAATCATCTCAATATTGGCGCATCGAAAAGGGAAAGGGGTTTGGAGGGACAGGCGAACCGATCGGCTGAGGCGCTTCCTTACTGGCAGGAGTTTATCATAGCGTTTTTGCCAGCGTAAATTCTTTTACGGAATGTCAATCGAATCAGAGGAATCTTTATGCATCGAATCTGCCAGTAATCGTCTGACGATTCAATTTACGCAGGAGCTATGCACAACATCGCAGGAATCTCCGCGCGTGTTTTGATCATGCCTAAATGATGTGCATACACTACCCAGTATTGATAGATTGACATGATTTTTTTCGCAATACGACATTTCAGATATCTATATATATGGAGCATTAAATAAAGCCATTTGCGGCTGACGAATCGTCGGACGCAAGGGATGGGATGACCGTGTGGTCAAGGCGCAAGAGAGATCCGGCCGTTTCGACGACTGAGATTATCCAGTGGATGCAGAAGCACACGATTGGAGACCTGAAAGAACTAGCTGCGGATACTGAGCAAAGAGGAGGAGACGCCAGTTCTCTTAGACGTCTCCTCACAGACCTACAAGTGCTGAGATCGGAGCAGGCCGAATTGGTAGATGAAGAATACCACATGTTGCCGAAGTGAATGAACGATAGACAAGCAACACAGAAGGAAAGTGATTGAAATGAGACCAAAGAAATGCGAAATCATGGCGTACCGAGGACACGCGATAGAAAAGCTGGATTACTACGAAGGAGAGCTCGAGGAAATACTGGAAGAGCACGGCACCAACACATTCTACGAATGTGGGGTTGCCCTGATACAGGATAAGGAAGAGTAACCAGAATCAGGATTACGCACTAACCCCCCAAAAAAAACCCCAGGTTGGAAGAAAGCTCAACAGTCAAGGACTTTGTAAGTGCAGGTGCCGGGATTTGAACCCGGGCTGTTGGCTTTCTTCCAATCACCCCAAGATTTTCTTAAGGCGACGATGGAAGGCCAAAATCCTAACCAGCTAGATTACACCTGCCCGATATATCTGCCCTCAGTAATGA
The DNA here is from genome assembly GCA_038852105.1 of Thermoplasmata archaeon. Taxonomy (GTDB): domain Archaea; phylum Thermoplasmatota; class Thermoplasmata; order UBA10834; family DTMW01; genus JAOUEZ01. The sequence goes on from JAWCKK010000015.1 coordinate 1,907, forward strand.
TTGATACTAAAATAGATTTCTCTGTTCATCGAGCCGGGCCAGATTGCCTAAGCTTCTTTTCATACTCTCTAACAGTGCCCAGCTTCTCGATTATCTTCATGGCCGCTTCTTGATCCTCCACTTCTTGGAGCACGCCCTCCAAAATATCCGTAATGCCCGTAATCCTACCGATAAAATTCTCGAACCTATTGCGAGCCTTCGCAATGCTATCTATTTGCTTGATTGAGTAGTCCGAATAGGTCTTCTGCAGTTTCATTACGGCTTCGTTCACCTCGTCCCAGGATTTCATTATCTTCTCTGTCGATTCGATTAGCAGATCGGCGGTCTTTGAGATATTGTCAATGCGGGCCTTATTGTCCGGGTTCCTTGATAGGAAACGTCCCTGTCTTAGCGCAAGCCGAATCAGCGCCTGGGTCTCGGCGTTCTCCACCGTGCTGAATGTGTTCAAAGCCCGCATCAATCTGTATTCCACAGCGGCGGCGTCTTCCTCTTCCATATCCACGTATAGAATATCTATCAATACATTAAGGTTTCACAGAAAAGAAGGATGAACGTCCGAGAGGACGCCCATCCGGATGGGTGCGCGAGACGGACCGATGAGCTCTCGGGAAGCGCGGTCTATCTGTCTCACTCCAAATCATCGTCAATTCGTTCTTCCAGATACTTGCAGCCGAGCAGAGCGTATACCTCTTCCCAGCTGTAATGGTCGGAATCAATCCCAGACATATCTTACGTCCTCGAAGCTCTAATTGAAAGCAGGGAATATAGGGATAGCATCGGGGGGTCGGTGAAACTGTCCGCCAGTACTAGATGTGATGGCGAATGTGTACCGCCTCTCCCCGGTCAAGAGAGGTCATTTCTAGGCTGTTCATTCTGGCAGTTCCAACCGCTCTCACTTCATCGGCATGATATACGTAGACTTCGTCTCCGGCACGGATTTCCGGAGAGGCTCTTTTCACTCCAACTGCGAAAATATTTGTTTTCGGTACGAAATCCTCTATTTCCACGCCGTATTTCCCAGATCTTGCCAATGCCTTTCCGCCTTCGATGGTAAGAGACAGACCTCCTTTCGAGGGCACAAACGAGCAGAGCTGCGAATTGCCGCGCATGACTCTTATGTTCGGATATGCGCCCTTTGTCACTGAGTCTTCCATCAGGTGAGGCCAGGCATCGCCGAACTGGTAGGAACACAATGCCTTGATGTCTTCATAGGTGCGCATTGTCCATGGCGTCTTTTCAACAGAATCCTTTAGTCCGCTGAGGCAATCCCTTAGGCTCGCGATGCTTTCCCTGCTGTTCACGTTCTCTCCTCCAGTATGCCTGAGTTCGCATTCCTGAAGAACATCTGAGATGAATTCGAACTCGATATCCAGATGCGCAATTATTACATCGTACCGTTTACGCGATAGAAGATTGATCAACAGTTCTCTTGCGATCTTCTTCTCGTCCTCGTCCCAGTGTCCCGTGACCGGTATATCGTATTGTTGCGCAGGATAGACGGTCTCCAGCTCTCTCGGAACGATGCCGAGCGGGGAGGTCACAATGACTTCGTGCACCGCTGATGCGATGCCGGAATCCTTGATTGCTCCCCTGAAAGCCCGATGGCTCTTGGATGTTGAATACGGCTTTTTCGCCGAGCATGGCAAAAGGACAAGAATCCGAGGTGATTTGGGTATCTCGTATCTCTCCAGGAGTCTCTCGCGATATCTCCTTATGTCCGGCCTCCAAAGCGATTCCTTCGCGCTGGCGACGAATTCGTTCCCGTACACTGGAGTCCATTCCTCGAAATTCGAGAATTCCTCGAGGTCAGCGAACCTCAGCGCTTCTATCATCCAAGGGGCGTGTCTTGCTCTCAGCTCGACAAGCTGTCTCAGTGTGCCGGTCCTTATTGCATCGCGGACGACAACGAGCTCGGATTCGAGCTGTCGATAATTGTGCTCCAAAATATCCTCAAAAGAGGGATTGGGTTCGAGGCCAGAAATTCTGTCCAAATCCTCCGAGGCGGAAGATATCGCTCTTCCGTGAACTATCACTTGGCCCAAGGATGACCGTGCGATTGTTCCCAAAGAATCAACCAAATCTACGCCGAAATAGCACAGCAGCGAGAGATTGAAGGGGTCAGCTATTCCGGGAGCGTAAATCAACCTCTTCGGAGATACCTTCCTCCTAAGTCCCGAAAAAGTCTTGGCAAACTCTCTCGGTTTCCTCGAGAGCCGCGCCGCGTCTCCTACCACCACGATATCTCCGTCACATTTCGAGAAATCGCCGTCGGAGTAGCAGGTCGAGACCGGAATCGCTGATTCTTCCAAAAGCTCCCCTCCTCCGCGAAATAAGGGATCGATGCCCGATATCCCTGACATTTCCTCGCCCGAAAAGAATCTCGAACGCAGCATTCTGAGCGAATTCTCGGGCACGGAATCGTTATCAGAATCGACAATCGTAGCTCTCGCGTATGAAGGTGCTTTTATGCTCCTGGTCGATATATAAAAGATTTCTGGGGTCTGCAAGTTCAACTCGTTAGCATCGTATTTGGTTATTCTTCCGAGCCAGTTTTTCTCAATGACTTCTATCATGCATTCCGGTGTATATGTTCATTTATGAATAAACCTGCCTTATCCGCGTTCCTCAATCGAGAATTTAATTCTTGTCTAACAAGAAACGATAGGATAGAGAAAAGTAGTAATATGATTCGTGAGTAGCACACTTCATAAAAGGTGTCCGATGAGAACTTCAATCGCGAAAATCATGGCCGGCGAAGGCACCTGCAAGGATGTCCTCAAGTGTCTATTCGGTCTCGGGGAGTTCGAATTGGCCGTCTATAGAGGGTTGTTGAAGGCAGGGGCTTCAAGAGCGGATCAGCTGTCCCCGATTCTGAAGCGCGATAAGAGCACGGTGTACCGTGCGCTCCAGAAGCTCGTATCCGCAGGACTCGTAATCAAGGAGACGGAGACTCTGAAGCGCGGTGGGCATTTTCACAAGTACATTGCCGTGCCGCCAGAGAAGATACGCGATCGGGTAAAGGTCTGCATAGATGAGTGGTTCTCGCACGTTCAGGAAGCGATCGATAGATTCGACATTCCCTGACCGCCAGCGCTTCTGCTAATCCGAGAATGTATTTATTCCCCTAGCGGATTACATGGACGATGTCCCAACGGTTCAAAGGTTGCGACCTAGTCGCAATTCGCGATTTTTCGAAGGAGCAGATCGAGCATATTATGAATCTTGCCGAGAAAATGGTTCCGATAGCGCTCGGCCAGGAAAGAAGCAATCTCTTGGCCGGGTATGTCCAGGGATCGCTTTTCTTCGAGCCCTCCACTAGGACGAGACTCTCATTCGCTTCCGCCATGGCCCGGCTCGGAGGTACGACCTTGGGTTTCGATCAGCCCGCCGGCTCTTCCGTGCAGAAGGGTGAGACGCTGGCCGATACGATAAAGATGGTCGAATCGTACTCCGATATAATCGTCCTGCGGCATTACGCGGAAGGGTCCGCCAGGCTGGCCGCATATTTCTCCGATAAACCTGTAATCAACGCGGGAGACGGTGCGGGACAACACCCTACACAGACGATACTCGACCTCTTCACCATAAGAAAGGCGAAAGGGAGGATAGAGGGGGTGAACGTCGCCCTCGTCGGGGATCTGAAATACGGCAGGACGGCGCATTCGCTCGCGGAGGCTCTGGCTCTGTTCGGAGCGAATCTCATGTTCGTCGCGCCTGCCAGCCTCCAGATGCCGAAAGAGACTATCAGGGCGGTAGAGAAGATAGGCAATAAGCCTCGGACATTGACATCCATCGACCAAGCTCTTCCGGATGCCGACATACTGTATGTTACTAGAATCCAAAAGGAGAGGTTCCCTGACCTCGCGGAATACCAAAAGGTCGCGGGCTCGTATAGGATTGACAACATGTTGCTCAAGGACGCCAAGCCGGACCTCTCGATTATGCATCCCTTGCCCAGGGTAGACGAGATATCCCCGGAGGTCGACAGTTCTCCTCACGCCCTGTATTTCCAGCAGGCGTTCAACGGGGTTCCGGTTCGTATGGCCATATTGGCGCTTCTCCTCGGGGTGATAGAATGATCGAGTTCAAAGTGACCCCGATTCGGAACGGCACGGTGATAGATCACATCACTGTCGGGATGGCTTTGAACGTCCTGAAAATCATAGGGCTCAAGGGGAGCAATGTCCAGAGCACCGTAAGCGTCCTGCTCCACGTGCCGAGCAAGAAGGCCGGCTGGAAGGACATCGTGAAGATAGAGGACAGGGAGCTGGACCCGAAGGAGCTCGACAAGATCGCGCTAATCTCCCCGAACGCAACGATAAATATCATCAGGGATTACAACGTTGCCGAGAAATTCATCGTGGAGGTTCCCGACGTAGTCAAGGGGATTGTCAAGTGCCAGAACCCCGGCTGCATCACGAACATGCACGAGCCGATCGAGCCCGAGTTCGTCGTGGAATCGAAGAAGCCCTTGCTCCTGAGATGCATCTACTGCGACAGGATAATGAGCGACGTCTCGGACTACATCATCTGATTTCCGCAATTTGTCGAATCGGGGTGCCAGATGGCCGCAATAACCTACAGACCGGAAAGATGCATCGGTTGCGCAGGATGCGAAAGTGTTTGCGCGCTGAGACGTGACGGTCTTATCTCGACGATGAGCTCGAGCATAATTTTCCACGTAGAAGAAGAGAAAGGGTACTATGGGATAATTTTGAAGAGAGCCGGGGGTGAGCTTCTCCTCGGAAAACCTGAGGGCGTGGAAGTCAGGAAGCCGGGCGAGATATCGGGAGGAGGCATTTCTTCAAAACCGATAACGATGAGGCCAGCGTGCGATTTCTGTGGCGGCGACCCCAAGTGCGTCAAGTATTGTCCGACGGGCGCGTTGGAGGTCGAATAGCTATGCCCCCGATGTTCTTCGGTAGGGCGCTTAAAGTGGACGTGTCCGAATCGAAGATAGAAGAGATCTCGCTGGACGATTCTCTCTACAGCGAGAAAATCGGGGGTGCAGCCATAATCGCGTCCCTCATCGATGATGCCAAAGAAGATTGCATCGCGTTCGGCGTCGGGCCGCTCACCGGGGCTCCCTGCCCAGCAGGTTCGGCTGCAATCGCCTGCGTTGCGGACAAGAACGGAAGGAGAAAGTTCGCGCCTATTTTGCTCAACGGCGGGGTCGAGCTTCGGCTGACGGGATTTGATTTCGTCATTGTCTCCGGCGTTTCCGCAGAGCCGATCTATCTATGGATTCGGGACATGACTGCTGACATCGTGAAAATGCCTGCTGACTCTAATTGGGACTGCTGGGAGACTTGTCAGCGAATAAGAAAGGACCAGGGAGATCCCAGAATCCAGGTGATATCCTGCTCGGAGGGCGATAGCGCGTCTCTGAACTTCACATCGGGTTGGGACGGCATCGGCCTCGGAGGCAGGATGCGCAATATGAACCTGATGGCCATGGCGTTCCGGGGAATGGCGGATATAGAATTGTCCCGCCCGGACGCATTCCTAGAGAAATCGTCGGCGATGATGAGGTCGTTCCCAAGTTCGCTTGACGGGAAGACGGGGCTTCCGAGCTTGATAGGCAATTTGATGGGCAATCTTGCGGGATTGAAACGCTCCCGGGCGTGCTTCTCGTGCCCATTTCCCTGCTTATCCTATGCAGATAGCGGGAATCCGTCTTATCCGCAATTCCTTGTCCTCGACCAGACCTCGTTCTATTCCCTTCATAAGCAGGGCGTGTCTTCGGATGCGATCTTGAAACAGCTTGCCTCGGACCATAGGGCGGGTAACGCGAAGCCTCGCTCGGTCAAGATGTTCGATACCATCACAGAACAAGTCGTCGAATCTGAGCAATTGGCGGCTGCATATATTCTTGGGCTTTGTCCCAGATACATATCGCTTTTCAATCCCGGGCTCGAGCAGTACTGCGCGCTGCTAAGTATCGGACTGGGAAGGGAAATCACCGAGCGACAAGTGATTCAAATAGCGGAGGCGCTTTCGAGGAGTTGATAGAGATGTCGGAAGGAGAGAAGACAAGACTCATCCTCCTGACAGGGATGCCCGGTTCTGGGAAAGAGGAGTTCCTCAAGATATGCATGAATCGAGGGATCCGGATTCTTCGAATGGGGGATTTCGTGAGAAGCGAGGCGGTCGAGAAGGGGCTGGAACTGACGGACGAGAGCGTGGGGAGCCTGGCTCAGGCTAGACGTGAATCGGACGGATTCGATTATTGGGCGAAAAAGACCATAGAAGCGCTCGATGACAGGCTCACGCTCGTCGACGGCGTTCGCGGAAGGGCAGAAGTCGCTCTTTTCAGAAGGTCCGTGCGCAACGGGGTCGTGATAGTAGCCGTTCACGCATCCCCCTCGACGAGATACAAGCGGCTCGTGGCGCGCGCAAGGAGCGACGCTCCGAAATCTTGGGACGAGTTCGAGCGCAGAGACGTCAGAGAGCTCAGATGGGGCCTCGGGGACGTCATCGCGCGCGCAGACTATATCATACCCAACGAGGGGTCTTTGGAAGATCTGCGAAGAGCGGCGGAGGCTATACTTGACGAGATCATCCGATAGGACCGAAACCGACTTCATCTCGGTCAAGCCGTGCGGCCAGAAATTGTACGAGCTGGTTCCGAAGAAAAAAATCAGGCTTGACATAAGTTCTATTGCGACCAAACTCGAAAAGCAAGGATATCGGATAATCGAGAGTTCGGACCTTGTTCTTCAGATAAAGGGCGAGCACGACGTCAGCATCTATCCCAGCGGGAAAATGCTCGTGTTCCCGGCCGAGAATGGAGATGCCGCCGAATCCGTAGGTCGCAAGATAATGTCGATAATTAGAGCTCGCGCGGAGCCCACAGCCGAGAAAAACGATTCTTGATATCGCCATTCGTGAGCTTTTCTAATCATCATGCAAAGCAATAAATATCGTTTGGTTCTCAGCAGACCTCGGAAATCTGAAAGGCAAATCGCATGACAAAAGAAAGCATCATCCATATAGAAGGCCTGACGAAGGATTTCGGGATTGTGAGGGCCGTCGATAATTTGAGCCTGGATGTCAGAGTCGGAACCGCGGTCGGATTCTTGGGTCCGAATGGCGCGGGCAAGACGACCACCATCAAGATTCTGACGAATCTCATCGAAGCCACATCCGGCAAGGCGTATCTCAACGGAGTCGATGTCACCAAGGATCCTCGCAGGGCCTTGTCCTGCGTTGGCGCAGTCGTGGAGACCCCGGAGTTCTATCCGTTCCTGACGCCGATGGAGACCATGGCCTATCTGGGCAGAGTCAGAGGGATGTCTCAGAGAGAGATTGAGAAGCGCAGCAGAGAGCTGCTTGCGACGGTCAAGCTCGATAAGTGGATGGACAAACGGATAGGGAAATTTTCCAAGGGGATGAAGCAGCGCCTGGCTGTTGCGCAGGCGCTCCTGCACGAGCCTGAGATATTGATTCTCGACGAGCCGACCACCGGTCTGGATCCAAGGGGAATGGTCGAGATTAGAGAGATATTGAAGCAGCTCAGGAACGAGGGATATACCATATTCATGAGCTCGCACCTCTTGCCCGAGGTTCAGGAAACTTGTGATTACGTTGCGATGATAGATTACGGCAAGTTGCTCGTCTACGATTCCGTCGAGAAGCTCTCAACGATGGCGAATATGAACAAAATCGAGATCGACCTCGCAGAGGCTCCGTCGAAGGATTCCCTCGAGCGCGTGAGATCGTTCGCCGGGGTCAAGAGCATCGAGCGCGTCACGCCTTTGAGGCTTTATATCGAGTATTCCGCAGACCCGAGCACGAGGCATCTTCTCCTGAAAGAGATGCTCGATGCCGGCCTGAAGGTGAACTCGTTCAACCCGAAGGGGCTCGCGCTGGAGAATCTCTACATGCAGATGATAAGGGAGTCGAGGTGAGGGAGATGGCGAGTAGCGGCCCCTGTTCACGAGCACTTCCATCTGAAATAAAACAGTCGCTCATAGTGGCCCGGTATGAGCTCCTGAAATATCTCAGAAGCAGGCGGCTGATTGGGACGGTAATGATAGTAGCTATAATCGTCGGGCTGATCTACGCGCTCCCGCCAGCTCTTGGCTCGCCGTATGCAGGCCATGTCGAGGAGACGCTCGATTTGCGACCAGTGCCCGCATATTTCGGTCTATATATGTACCCGAATGCGACGGTCGGGAATCTCAGCAGAGGCGGTATTCAGGCCGAATCGATTGAAATCACGGTGAACGGAACTGTCTTGCCAGAGAGCATGTGGATCTATCGGAGCGACATGCGGGCCGTGATACTCCTGCAGAACTATAGCTCGAGCGAGGTGATCGCGAGTTACGACTTCAAGCGCAGCACGAACGGTTTCACTGAGAATTTCCTGCAATTCGGCTCGATACTGGTTATCATCTGCTCGATCTTCTTCGGTGCGGACTCTATTGTCAGCGAATACCAGAACAGGACCGCCTACCTGATATTCCCGAACCCGATGAGGCGCGAGGTCCTTTTCGCGGGAAAGATGATGGCGAGCTTTGCCGCGAGCCTTCTGATGGTTTCCATTTTCTATCTCGCAATCTTGGTACTGTCCTATACCACTCTTGGCGAGTCTGCCAAATATCTCTATCTGTCCTTCCTTTACGCATCGATGTTCCTCCTCGGCTGCCTCGGACTGGCATATTTCATAAGCTCCGTAATGAAAGGCTCCACAGGCGCGATAATATTGACCTTCTTCATTCTGACGATGATATCGCAGATCATAATCGGCGTCGGTTCTCTTGCAGGCGTGAAGATGTGGTTCATGCTCACATTCGCAGGTGACACGATTGTCGAGTCGATAAACGCAGACAACTATCCGGTCGATTCGAGCTACGAATTCGGGGGCTTTGGCACGATATACAACTTCTATCCAGATCTCGGGACGAGCGTGGTTGTCATGCTCGCCTATTTCATCGCGTTCTCCCTCATAAGCGTGATACTCTTCAAGAGAAAGCAACTCTTGGGATGATTGTCATTCGATTCCCGCATCAGCGGGTCATATGCCTATTGATACCCTGGACGAAAATAATAATATGGAGCACGATGATGCATCTGGCCAAGGGGATGGGATACAGCTGATAAATGCCGTTTTTCATCGCCCTGATAGCGTCACATCGAATAGGCTCGGACGAGGCTCAGGTGAGTGAATGCTCGCGCTTTGGGAGATCATCCTGTACGTGGATATCTGCGTGGGGCTATCTGCCTTCGCCTATTTCAGGAACATACTCGATTTCAAGGGTTCACTTCTCGCTTTCGTCGTCGGAGTAATAATTAGCGTGATGGGCAGCATTCTCTGGCTCATCATGCTACTCTTGTTCCTTCTCACGAGCTTCGCTTTCACGAGATACAGATTTGAGACCAAGAAGAGGAAAGGTCTGCACGAAGGGACAAGCGGCGAGCGCGGCTATCGGAACGTCGCAGCAAACGGCCTCGTGATGACAATCATCGCCGTACTGGCATTCATCGGCTTCCCGACATTGGATATCGGGACGGCAAGTTTCATGTTCGTCTCAGCACTTGCCGTTGCGGCTGCAGACACAGCCGCGAGCGAGATTGGCGTTTTTGACCCGAGACCCGTATTGATCACAACATTGAAGCGCGTGACGCCAGGGACCAACGGCGGAGTCTCTCTGACGGGACAGCTGGCCGCTTTCTTCTCCGCGGCCGTCACCAGCGCGATCGCCTATCTGCTTTTCTCGTTGAACTCCCAGCTGGTTGTCGGCGCATCGACCTTCCTCATCCCTATGCTGTGCGGTTTTCTCGGTTGCCAAATCGACAGCGTGATAGGCGCCACGATAGAACAGAAAGGGAAAATCGGCAAGTTGGGTAACAACTTCCTCTCGATCGCCTCGGGAGCGATACTCGCCTGGGTACTCTCCTTGCTCTTCTGATCAGAGAATCTCTGGTAGATCTTTCAAGGAAATGACAGCATCATTTCGTCTCGAGCCGCTCTTGCCCCCGTCAATAAGAAGAGCGTTCATTCCGGCGTTCCTCGCCCCCTCGAAATCCGCCTCAGGATCGTCTCCTATGTGAAGCGATAGCCTCGGAAGCGCGCCCAATGCTCTGAGCGTGTGAAGAAATATCTGCTTCTCTGGCTTTCTGACGAGGACCTCGTTCGAAAAGGTCATGACATCGAAATATTCCGATATCCCAAGATGCGCGAGCAACGTTCTTAGAACGGACCCAGGGGTTCTACCCGTATTGGATATCAGACCTATTCTGTAGCCGTTGGAGGAAAGATACTCCAATGCTTCTCTTGCGTGCGGCAAAAGAACAGGTGGCATCCGAAATATCGCCTCAGAGTACCCCTTTCTCAGCCTTTCGAGGCCGTCTTTGCTCAATTTCCAAGGCAGCCCAGAGTCGATGCATGAGAGCAGGAACAGAAAATGATCGTCCAGTGGCATGTCCCTGTGTCTGCTCCAAACCTCGTCACAGAATTCCTCTGACCGCGCGTATGCCTCTTCAATTCTCCCGATGCTGTATTTGAAACCGAGCTTTTCCAGCTCATCGTGCATCAGCTCGATTCGATACCTCGTCAGGCCCGGGTTCTTTCTGGGGATTTCGGTTATCAACGTGTCCCAGAGATCAAGCGTTACTGCATTCAGGCGGGGCATGTCGTTTCTCTTGTCTCGGATAATTGAGGTGCGCATTTGAACCTAGCTGTGCCAATTCCTTCGGGAGTAATTCTGAGAAAATCCTCGATCGCGTTTTCCCCGTTGTAATCTTTATATACCTCCTCCCGATTAGAACAGTTCAGAGTGCGTGACGGCCAAAGCGGCGGGGTCACACCTGGTCTCATTCCGAACCCAGAAGTTAAGCCCGCCCACGTTCTCTGCAGTACTGTGGTGCGCGAGCCCACGGGAAGCTTAGGGCGACCTTCGGGAAGCCTCGTGGTCGTTTAGCCTAGGTGTACCAGCCCGATATCTTCGGATACCGGGTCAACTGCACCGTTTGAAAGCTAAACGGGCGCGGAACGCTGTCACGCGCTCTACCGAGATTTTCCCCCGATACCAGTCCTATCAGGTCGAGCTCTTGGTTTCGGGAAAGAAGAATATATATTGCTAATTCGTGCTGGTTGTACTCTGGTCGATGTCTGTATGGATGATGTTGAGAAGGCCATTCTAATCGCGATTATCGTCGTAATCTTCGCGGTTGTCATTTATTTCGAGTGGCGATTCATGCGAAGCAGAGGCATCGGCAAGAAAATCGCGGAGAGTGCCTCGAAAAAGGACAAGGCTTTCAATGCGCTTCTCACGACGAAGGCGGTAAGGAACAAGCTTCGGTCGCAGAACTATGATACACTAAAAGCGGACTACATAATTCAGAAAGCTCAGGACGCGAATGACTCGGGTGACTACGATTCCTGCATCGAATCATGCGCGCGCGCGAGGGAGGAACTGATGAGATCCAAGCAGGAGGGCAACTTATTGTCGGGATCGTCCAACTCGATGAATAGCATCTTGAACGTAGCGGCAGAAGATGAACCAGAATCCGGACGTGCGAGAAAGTTGAAAATGCCATCGAGGCCAAAAGAGGACCCGTCGCTGCCTGCCAGATTCGAGCTGCGCACCGCTAAAGATGATCTCGATTCCTTTACGGGTCCCTCTCATATTCGAGAGTCTGCAGCGGCGCTGATAGGCGAGGCGGAGAAGCATCTCGAAGCCAAAGACTATGCGAAGGCGTTGTCATGCTCATTCAAAGCGAAGAAGATGCTATCTGGAGAATCAGAAAAGGAGGAAAAGACCGATTCTTTGGAGAGAATCCCCATACCGAGCCCTGCGAAGGAATCGCCCCGGCCTGCTGAGCAAGTTGGAATAGGGCAGTTGAAATGTCCCAGCTGTGGGTATCAAGTAGAGCAGGGGGACGTCTTTTGCGGGCAATGCGGAATGCCTGTGAGCGAGAAGAAATGTCCTTCCTGCGACGCAAAGCTCAAGCCGTCTGATAAGTTCTGCCGGAAGTGCGGTACGAAAATCTGATCATTTGCATCTCTTGGATTTCAATATCGAGAGAGCAAACACGCCGGCACCGAATCCGTTATCGATGTTGACAATCGCAATCCCAGGAGAGCAGCTGCAGAGCATCCCGAGCAAGGCGGTAACGCCCATGAAGCTTGCGCCGTAACCTATGCTGGTGGGAACCGCAATGACGGGCTTGTCCGTCATGCTCGCGACAACGCTCGGCAGGGCTCCTTCCATGCCCGCAACGACGATCACGACGTCCGATGAATCTATCTTTCCCAGAAACGGGGTAAGTCTATGTATGCCAGCCACGCCGATATCGTAAATCTTGATGATGTCAACGCCATAGCTCTTGCATAATGCCGCGGCTTCCTCGGCTATAGGTATGTCAGAAGTCCCCGCGGTGACCACGGAGATCACGCCGTCTATTCTCTCTGGGATTTTTCCGATTAATATCATCCTTGCATCGGGATAGTATCTCATTCTTCGACCGAGCTTCTTTCGAACAACAGAGGCCTGTCGAGGTGTGACTTTCGTCAATACCGCGTATCCCTGAGCCTTGACGAACCTTTCCGCTATTTCCAATATCTGATTGTCTGACTTCCCGATGCAGAAAATAGCCTCCGGGAACCCGCGTCTGATATTCCTGTGATGGTCGAGCTTCGCGTATCCCAGGTCCTCGTAAGGAAGCCTCCTCAGCCGCTCGAGAGCATCTTCTGGGCAGACGCTCCCTCTCTCGACAGCTTCGAGCAGATCCTTCAGTCTTTTCCTGTCCATCCGATTGCCTCGTTCAGGCTGCCAGCTCGATATCCTTCTATGTCCAATGTCACGTAGATGAATCCGAGTTCCTTGAATTTTCTCGCGACGTTCGCACGATTCGACAATAGGCGTTTCATCTCTGATTTCTCCAATTCGATTCTCGCGATAGGGCCGTGCGCCCTTACCCTGACCTGTTCGAATCCGAGTCGCCGCAAGTACCTCTCAGCCGATGCGACCATCTCGATGGCTCCCATGGATATTCTCGTCCCATACGGTATCCTCGAGGCCAGACATGCCGTTTGCGGCTTGGACCATACTTCGATCCCCCGCTTTCTAAGCAATGCCCTGACCTCCTTCTTGCAAATCCCGGCTTCCAGAAGAGGGCTTCTCACCCCGAATTCTGCTTTGGCAATTCTGCCAGGTCTATAATCGCTCTCGTCATCTACTGTGCTCCCGTCCACGATATTTCGTATATGCCTCTTTCTTGCGATGTTCCTTATCGCGTCGAACAGCATCATCTTGCAGTGATAGCATCTCTCAGGGCCGTTTCTTACGAACTCCTCGTTCTCCATGATTGGTATCCTCGCTTCAATCAATCTAATGCCGATTCTGCCCGCAATCCTGCGTGCTTCGATCAGCTCTTCTTCCGGGTCCACTTCGGATTTGCCTATTATAGCGATTGCCTTATCGCGAAGCGCCTCATTTGCCAGAGCGCAAACGAGTGTCGAGTCGACCCCGCCGGAGAACGCGACCGCAACAGACCTCATGCCCTGAAGCAATTCAAGCGCCTTGCCTTCCTTTTCCGATAGCCTCATCCGGCCGAGCAAAGGACTTATCAGATATTTGAATTTCCAAGGCGATCGTATCCGCCAGGCCGCACGCGGCTTTTTGTTGCTGGATATGTTTAAATATGACGGGCCTCAATGTACTGATTTGCGAGCAACGGAGAAATGGTCATGGCAGAAGACAATACGGTTTACATAGGGAAGAAACCGACGATGAATTACGTACTCGCAGTGGTGACCCAGTTCAACAACGGCGGGACTGATGTCATCATCAAGGCCCGAGGCAGGGCTATAAGCCGAGCCGTCGATGTGGCGGAGATTGTCAGGCACAGGTTCATTCAGAGCGTGAACTACAAGGACATAAAGATCTCCACCGAGACGGTTTCCACCGAGGGCGGCGGTACCGCGAACGTATCTTCAATCGAAATCTATCTTTCCAAGTAGGGTGTGGGATTTCGATCAGTGGATAATCCGTTCTTGCTCTTGATGTACCCCAAGGTTTTTATCCGGCAGTATGCACCGCATTTATCTATCCCCCAGTCCATCCAGAGTCCGCAAAGGGATGAATCAAATTGCTGATTGTCAAGCTCGGGGGCTCGGTCATAACCAACAAGGACAGGCTGAGGAGCTTCAGAAGGAAAGCTTGCCTGCGCCTGTGCAGGGAGCTCAGGTCCGCGAGGCACGAACTCATTCACGGGGCCGGCTCGTTCGGCCACATAATCGCCGAGAAAGCCGACCTTTCGAAAGGGGTCCAGAAAGGAGATATGAGGAAATTGCGTCTCATATCGCAAATACATCGGGACGTCCTAAGCCTTAACGCGAAAGTCTTGGGCTGTATGAGCAAGAACAGGATGAAAGGCTTTTCTCTTCCGCCATATAGCATCGCGACCTTTTTTTCCGGGAAGATAGAGGATTTCTGCCCCGGGAAGTTCGAAAGGATTATCTCGAACGGCTATGTGCCGGTCACATTCGGGGATGTTGTACCAGATCGTGAGATGACTTTCGCTATTTGCTCCGGGGATCTTCTTATGCTCGAGCTCGCGAGACATTTCGAGCCAGAGAAGGTCATATTCGTCGCCGATGTGGACGGAATATACGACCGTGACCCGAGGAAGTACCCTCGCGCGCGCTTCATAGACGTCGTCTCCCCCGAGAATGTTGCTTCGATATCTGCGGGCACAAGAAAAAAGGACGTCACAGGCGCGATGAGGGCGAAATTGGCCAGGATGACCGAAATCGCAAGGTACTGCGAAAATTGTATGATTCTGAATGGGAATGTCGAAGGCAGGCTGGAAGACGCGATTGAAGGAAGGGATGTGATTTCCACGAGGGTGATAGCATGACGGCTCAGAACAGCACGGAAAAGCGGAAATCGGATCATGTCGAAATCTGCTCTACCAAGGACGTATCGGCGAAATGGAACTACTGGGACGATATCCAGCTAATCCATTCGGCGGCTCCGGAAATGGATTTCGACGATATCAATACCGAGGTCAGACTGTTCGGGAAGAGATTGGCGACCCCGATAGTCATTTCCGCGATGACAGGAGGATACGACACTGGCTTCAAAATAAACGCAAACCTTGCGAGGGCGGCCTCGGAGCTTCAGATAGCAATGGGAGTCGGAAGTCAACGGGCGGCTCTCGAGAACCCGGAAATGGCAAAGACGTATTCTATTCTCAAGGATTATGATGTCCCTCTCAAAATTGCCAATATCGGCGCCCCGCAGCTGGTGGCGTCGGGGTACAAAGGCTCGTCCAAGATGCTTTCGCAAGCCATGGATATGATAGGCGCAGACCTTATCGCAATCCATTTGAATTATCTTCAGGAAGCCATCCAGCCAGAGGGAGAGAGGAACGCGAGAGGAGTGATGGCCACGATTCGCGACCTCTCCACAGATTTTCCCATCATTGTTAAAGAGACGGGGGCAGGCATGTCTCACGCACTCATAAAGTTGCTCTCGAAGATGAGGATAAAGGGGATAGATGTCGGCGGTGCTGGCGGCACGAGCTTCTCAGCAGTGGAGTTCTATAGGGCTCAGGAGGTCGGGGACAGATTGAAGGCCCGGCTCGGAAGGACTTATTGGAACTGGGGGATACCCACTCCTGTGTCAGCGGCGATTGCTTCCATGTATCTTCCGACGATTGCCACGGGCGGCATCAGAGGCGGCTTGGACGTAGCCAGAGCAATTTCCATAGGTGCGACCTGCGCAGGCATGGCGAACAGATTGCTGGTCCCGGCACTCGATAGCGCGGATGCAGTTCTCACCGAGCTCAAGGAGGCACTAGAAGAGCTTAAGGTCGCAATGTTCCTTACAGGCTCAAGGGATCTTAAGGAGCTATCGAATCATACGCCCCTGGTTGTCGGTCAGACCAGGGACTGGCTTGAACATCTTCTGAAAGAGACGGTTTGAGGGCTACTATCATGGATGTCAAAGAGGTTTTCAAGGACCAAATCGCGAAAATCAATCGCGTTCTGAGTCAAAGCATATCCGGCATCGAGAACGAACGCCTCAGAGCCGCGATGCTTCATTATCCATCTGCCGGGGGTAAGAGACTGCGGCCGATAACTACCATGCTCGTGGCAGACGCGATAAACAAGAGCGGCGAGCGTTCCATACCTTTCGGCGTCGCTTTGGAACTGGTGCACAATTTCACGCTCGTTCACGACGACGTGATGGATAACGATACCGTTCGAAGGGGGATGGAGACCGTCCATATCAAGTTCGGTCTTCCGGAGGCGATCCTTGCAGGAGATGCTCTTTTCGCCAAGGCATTTGAGATTGTCGGAAATATGGAAATAGATGGCGAAAGGAAGAGCAGACTGATGACGCTTCTCGCAAAGGCTGTCCTGGTGCTGGCCGAAGGACAGCAGATGGACATGGATTCGGAGAAGATGAACGCGGTCTCATCTGAGGCCTATCTGAAGATGATCGAGCGCAAGACTGCGGTGCTATTTTCTGCGGCGGCACAGGGCGGCGCAATCATCGCCGGCGCTCAAGAGCCGTTACAGGAGACCCTTTTCGAGTTCGGGAGGCTCATAGGCTTGGCTTTCCAGATTAGGGATGATATCCTATGCCTCAAGGGGGATCCAAAAGATACGAAGAAGCCGAAAGGAAGCGACATAAGGAACGGCAAGAAGACTCTGATTGTAATCTACGCGCTCGAAGCATTGAGCGGAGATGGCAGGGCAGACTTGAAAAGGATACTCGGAAAGAAGGACGCAAGCGAGCGGGAAATTGACGAGGCGATAGCGATCCTCGAGTCCTCAGGCGCAATCGACAGGGCGCAGCGAGTGGCGTCAGAAATGATTGCAAGAGCGAAGACACTATTGGACGACCTGCCGAACAACGAGTACTGCAATCTCCTTCGCGAACTTTCGGATTATATGATAACTCGCGCCTCCTGATATGCTCTTATCGGTGATGTTGTGACAGTCCTGAGAAGAGGAGCCGAAGCAGAACTTCACGACGGCCGATGGCTCGGCCGAGAGATAATCCTGAAGCGCAGGATTCCGAAGGGCTACAGACATCCTGCGCTTGATTCTAAGATCCGCGCACAAAGAACGAAGAACGAGGCGCGACTGATGCTCGAGGCGCGTTCAAGAGGCATTTCCGTCCCGATCATCTATGATATCAATCTCCAGAATGCCGAGATAACAATGGAGCGCATATTCGGCCCGCGAATAAAGGACCTCTTCAACACGTTGCCCGAAGACGAGGCAAAAGCGCTCGCTGCAGAAATCGGAAGGATCGCTGCGATATTGCACTCGAACGATATTGTCCATGGCGATTTGACGACCTCGAATATGCTGATGAGGGAGGACGGCAAGATATGTCTGATAGATTTCTCCCTGGGCGAGAAGACGGATGCCGTTGAGAAGAAAGGGGTCGATTTGCACTTGTTGTTCGAGGCCTTCCATTCAGCGCACTACATGCGGGAGCATCTCCTAGAGAATGTGATAGATTCGTACAGGAAGAATTACAAGGAAGCGCCGGCGATACTCCAAAGAGTCAAGGAGATAGAGAAGAGAGGAAGATACACGTGAGGATTTCCTTCGTCACGACAAATAAGGGGAAGTTCGCGGAGATCGGGGAGATGATACGCTCTCGGGGGCACGAACCTGAGCATATCCCGATTGCATATCCTGAGATGCAGGCGGACACACTGGAGATGGTCGTGATTCAGGGCATGGAGTGGCTCAGGAAAAGATACGACAGGCCGATCCTCGTCGATGATTCCGGTCTTTTCATAGACGCGCTCAGGGGTTTTCCTGGCGTCTATAGCGCATACGCGTACAAGACATTGCGATGTGAGGGAATACTGCGTTTGATGAAAGGAGTTCAGGAAAGATCCGCCCGGTTCGAATGCGTCCTCGGGTTTGCAGAGCCGAAGAAGGATGTCCGGATATTCAAGGGTGTATCGGAAGGGACGATTTCAGAATCGGAGCGCGGAACCAAGGGCTTTGGCTTCGACCCGATATTCGTTCCCGAGGGACACTCGGAGACCTTCGCGGAGCTCGATATGGATACGAAAAATAGCATCTCCCATCGAGGCCGAGCTTTTCAGAAGTTCTTCGAGTACATAGGAGAGAGTTCGAGGGGATAGTAAGAAATCCCTTTTATGGGATACGTGATAGTCGATTCGGAGGCGGCTCAAGTTGGTTTCGAAGGTCTCTGTAACGGGCTGCGCGGGCTTCATCGGTAGCCATCTTGTTGACGCGTTGCTCGCCAGGGGTGTCGAAGTCGTCGGCATAGATAACTTCAGCTCAGGAAGCATGAGGAATTTGGTCAGTGCCAGGGAGAGCGAGAATTTCACGCTGGTTGAGGGTGATATACTCTCCGAAGAGGACTTGGGAGAGGCCTTCGAGGACGTGGATGCGGTCTATCATCTGGCAGCTAATCCGGACGTTCGAGCGGGGGTGAAGGATACTCAGACGCATCTGAACCAGAATGTTCTGGGAACGGTCAACGTGCTCGAGATGATGCGAAAGAAGAATATCAAGATGATTTCCTTCACGTCGACATCGACTGTCTACGGCGAAGCAAGCGTTCTTCCCACTCCTGAGGATTATGGCCCGCTGGTGCCAATTTCGCTCTACGGGGCTTCCAAGCTGGCTTGCGAGGCGCTGATATCCGCCTATTGTCATACATTCGATATGAAGTCTCTAATTTTCAGGTTCGCGAACGTGGTCGGTGGCCGAAGCGGACACGGCGTGATACACGATTTCATTTCGAAGCTTAGAAAGGATCAGAATCAGCTCGAAATCTTAGGGGTTCCGCCGGGCACTTTGAAATCCTATATGTATGTCTCTGACTGCGTAAAGGCCATACTCCACGTGGAGAAGACTTGCTCCGAGAGAGTAGGGATATACAACATCGGATCGAAAGACGTCATCGATGTGAAATCTATCGCCGATATCGTTTGCAGAGAGATGGGTCTGAAGAACGTCAAATACATTTGGTCTGGTGGCGTCGACGGAGGCAGAGGATGGCTCGGGGATGTCCGGAAAATGCACCTGTCCATCGAGAAGATGGCTTCCGAGGGATGGACGCCAAGAATGAACAGCCTCGAATCCGTGCGAGCCGCAGTGAGAGATCTCTTGAACGAGAAATCGGGCTGATTTTTCACTTACACCCATCAATCGACCATAGGAATAAATATCGGCCCCCGTGTAACCGATTCTATTGAGGCTATCGCGCTACCAGTGGGGTAGTGGTCTAGCTTGGTTGATGATTCGTGCTTTGGGAGCATGAGGTCGTCGGTTCAAATCCGACCTACCCCACTTCAAATTTCTGACTGAGTCACATAGAAAGCGTGCTTCGCTTCGGGATTTGCCCTTGTATTATTCTTGCAGAATGCTCTGAATTCCGAAATTGGGCAATATCTAATACTGTTGCATTCTTGTTTTTTTCTTGGAGATTGATAGCAGAAGTGCCAGACATGATGCAATGAATTCTAGATTGAGCAGATCCTGCCTTGTTGGGAATTTCCCATGCTTCGTTCCCGATAGCTCCAGCCAACCCAGTATCTCCTTCTGCCGGCCATATATGTATATGTCCAGAAAATCACCTTCAATCATATCATCGTGATTGGCGCGGGGCTGGCCGAGAAGTTCCGGTCGATTATAGGTATCCTCTTCTCCGGGCTTGAACGGCTCGAACTCCGAAAGATGAAAATTAGAATATCTTCCGCCCCTGATTGCGCGATACGAGACCCCGTCAGCCATATCATGGTTGTTGTAGACTATTTTCTTCCTCGCGTCAACAGCCTCCTTTCTGAATCCAAGCATCTCGTGATACCTGAACAAGCCATCGTCGTCCTTGAGCCCAATGGCAATTTCCCTGAAGGCCGATATCTTGTGTATGAGCCTTGCAACCTCGGTTAGGATGACATTTATCTGGCCAGACGCCTTAAGCGAACGTTCGAGAAACTTCTCGATATCTGAGATGTATCTCTCTTCATCTGAGAGTGTGCCGAGCGAATAGAACTGCCGTATGAACATCTCCTGCCTTATGTCCTTCTCCTTCTCGGCCATGTCATCTCACACGCCTTCGCTTGTTATGATAATTGCCAATATTCTTGCGATGGTCTCTAACCAAATCAGGCTCCTCTTCTCGGGCAACTTGTAGTTTCTCGTCACGCCGATTTCCAAATACCCGAGCACTTCGTTTCTTGCGCCTCTCACGAATACATTGAAGAAATCGCCTTCGAGCATATCCTCAGGGGCGTTCCTTTTCTGCCTCAGAATCGCTGGCCGGGGATAAGTTGCCTCCTCTCCAGGTTTGTATGGCATTCCCTCAGCCATATAGAATCTGGTGTTTTCTGATATCACTGTAGAGGGATATTCGCTTTCATCGAAAAGGTCCGAGTCTGAGTACGCGATTTCACGCAGAGCTCTTGTTGCCTCGGATGTCAGACCAACAGATGTCTTGTATCTGTACATGCCGTCCTTTTCCTTGAGAGCGATGCATAGATACTGAAAGCCGAACGTCCTGTGAATGGTTCTTAGAAGCTCATCCAGTATCATCCTCTGAGGGATCGCACCGGAGACATATCTTTCAAGAAAGTTAATCATCGCAATTAGAATTTCTTCCGAATCAGTTTTCGGAACGGGAGTGTAATTCTGTCTCAGAAAGGCTTCTGTCTTCTTTGATATCTCCTGATTATCTGACATCTTTTGAGTCTCCCCAAGACTTATTAATTCCCTCATACGGTTCGATGATGAGCAGAGGTCCGAGCGCGGAGTTTCAGCTTCCAAATGCTGGGGGTATCTCAGATGTGCCTCATAAAGCTGAACGAGCTCAAATTCCCCTTCGATTGGATATGGTTAAGTGGCTAGCCTATATTTAATGGATTTTTCGGTTTATCTCTTATATCTGCATTAGCCAGGCGACAAAATTTAGATTATATGGATGTAATTATTGGCATTCCCCACTCGCAATGAACTTATTCCATTCATTTGGATTCGAGCGTGATTGTTATCGATGTTGAAGCCTTACGGCTTTATTTGATTTTTCTTTTTTCTCAGTAAGAAAAGAACTCCTCCCACGATAGCCGCGACCGCGGCAGATGGTAGCGCGAGCTGCAATGGCGAGAGGGGGTCTTGAATTGGCGCACCATTCGAGACAGGTATAGCGATTGATGTGATTATCGAGAAATTACCGAATCCTGCTGCATTTCGTGCCTGGACCTTGTAATAATAGGTCTCTCCTTCCTTGACATCGCTATCGATCCAACTCAGGATATTGCCTTCAACAATCGATTTTTGTATGAAATTGTCTCGTGAGTTCCCGCGATATATGTAGTACGAGATGATCGCTGTTCCTCCGTCATCGAGCGGAGGTAACCACGTTATCAAGACCTTCGAACCCTCCAGCGTGGCGTTCAAGGAACGTGGAGATCCTGGTGCTCTCACCTGAGGTGGCACTATGGGGGGCGGAGTCGGAGGCTGTGGTGGCGGTTCTGGCGGATTGGTGGATGATGAGTATTCGATCAGTAGATGATTGATTGCTGCTGCAACTGCTCTCACAGCGGCATATATCGAAGCCATCGCACTCGCCTCGAATACAGGGCTTGTCCATTGATAATTGGAATCCATCCAGACGTTTGGCTTTATATCCCCCTTTCCAAAGGTGATGTCTTTCGCCAGACCAAGGGCAGCATCGTATGCAGACAGGTCTTCAAGAGGGATTCCTGACGGAAGTTCTAAGGAGCCTATCAAAGACTCGAATGCGCTCTCATAATCCGAATGATGTGCTTCCGAACCCCAGTCGGTCCCGCTCCCCATCGTATGACCGAACACGCCGACGTCGGAAATATAATGCGACATCGCGCCGATATGATATGCCGCCATCTCCTTGTCGTTCCCCTTCAGATAACCCAACGCTGCCTGGTACATATCGTAAGCGCGGTCGGCTGATTTATCATCCTGAATATTTCCGTTGGAGTAGTAGTAAATATGATGGTTAATTGAGTCGCCGATATATGCAGGGTTATCAGGCGCCTCGGTTCCCAGAAGGTACTTCGAATGATATGTTACGGACAGAAAAGTCACATCTTTCGTCTGTATTGTAAGAGCCATTTCAGCTATCCAATCGTGAGTCCCATAATCTGGATTCTGAGGATCAGAAGAATATCCTCCGTTGCTCCAGGCATGAACGTTATACGGAACGGCGCATAATGCGAATTCGAATACGAATGACATACATAAAAGAGCTTTGAGCATTGATGGGAGTCCGCGCATCAATTACGCCTCTTCAATCTTCGCAATGCTATTTTGCAATATTGATTTTTCTTCGGACTGAAATCAAAGGAATTGGGGCCGTCCTGCCGAGATTAAGAACGAACTACGATTGCGAAAATTCGCAATAAGTAAGAAAATGCGAATCTAAATCCAGCCGTCGGTCCCGTCATCTTGCTCTAAGCCTGTTACCATTAGCTGCTGGGCGTCGGTCTTGCTCTCATTCTTGTCCATACAATGAAAACGGCCAAGGCAATCAAGATGATCACAGCGCATGAGACCGCCAAAGTTACTATATCCTGATATGCGCTCTGTTTTGCCGCGATACCTATCAGCGCCCACACAACTACTAAGCTGTACGCGATATCCTTTCTTGTAGCAATCACAAGAAGCGTAATCAACATTGCGACAATTATTATCAGTGCCGCCCAAATATTGGCTGATATCCCAAAGCCATCCCATTCCAATGAAACAAGCGTGACGGAGATGTTCGCAATGGTAGCTATCGTTATCCAGCCGAAATAAACACTGAATGGCAAGTGAACGGCCAGCTTATCTTGCAAGGGGGATTTCGATTTTCCTATGTCGAGCCGGAGATATATGAGAAGCAGGCTTGCGAAAAGCAAGAGCATGAGGAGAATCGACGCGCTGAGGAGTTCATACTGCCAAAGGAAAAGCCAGATGATGTTGAATATGCAACTGAGGACAAAGAGCCAGCTAATCTTATCATGGTATTCCTTTTCTTTCTGGCTTGGAAGCGCCTGATAGATGACGAACACTGCCAGCAAAATGTAGATTATGCCCCAAATTGAGAACACATATCCTGCAGGAGTGACCAATGTCGGATTCGAATCCGAAATTTGGGCAGTACTCACTCCGCCGATTAGCGTTGTGCTACCCGCCATTGCGTTCACAATGACTGTCGCTACAAAAGCGATGATGTTCAGCCATATAAGATAGGAACGGAATTTTGCGGCCATTCTCCCTCTCCGAGGCCTGATATTATTTCATAGGTATATGATATCTCGTACCTGCAAAGCTTCTGTACTCCGTCTTCGAAGTTCCTTGTGCTCCACTCTTCACGCCGTTATTTACGAGATTGATAACCTTTCAATGTCAGGTAGCCATCTCTGGCTCATCCCTGAGGATTCTCTCATCAATGGAAAGATTATTAAGCTTCGGCCGACTATGAATCAAACTGCCCGGTACGAAACGCCGCTGACTTCATGATGCGGTCTCTTCCGACGCCGGGCGACAGTGCGCTGACAATGGGCCCCCTCAGGACCATCGGGTGGGTCACCCTGGAGTGACTGGGGGACAATAAAGCGCACGACATCTCCCGGACATGGGTCAGACCAGGGAGAGTGCGCGAAGCATGCGATGAACTGAGTTGTTATGTCCGGGGGACAAAAAACTGATTTGTTGTTGCTCACTCACGGTCGTCGGACTTTTCCGCTTGCAGATTCTGCATTTCCTCGAGAGCCTTTGCCTCGGCCTTGAGTTTTTCCTGTTTCACGGCTTCGGGGCGATACTTCTTCTGCAGCATAGCTTGGCTGACAGCCTTCAATCCAAACAGCTTCTTCATCGTGCCGTCCCAGAACTGTATATCCCGTCCGTAGGCCTCTTCGAGTTCCCTGACGAATATCCGGAAGTCTTTGAATACGCTCTTGGGAGGCCAGCCCTTATAGATCATGGCGGCGTATATCCACTTGCCCTTCTCGATTGCGATCTTGCTGTCCCCTATCTCCAGGTTCTTCAGCCCCTCCGGCTCGTCCTTGAACGAATCCTTGATGAACTCCTGAATCGCGGTGAACATCGCGCTGACCACATCCTCGTCCATTCCGCCCTCGATGCTTTCCGCTCCCACCTTGCAAATCAATCTGCCGTCATTATGGATGATGAACAGCTCCTGAAGCTTGTGAGGGAGCATCCTGACAGCGACCAGATATCCGATGAGCGCCGCCACAATCAATACGAGGAACAGAGACCACGGATAGTAGATCATCTCCTCGAAAGTCTTCTTTACGGACGCGGTGAATGAGATGGTGCTTGATTCATCCTCTCCGTCCGAGACTTTCAGAATGACGGTGACCGACTCGACTCCCTCAGGGATGTCGAAATACAGCTCGAGTCCCACCGCTTTCACAAACTCAGGGCTCTCGATTATTATCTCTATGTTCCTTAGCATGGGATCGTCCACGTCGATTATGTACGGTCTCAAGCTGAGGCTCCATTGGCGACCGCCGTAATGGTCCTGATTCGGGATCGGCAACAGTATTGGCGGATCGTTCACGGGCAAGACATCAACCCTGACCTTGAAGGAGTCCCAAGCGCCTTTCTCGTCGAAGACCTTGAAAGTTATCATCTCGTTGCCGTTCCAGTCGGGCGGAGCGGAGAAATTCACCCAGCCGTCGGTGCCAATCATGACAAGTATGTCAACATTACCTTCCACGATGAATGTCAGATCGCTCGAATCTCCGTCTTGGGACATTGATATCAGATTGATGGAGTACGGAGCGGTCAAATAGGTATCCTCCATGAATGTCAGCAACTCGGGTGTGGGCGGGATCCATCGCGGCGGATAATTATCGCTGACGATGATTCTGAGCGTCCCCTGAGAGCTCAGGTTTCCATCTGATACGCATAGGATAACTTGGACTTCATACGGGCCTGTGTACGGTCCGCCGCTCAGGTTCTCGGGGTAAAGGATGCCAAGGCTCGGATATGGGAACACGCTGTAACTGACGTTCACAGGATCGCTGGTCGTGATTACGAGTTCGACCAGCTCGTTGTCCGGATCCGATACATACATGCGAAGATCCAAGATGTAAGGATCATCATAATGTACGAATATCGGATTGATTGGAGATATTTCTGGCGGGTCGTTCACAGGCTTGACCGTGATGATAATCGTGTCTATTTGAATCGCTCCCGTCGGGTCCTGCGCTGTAAAAACCGCCTCTTCCTGGCCAGACCATTCAGACGGCGAGCTGAGCCAAACAACATGATTGGCATCTATTGTGATTACGACGTGCTCCGAGCCGTTCGAATAGTACAGGATATCTTGATCCGGATCCGTGAAATAATCGTCGAGGTCGAACGCCTCATAATCGAGCTGCCCTTCGTCAATTGTCACATCTGGCAATTCCTTCACGAGTTCCGGCGGTGTATCAGAGGTCACGAATATGACGCTAGATAGGGTGTCCTGCAACGCGCCGTCGGAAAGAATCAGGCTTGCCGTGACCTGATATTCTTTCCCGCCGAGAGCGTCGCTGAAAAGGTATGTGAGGACCAACCCGGAAGCCGTGATGCTTCCATATTTGCTTGAGCTCAACTCCGCGCGCAAAGTCAGAGTGTTCTTATTGTTATCGACATCCCTGACATAGTAGTCGTAATTGAAGGAGTAGGGCGTGTTGAATTTGACATATATCTTTGTCGGCGGGTTGTTGACGAACTCAGGAGCATCGTTGACGGGATTGACTGTTATCTTAATGATTTTGTAGTTCGTAAAGCCGTCTCCGTCTCTCACCCAGAATTTCACCGTGTTCTCTCCGAATGCATTCGGCTGTGGAATGAAATTCACTACGCTCCGAGACTTCGGGCTTATGATGAGCAGAGACGTATTGACATCGGTGACGAACCAGCTTAGACTGGATGTGCCATTGACATCCTGCCAAAAGAGGGCGAGATCTCTCTCCCAGGGCGTATCCTCATAGCCGACCTGATTGGGGAATGCGCCCAAGTTCGGGCCCCAGGGCGGACATATCACGTTAATCTGGGCAGATCCCTGAACAGTTCCAAGCCTGACATATATGATTCCCGTTTCGGGCATCATCCCGCCTATGAATTGCCCGTTCGCGCCAGAACCCAATATCAGGCTCAAAGTGAATCCTTCCGAGTTCCAGACGGCACCTGAGATGTCAATTTCATTGTCAAACGGATCGTATCCCATCGCGCGTATCTGGATGGTCTTGCCTTCCAGCACGTATAAGCTATCCGGAATGACCTCGATTCTCGAAAGACCAGATGCGCTTATGTTCACGAGCGCCGTCACGTTGATTCCCGTAACATTGTCCTCACATCTGAGCGTCGACAATCCTGCGAGCCTCGCAGTGATCGTTGCATTCATACCGTACGGCGCAATGGTTGCATTGGGAGGCGCTATGGTCCAATAGGGCTGCCAAGAGGTGTTGGTGTTATTGTATTTATCCGTCGCGTAGACCGATATAGTCCTGATGTCTCCAGCAACCATATTGAGAACATACTCAGAGAGCCACATTTGGACAATCTGGCCCGGAACTATCTGTATCGGCTCGCTCTCCCCGCTAGTCGTGCCGTTGGTTGCCCTTATTCTGATCAGAAGTGGCGCCTTGGTGAGATTCTCAGACACGCTCACGATACCAGAATCCGATAAGGACATCGTCACGGAAGCATTCGATAATCCCGAAATCGGCAACCATGTAGATGCATCGATTGCCTCCAGAGAAATCAATCCAGACCAATTCTGCATGCGTTGATTTGAGCCGTCCTTCACCTCGATGGTCACATTGAATGGTTCGCCGGCCGAGACGCGTGTCTTCGAGACCGAGACGTCGAAATGATCCGCGACAATCACAGAGAAGGTCCAATTATGCGATACCGCGTTCCCGGTATTGTCCCTCGCTTCAACATCGATCCGATATTCTCCTCCGGGCAAAGGACTCACCGTGTGCTCGAAGAGCTTCCAGGAGGACAGAACGCTCTGATCGACCGCAGAGACTGACATCATTGAAGAGTACATGACAGAGGAGTTCGCCTCAGAAACGATGCGCAAAGATGCATTACTCACATCGTACGCGCCGAGGGCATCGGTGACGTTCGCAAATATCTTGATCGGCTCTCGATTGGTGAAAACCGAACGTTTCGTCCCTTCGATGCCCTGCGTCCAGCCATCTGCAATGCCATAATGGGATCGGATATCCATCATGCAAATAGAATCGGAGAATGTCTGGTCGAATGTCACATAGAAATTTGTGTTGATATTGTCATATCTTCCCAGATAGACTATCAATGTGTGCCCGGCAGGGAGTGTGTAGTTTATGTCGGACAGGGTAAAAACGTATAGCGTTTCGTTCGACAACGTGTTTATATCCGGATATGACGCCATCGCAATTGTCGTATCAGAACCGAGGTTCGCATCGATGCTATCATAGAGATTGAAGTCGAAATCCAGCAGGCTATTGTTGTCCCGCGCCCTGCCCCAGACCATAAGGGTCACATTTCCCTGAATAAGGATGTCGGCATTCGCATTCGGCAACATTGTCCAATAGTGATAGTTCCTTGGGGGGACCCTTCTTATCGTGATTCCCCAGACGCCGTCGGAGTCATAATCGAGCGTTCCGGGAGAATAGGGCCCGGAGGTATTCATGTAATCACTCGGATCCGGAGCTCCTGTCGTTCCGTCCCAATGCAGATGGAAAATAACAGGGCCGCTTGATTCAGTTCCTAGCATGATTGTTGCGGTCGGCGCATCGAAGCCATCGGAGGAATCCGACTGTACGCTTAGCGCGATCAGGAGAGAGGAAGGCAATAGAAATAGGAGCAATATGAGAATGGATATGGCTAAGGCTCTGAATGGGATTGCCCCCTTCTCCTCATATGCAGAGAACACGACCCTCACATCTCAGTATCTATTCGAAATAGGCCATTAGATACTGATATATGCTATGAATTGTGCCTATATATATTATTAATAAATTATCAATGCTGGTAACGACATATCTAGTGCTGGCTAGGCTGACCGCATCTTACCGACTATTCTCTCCGCCAAGGCCTTGAATATGTTCTCCACGTTCTGGCCGGTCTTAGCGCTCGACATATATGATGGCGCTCCGTATTTCTCGGCCAACCCCTTCACGTCGTCTTCTCTGATTACGGCGCCGTTTTCGAGATCAACCTTGTTGCCGACAAAAACGAGAGGCACGTCCCCTGCGACATCCGTCAATTCCTTTATCCAATATCTGAGTTCGTCAAGGGTCTCGCGGTTCGTGACGTCGCAGACGGCAATCGCGCCATGGGCTCCGAAGAAATACGCTTCTCGAAGGAGCTCCCGGAAACCTTTCTGCCCCATGATGTCCCATATGAGCATCATGACGCGGACCTGCTCGCCGCTCTTGGGATCCTTGGTCTCCACGACTTTCTTTGTAACCTT
>JAWCKK010000016.1:0-28449 GCA_038852105.1 Thermoplasmata archaeon
ATCAGACAACTAAGATTATCGTCCTTATCATCGAATCCCAAGACATTCCTATATAAATACGTCTTCAAGGAATTGACATCGCAATCCCCTCTCCATGTTGACCGTAATCGTGGGTTCTTGGCCCATCCCAGCTCTCGCGTTATTGTTTGTAGAATGTCTTTTTCATTCCAATGCAAGTATTCCCAGAATGGAGAAATAAAAGTAAGTCCGAACTTTCTTCCTTTACGAAAATAATGATAATAATACTCAGAAACCTGAGCCGCAAGACAATACGGGTTGAAAACCCAATACGGATTTTTGGCCAATTTTTCCATATATCCGGATATGAACGATAATTGTCCTCCGCCAGGTCTGCTTCTAATTAAGTCTTGCTTATACCCCATGCCCTCGAATGGCGTGCCACCAGAGACAAAGACATGTATGTCGAATTTCTTGCCAACCTTGAATTTCAATTTATCAATGCCCATCCTACAACCAGTACAAAGTACTCCCGCCATTCCAATATCTGGGCGACGAATCCACGCACGAACATGAGAAGAAAAGCAATTCTTTAGGTAATTATGTCTCTCAATTATCAAATCGACTCCCAATTTATCCACCATTCTTTCTATGTTGATTTTTGTCTGCTCAGGCAACAACCCATGATCGGCTGAAAAAGCAAGCACTTTAAGATCAAGAATTTTAGTAAGGTAATAGAGGAGATACGAACTATCTCGTCCTCCACTCACTCCCAAGAGACAATCATACTTGCCTCTCGTGCCAATATTATAATTGCCTCCGGATAGGATAGCATGTCTTAATGAGTCGTCTCCTTTATAAGAAATTCTTTTCCAGTTTCTGCAATAATTGCATGTTCCATTCTCATCAAAATCAATGCGGGGGTAAGTATTCGGCAATATGCATTTTGTACATCTAAACATTTCTAAGCCCTTCCTATTTAATGAGCTGCTAATGATTCATACCATTTTTTATATTTTCGACAGCATTTCAATAATTCATCAACGGGAGGATTTGAGCTCCTTGAACCTGATTTCCGCAGCGGACATCGAGAAGTTCGCCTACTGCCCTCTCAGCTGGTGGCTCAGCTGGAAGGACAAGACCATCGAGCCTGCTGAGATGAGGAACGGAGCGATGAGGCACGAGGACATCTCGAGATCCGTTGCAGAAGTGCGGAGGCTCGAGTCGCTCGCGGTGACCTCGGAAAGACTCGTGCTATGGTTCGCGGTGATTGCCACGGTCATCGCGATGCTCGGGGTCGAGCTGCTATACGAAAACCAGATTGACATCGCGGAGATACTGGTAATCATCTCTCTGATTTGGATCATCGCCGCCCTGTACTACCTCCGCCTGGCGTTCGAGACCCCTGTCAAGGACAAGCGGATGCAGTACGAGAAGGTGATCCTCGTATTCGCAATCGTCGCCACGGTGATTGCGGTCAACTCCGTCTTCATGCTTCAGGTCGACCGACAGCTCGCGGTCGTGCTCGAAGCTCTATCGCTCGTATGGCTGATCGGCGCGAGCTACTTCCTGCAACGGTCGCTCCTTTTCTCGCAGGCCGCGAGGCTATTGAAAAGAGATCTGCATGTTGACGGGGAAATCGAATATGTCGATTCGGGTCCGTCGGAGCTGATGGTCTCCAAGAAATACGGGATATCGGGGAAGCCGGATTACATTTTGAAGACCGGCGGGAAGAGCATCCCTGTAGAGGAGAAGACCGGCAGGATGCCGAAAGGGCCCCTGTTCTCGCACATACTGCAGGTGGCGGCGT
Source organism: Thermoplasmata archaeon (assembly GCA_038852105.1). Lineage (GTDB taxonomy): Archaea > Thermoplasmatota > Thermoplasmata > UBA10834 > DTMW01 > JAOUEZ01. The sequence continues at coordinate 1,769 of JAWCKK010000016.1, forward strand.
ATTGCCTGATACTCGAGGAAAAGCTCGGTGAGCCAGTGCCGTACGGCATATTGAAGTACGGCGCGGACCAGCACGTTATCGAATTCGACGATATGCTTCGGAAAACGCTGCTCGAGAAGATATCCGAGATGAGGACCATCGTCGAGGGGAAAACGCCCCCGCACAGGAATCACAACAGGCCCGGGAAGTGCGCGCACTGCTCGAGGAACAGCATCTGCCCGGAGCGGCTCGGATGAGAATCACTCGACTGTGACGGTCTTGGCGATGTTCCTCGGCTTGTCTATCGGGCAGCCGCGTTCCCTGGCGAGATAGTAGGCGAACAGCTGAAGCGACACTATTATCGGCACCGGCGTGAAAAGCGGCTCGATATCCGGAACCAGGAAGACGTCTTCCGCGAACTTTTCGAGCTCGCGGTCCCCCTCCGTGCCTATCGCGATTACAGGGGCGTCTCTCGCTGCCACCTCGCGCACGTTTCCAAGCATCTTCTCGTACGTGTGATCCCTGACACAAATGGCGATCACAGGCGTGTCCTTGCACAGGAGGGCCAGAGGGCCGTGCTTGAGCTCCCCGGCCGGATATCCTTCGCCATGTATGTACGATATCTCCTTTGTCTTCAAAGCGCCCTCGAGCGACGTCGGATAATTGATGTGTCTTCCGATGAAGAACATCGAATGCGCGTTCCTGTACTTCTTGGCCAAGCCGTGCAGCGCACCCGCGCTGTTCAGCACTCTCTGGACGATCCTGGGCAGGGTGCGCAGGGATGCCAAGATCTCTCTGCGGCTCTCGCTCGAGAGCGACCCTTGAATCCGGGCGAGCTTCAGCCCGAGAAGATATAGCGCGATCAGCTGGGTCACGAACGTCTTCGTCGCCGCAACCCCGATCTCCGGCCCGGCGCGCGTGTATATGACGGAATCCACCTCTCGGGTTATCGCGCTTCCCACCACGTTGGTGATAGCCACCGTCCTGCAACCGCGCCTCCGGGCTTCCCGGGCCGCCGCGAGCGTGTCCGCGGTCTCCCCGCTCTGCGTTATGCAAACCACCAGCGGGCTCGATTCAGTCACAGGGGAGTACCTGTACTCGGAAGATATCTGAGTCGTTGTCGGTATCTTGCTGAGCTCCTCGATGATGTACTTCCCGACAAGCCCTGCGTGATACGACGTGCCGCAGCCCAGAATCTTGACGCTCGTGAACCGCCCTGTCGGGAAATCGATCTCCTCTTCCGCTCCTTCCAATCGCCCGAGGAGCGAATCGTGGATCGCCTGAGGCTGCTCGAATATCTCTTTCAGCATGAAATGGGGGTAGCCGCTCCGCTCCGCCGCCTCGACGCTCCAGTCTACCTTCTGGGATTCTCTGAGTATCCTCTCGCCCCCGAGCGTCGATATCTCGACCCCCCTGCGCGTGACCCTGGCGACCTCCTTGTCCTGGAGGTACACCACCTCGTTCGTGTATTTCAGAAGCGCGGTCACATCGCTCGCGACGAAGTTCTCATCGTGCCCTATTCCGACGACGAGCGGGCTTTCGTTCCGAGACGCGATTATCTCGTCGTGCCCCTGCGCTATGACTGCGATGGCATAAGACCCTTCGACCACCTTGAGCGCGTTCGTGACCTTCTCTATCAGGGTATCTCCATCCGCGGACTCTATTAGATGGACCAGTATCTCCGAATCCGTCTCCGAGGTGAACTTGTGCCCGTCGTTCGCGAGCCTCTCCTTCAAAGACATGTAGTTCGTGATTATGCCGTTGTGGACCACCGCGATGCCGCCCGTGCAGTCGACGAACGGATGGGCGTTCTCGACGGTCGGCTTGCCGTGAGTCGCCCAGCGGGTGTGCGCGATCCCGATTTTTCCGGGCATGGTTTCCAAGATAGATTCGAGAACGGAAATCTCCCCGACCGCCTTCTTGACAGATATGCCGGATTCGGAAAGCAACGCGATCCCCGCGGAGTCGTAACCGCGGTATTCGAGCCTCTTGAGGCTCTCCATAACTATCTCTTGGGCCTCCTTGTCGCCTATGTACCCGACAATACCGCACAAGACTGACCACGTCCGTCAATTATGAATCGCGCCCGTCGGCAAGTTCCTCGTCACGCGCGCGCCGCTCGAAATGCTGCACTTCGGGCCGACGATGACGCCCGGTTCGATCGTGACGCCGCTTCCGACCGCGCAGTCCTCCCCCATCAAAACGCCTATGTTTGGCACCTTGAAGAACTCGTCCTCGAGATTGACGTACGCGTCCGCCGAGGAGGCCATCAGATGCGATTTCACCTGCGTCCCGTATCCGAGGACGCTCTGCGACAGGAACGAGTGCGGGCCGATCGAGCAGTCGCTCATGATGAGCGAGTTGCGTATGAAAGTGAACGGCTCAATCGTCACGTTGTCCCCGATGCTGGACGACGAGAATATGCTGACGTTCGGGCCGATGTCGCATCCAGAGCCGATGGCTATCGGGCCGTGCAAGGTCGTCCCGGATCTTATTATCGTTCCCTCGCCGATGGACACCTTGCCCTGGATCAGCGCCCCGTCCTCGATCTTCCCCGCGGTCTTCACGGGAGCGTGAGCGAGCGCCGCGTGGTTGACCTCCAGTAAATCCCAGGGATAGACCGCATCAATCCACAGCCCCTGACAGAAGACCGGCTGCAGCTGCATCTCGGACAGATGCGCCTTTATCGCTTGGCTCAGGACGTAGTTCCCCTCATCGACGAACATCTCGAGGGTGTCCATCACGCTTTTCGGGAGCTTGTATGCGCCCGTGAGGATGATGTTCGTCGCCCCGGGCTGATGCTGGTCCCCGATGTCCGATATCCTGTTCCTCTCGAGCGTCGCGACGCCGTATTTGGCCGGCATCGACCCCTCTATCACGAGCGCGCCATGGCCCGCCCCTACCGACAGCAAATCGGAGATTGCCCTGACGTCCGTGAGGCTGTCCCCCGGGAGCACGAGAAAATCGCCGTCGATGTGCTCCTTCGCAACGTAGAGCGCGTGTCCGTTGCCCAGCTGCTTCTCCTGATGAACGTAGGATATCCTCGCCCCGAACTCGCTCCCGTCCCCGAAATAGGACATTATCCGCTCCTTCCGGTAGCCGACGACCATGACGATGTCGGTGATCCTGTTCGCGACCAACGACCTGACGACGTAGTCCATTATCGACTTGTTCGCGACGGGTATCATCACCTTCGGCTCGGAGTGCGTGAACGGCCTGAGCCTTTTTCCCTCGCCCGCGGCAAGTATCACAGCCTTCAAGACGCCCAGCTCCTAAATCGAAACATATCTCGGCCCTGCGTCATTCCTCGCCGAGATCCTCGTTCGGCTCAATGTCCCCATACAGCTCGCGCTTCCTCTGCTCCTTCCTCTCATCCGTGGCCTCTTCGAAGTACTCGCACTTGTACCAATACGAGGTCACTATGTCCCTCGCGACGCAGTACGCGACCCTCGGTCCGAGCCCGTCCTCGGGTCTCGGGTCCCAATTGATGCACTTTGGGCACAGCGGGACGCGCTCTTCCTTGGTTTCAGTCATATCCTGACTCTCTCGGTGACAAGCAAGCCGATTTATTGAACTGCTCGCTGTATTCGACCAACTACATTATCTAAGTTTTCACGAGAATATTGCTTAAATCAAGCCAATTGGCGCGCCTCGGGAGAGATCTCCTCGACAACCGGCGCACGCTTCTCGGAAGGCTCGCTCCAATAACCCTTCCTCTTTGCGATGGCCTCGATAGTCCCTATGAAGACGTAATACAAGAGACTGATTGCGGGCCCGTACCACCTGTCGCAGAAGTAGTCCTTGAGTATGTTCTTTCCTTGGAGGGCGCCGTGCGAGAGGCATCTCTTCAGGAGCTCGAGGTGCGCGTCCGAGAGCTTGTAGGCCCTGAACCAATCCTCCCGGGACAGCATGCCCATCGGGACGAAGAACATCGGCATTATGATCGACTTGAAGTCCCAGAGGTCGTCCACGAGCTCGAGCGTTCGAAGCACGTCCTCCTCCGTCTCGCCCGGGAGTCCGGATATCACGGTCATCGCAGGTATCATGCCCACGTCTTCCATTATCCCCGCGGCCTCTATGACGAGTTCGGGCCAGAGCGCGATGTCATAGGGCTTCGCCTTCTGCGGCATGTTCTGCTTCGCGAGCCTGACCGACCCCGTCTCGATCCCTATCTCCGCGCCCCACCATTTCTGACCGCCGTCCAGCAGAATTTCCGAGACGCGGGACATCAGCTTGTCATCCCTCTCGCCCTTGATGATGCCCGCGATGGACGCGTGCGCCCAGACGACGTGGTTGGAGTATTTCTTCGCCATCCGGTTCAGCTCCAGAACCTTCTCCGCATTTGGCGTGACCCCCTTCGCGCAGTACATCAGCATGTCTTCCGAATGAAGCGTCGCGGATCTCACACCCGCTTCGGAGTTGAGCTTCAATTCCCGCTCTATCCTGTCCAGGGGGATGAACCTGAGCGGACGATTGGTGACCGAGCAGAACTTGCACCCTCTCGGACAGCCACGCATTATCTCGACGAGCCCGTTGACGCTCGGGCGCATGATGCACGGTATCTCGTCCAAAGTCGGATAATCCGACAATGGAGGCTCGACGAATCTCGGGAGCTGCTCTCCCCTGAGCGCCTTGCCCACCAAATCGCCGATGATTCTCTCCCCTTCCCCCATGAAGACGCAGTCTATCCCCCAGGAATCCATCAGGTTTTCGCGGTATTTCCATTGCCATGCTGCAGGGCCTCCGGCGATTATCTTCAGTCCGCGCCTCTTGGCCTCTGCGATGGCAGGGTCTGTCATGAACCTCCTGAAGGAGCTCGCGTTCACCGTCTCCCTGTTGAATATCGACGCGAAGGTCGAGGAGGGAGGACCGAACCCGAAGTAGTCGTGATGCGATATCAGAAGTACCTTGGCGTCCCTGAGAGCCTCACCGAGCTTGTCGGGAACTATTATATCGGCGTCGAACCCCAGCTGCTTGAGGCGCGCCTCGATCTTCCTCATGCCGTAGGGCGCCTGCCAGGGAATCCCGCGCTGGTCGCATCTCATCCTGGGGGCGAACAGGCCGAGCCAAACGAACTCAGGGAACAGGACCGGCGCCCCCGTGGTGCCGAATCCCAGGAACTCCTTCTCGTGGTGATGGCTCATGAGAGTCCTGTCGGTGGATATCACTACCTCCGGCAACTAACACCCTCCAAGCATCTTCGACAGCTCGAATATGCAACTACCGTAATCGGCTACATCCCCTTAAAAGCATATGCCCGAACCAGCCAGAGTAGCGGGGGGTCGATTTGAACGACCGATCTTCAGGTTATGAGCCTGATGGGATTTCCAGACTACCCTACCCCGCTGTTGAGATTCCAAAACCCGGATAGTGTGGCATCTGCTATCATGCCATTAGTGGATATAAATTCTTTCATGAACCCCTTTGCCGAACCGCCACGATCAAACGCGCGTTCTCAGAAGAATTTGCGCATTCTAAGCATGTCTTCCAACCTCGCGTCTATCCTGAGCTTGCGAGTGGCGATCGCCTTCATTATCCGCATCTCCTTCTTCATGAGCTTCTCGATCGTCTCCGAGTCCGTCTCGATGATTATCTCGGGGTTCGACACAGAACTCTTTTGAAAATCCCTTGCCTGGCCCTCTGTGATCCTGAAGCTGAACTCCTGGCCGCCTTCGAGCCTTATCAGGACGGCCCGCTCGAACCCCTGCAGCTCCTCCCTGAGCTGAGGATCGGTCTTCGCGCGCTCGTTGAACTTGTCAACTATTTGCCTGAGCTGTTGTTCAATCATGTCCGTCATCGTCCGCGAACTGGTCTATGCGCTTTATCGATTTCAGCCTCATCAATCTGCTGGTCGTGTCCCAGCTCTTCCTCACGTGCGGGGGCAGACTGTCGTTTCTCTCTAGCCAGGATTCTATGAAGGCCACCGTCGTCGGGTCCGATGCATATCCGCTGCCTATCGGCTCCCCGATCGCCTGCTCTATCTCGGCGACGCGCTCATCCCTGCGAACCTTGGCGAGTATCGACGCGGCCGAAACGACGGGATATGTCTCGTCGGCCTTGTGCTGGGAGATGATGTTCACCTTGAAATCGAGCTCCTGCAAGATGTCTTGCCCGAACCGTTCCGCGTCAACATCCGCGGCATCCACGTACGCGACCGAAGGGGCGAGCTTATGGATGATCGACGCGAATATCTTCGCCTCGAGCTGGTTCATCGTCATCTCTTGCCTGAGCGCGTCTATCTCGCTCGCGGATATCTCGACAATCTCGATCCCCGAGGCGACCTTCTCAATCTTTGGGCAGAGCTCCTCTCGCCTCCTCTTGGAAAGCTTCTTTGAATCCCTGACGCCCAGTTGCCTAAGGAGATCGTCTTTCTCCACTGCCAGGCCGCATATGACGAGAGGCCCGATAATCGGTCCCCGCCCCGCCTCGTCTATTCCGCAAATCATGCCAGTCGCGATACTCCCGTCGGAGGTAATAATAGTTGGCCGTTGCAGATAGCTCATTTTTCCCGCAGATAATCATGCAAAAGGATTAATGATGGGTGCGGAGCTTTCGAGTTCGGATATGGCCGAAGATTGGTTCAGAGAGGGTCTGACCTCAGGTTTGACGCCCGAGATCCTGCTGTTTCTCTACATAATAGGATTGGTGCTGGGTCTGATACTCGTCTTCGGAGGCAAGCTAATCTGGCGACCTCTTATGAGCATCGTCGGCGGGTTCGCGGGCAGCTTCTTCGGTTTCCTTATCGGCTTTTCGCTCGGCGGAACGATCGGAGGATTGATAGGCGCTCCCGTCGGAGCTATCTTGGGCGGGATGATATTCGTCGCCATCGCGGAGTTCGGCGTGGCGCTGATGTCCGCGCTGATAGCCTTCGTTTTCGTATCCATTGTCGCGGGAAGTTTGATATTGGGTTTGATTGCAGGCGCGGTCGTTTTCATCGTAGCTTCGGTGTACATCGACAAGGTCGTCGGGATTCTAATGGCCGTAGCCGGCGGGCTGATATCCGGTGCGTGCCTTATCGGCCTCGGGCTGAACGTAATGCTCTGCGCGATCATCGCGCTCGCGCTCATGATTGTCGGATCCGTCATTCAGACGGTCTTCGTAAAGACCCCGAGAGAAAAGGCAATCGAGGAGAGGAAAGCCGGCGTACCGACTTGCATGGAATGCGGAAAGCCGCTCTATCACGACCAGGCTAGGAACCGCTGGTTCTGCCCCGAATGCACCTCTCCTCCCGTCAGCCCTCCGACAAGGACCCCGCCAGGAAATTCGTAATTGTTTTAAAGTAGATGGTCGAAGGCTTTTATTGGACCTCAGGAATCCTCGGGCCGCGCAACTATGCCTCCGAAGGACGTTCAGAGCAAGAAGATCGAGAACAGCTTCATGCTGACGCGTGTCGGAATCACGGGGCTGAAGAAGCCTATAACGGTGAGCAGAAAAGGGCATACAATCCACCTCGTCGCGGACATCGATGCGTTCGTCGACCTGCCCGCGGACCAGAAAGGCTCGCACATGTCCCGCAACGTCGAGGTCATCACAGAGCTGATAGAGCAATCCGTCGCGGACAAGATACCCTCTCTCGAAGAGCTGGGAATCGATATCTGCGACAGCCTTCTGAAGAGGCACGAATACGCATCGTATGCGGAAGTGCACATCTCGGCCGATTATTTCCTCGAGAAGAGGACCGCTAGCGGCAGGAAGAGCGTCGAGGCGTACAAGCTGCTCGCGAGGTCGACCGCGAGAAAGAACGGGGAGCACAGGAGGATGATCGGCGTCGAGGTCAGCGGCATGACCGCGTGCCCGTGCGCGATGGAGACGGCGAAGCACATTCTTAAGAGGGAGCATCCATCGCACGTTCCCGCTAGCGAAGAGGTGCCGACGATAACTCACAACCAGCGGAACAGGACGCAGCTGCTCCTCGAGGTGCCGAAGAACGCCGAGGTTGAGGCGGAGGATCTCATCTCGATAGTGGAATCTTCTCTTTCGAGCCCGAGCTATGGCATCCTAAAGCGTGAGGACGAGGCGAAGGTCGTGATTGAGGCTCACAGGAACCCGAAGTTCGTCGAGGACGTCGTGAGGGAGATACTCGCAAAAGTGCTTCAGAGGTACGGGAGCCTCCCGGACGACGTGCACGTCACGGTCAGGAGCGAGAGCGAGGAATCGATACACAAACACAACGCCTTCGCGGAAAGAGTGACGACGCTGGGCGAGCTGCGCAGGAAAAGATGATTTTTCGGTGATTGATTTGAGCAGAAGGGTGAGGGCGATAGCGGTCGATGTAGACGGCACTCTGACGGATACAACGAGGAAGGTCTCGTGCGCGGCGATAGAGGCCCTGCGGAGACAGAGAGAAAAAGGCATCGTGGTCATGCTTGTGACCGGGAACGTCCTGCCGATAGCGTACGCGCTGAACCATTACCTGGGGATGAACGGCCCGGTCATCGCGGAGAACGGGGGCATAGCGTATCACGACGAGCACGTGCATTATCTCAGTTCGAAGGAAGAACCCCAGAAAGCTTTCGACCAACTGTCGAAAAGCATGAAGGTCGAGAGGATATTCAGCGACAGGTGGCGCGAGACCGAGATAGCGATCAGGCCGACTTACGACATCGAGCTGATAAGAAAGCACGTGCGAGGATTCGACGTCAAGGTGCTTCCTTCGGGCTGGGCGCATCATATAATGCACAAAGACACCGATAAGGCGAATGCGCTCAGGTGGATATGCGACAGATGGCTCGGGATAGACATGAGAGATGTCGTAGCCATAGGTGACTCGGACAACGATTTCAGGATGATAGAGGCCGCGGGCTTCGGCGCGACCCCGGCCAACGGAAGCACGAAATGCAAGGAAAGAGCGGATTACGCGGCGTCCAAGCCCTTTGGCGAGGGGATCGTGGAAATCCTCCGGGTGCTCGGGCTGGAACCCTGATATCTCAGAGAAGCCGCTTCGCCTCTTCGGGAGACAGCCCGATCGACTTGAGAAGGTACTGCAGGGCCTTCTTCTTGATGCTCTCCTCCTTCTTCTGCAGCACTTCCTTCATCTTGTCGTCGACGTCCTTCCCTTCGAGAAAGGCCCGCATCGAAGACGGCGCGCGCATCGCGTATTCGACCGCGAACTCGGAGTAGTACAGCGCGGCGTTCTCGGGATCGCTCTCCGCGGCCTTGTTGTACGCGGCCTCGGCCTCGTCGAACTTGCTCTGCTCGATCAGGAACACCGCGTAGCTGCTCCAGTAAAGAGGGTTCTTCGGGTCGAGTGCCAGCGCCTTGCGGTAGCACTCGATGGCCTCCTCGGGAGTGACGCTCGGATCGCCGATGGCTGCTTCCGCCTTTCCGAAATACGCCTCAGCGGAGTTCGGGTTGGACTTGATTATCTTGTTGAACTTCTTCACCGCGCCGGCGAAGTCGCCGTTCGCTATCAAATCATGCGCTTCGTTGAGTTCCTGCTCGATATCTCCCATTCGCTCACCGGGCTTCGTGTTCAAGCGGTATGTGTAGCCGCTGCCGGGGTTCCATATCTCCGGTATATGATAAATCCTTCCGAGCGGTTCCGCCCGCTGCCCACGGAATCTTATTTAGATGCCTGTCCGATTCGGAACATGAGAGGCCTGGTGTTCCTATGTTCCCAGGAGGAAGAGTCAACCCGCGTCAGATGAAGGCGATGATGAAGAGGATGGGCATCTCCACAGAGGAGCTGGAAGGAGTGGAGGAGATAGTCATCCGGACGAGGACGAAGGAGTACGTCTTCAAGGAGGCTATGGTCAGCATAATGACCGTCCAGGGACAGAAGACATTCCAGATAGTCGGCGAGCCGGAAATCACGGAGCGAAAGTTGGCTCCCAAGGCTCCGGGGATATCGAGAGAGGACATCGCGCTCGTGATGGAGCAGACGGGCGCCTCGGAGGAGGACGCGAAGAAGGCTCTGGAGGAATGCGGCGGCCAGCCAGCCGAGGCGATCCTGAAGATCATGTCGTCGAGATGATGCCCGATCACTTCTGCGAGTTCCCGAGTTCGGAGACGATGCCGAGCGCCTTCCTCATCTCCTCTTTGTCGTAACCGATCAATATTTTGCCGTCCACATCCAGGACGGGAACGCCTAACTGGCCTGACTTCTCGACGAGCTCGATTGCCCCGTCCCTGTCGACGGAAACGTCAACCTCGGTGAACTCGATCTTGTGATTTATCAGGAAGCGCTTGACCTTCTCGCAGAAGAAGCACTCGGGCGATGAGTAAAGCTTTACGGGGCACATTCTTTCACTCGACGATGTCGTCGCACGCTCGCTACTGCTCGCAATGACTTACCGGCCGAGATGAGTAAAAACGTTTTGGTCGGCATGCTTCCAGAAGTCCATACCGAAAGAGGACAGGCTTTTATAAGAAGAGATGTTACGCCTTCCTCGGCAACACAGGGTGATATTGCAGATGAGACTCTCGGATATGAAGGCGAAATGCAGGAAGTGCGGCAAGGAGCTGAAGGCGGATAGCAAGGACGACGATTTCGCGACCTTCTACTGCATGGTGTGCGGAATTTACACCAACATACCGATCGAGCAGTTCAAGGAGGAGCCTCAGCCGGCCCCGGCACAGCAGCCGGAGAAAAAGGAGAACCAATAGCCGATCTTCCTACGGATTCTTATCTCGAGCATATCGCGCGGACGAACGCAGTTTCTCCTGAGCGCATATCGTTCCGAGTCGATGAGGAGAAAGGTCATCCAGCGGCGCATCGAAAAGGAATAAATACGCATTCGGTCATCACATCGCCACCGCTGGCAATCCAGATTTGAAAGCCCCGGTAGTGTAGTGGCCTATCATCCAAGCCTGTCGAGCTTGGGACTCGGGTCCGAATCCCGACCGGGGCGCCAAGCTTTTCGACAGGCGAACCTCAGAACAGCTCTCTCCCGCATCTTTGGCACTGCGCGAAGCCCCAAGGTATCTTCGCGCCGCAGGCCTTGCATACGTAGACCTGCTCGTTCCTCTCGACCCACTTCTCCTCCCCCGAGGAATACAGCCGCTCGAGGTTCTGTCTGAGGTCGATGCTCTGCTCGAGACAGATTCTGTAAGTCCGCTCGAAGTTCTCGCAGTCCTCTCTGTCGAAACTCTCGCACTCGTAGCATGTCCGGATGTTCTTGCCTTCGAGACAGACGAGGATCTTGCAATCCGCGCAGGGAGAGTTGGATTTCGGCCTGCCGCACCCGTCGCAATCGCACCTGTCCAATGGGATCCCCCAGTCCTCCGCGACCTTCATTCTGAATTTCTCGTCTTCGAACCTGGAAAGATACACCGGGCAGGCACCGCAGTACAGCCCGCACCTGCCGATAAGCTCTGGGTCGACCTTGCTCGACATGCTTTTGCTTACGACATCGTTGCAGTTAAACTCTTCGGAAGATGGTTCGTTGGTTCTGTTGAATCGGAATCAGCATTCTCAATCGGGGATTGATGACTGAAAAAGCCGTGCGTATCCGGGCATCCGAGGGTTCAAATTCAATACATACGGTCTAAAAAACGATAAATATGGCGGAAAGCGATGACATCCGGGGATAACATGCCGATCGTTTTCGGTACTCTCGGGCACAGGCCGCAGTCCTTGATACCCTCAATTAAGGCCACGGAGAAGGTCGAAAGGGTCGTGTTCTATTACGGCGGGGATCAGCAGGCGGCCAAGGCGAAGGACGAGGTCGTCGACTACTGCAAGAGCCTCAGGATACCCGTCGACGCTGTGGAGCTCCCGGACGTCTTCGACCTGATGAGCATCGCGCGCAGGATAAGGAGCGACATCAGGGAATGGAAGAAACGGGGCACGAAGATTGCGGTATTCAACATCGCAGGAGGAACGAGGCCGACCTCCTCAGCGGCGCTCCTGGCATGCATTCTTGAAGGCATTCCGACCGTGTACGTCCACGACGTCACGTACGACGAGATAAGTCTGCCGTTGCTCAAGATAGAGTACACAAAGGTCCTTTCCGAGAAGGAGCGAAAGATACTCGGCCTGATAAGAAAGGCGCAGGCGAAGAAGCCGCTATCCGAGGTCGAGCTCGCGAGACAGTTCGGAGTCACGAAGGCGACGATGAACTACCACGTGAAACAGCTGATAAAGAAGGGCGCAATCGCGATATCCCCGGACCCGGCGGACACGCGAAGGAAGCTTCTGACGATAGAGCCGACCATAGAACTGCTGCTCGGAGATTAGCATGAAGATCCTCCTGTCCACGTTCGGCCCCGATCCTGAGAACACGCTCGCGGCGATGAGATACCTGCCATACAACAAGCTCGTCCTGATAATGTCGGAGGACTCGAAAGATACGCCCGCGTTCAAGATGATAGTCGATAACGAGGCGAAGGCGAAAAGCACGGTCGAGACTCTAATAGTCGACGAGTACGACCTGAAGGACTGTTTCAGAGATATATCGGACTACATACTCGAGCAGAGGAAGAACGACAAGAGAAGGCAGAACGAGATGGTCATCAACATAAGCGGCGGGTCGAAAATCCTGGGCGACGCCGCATTGCTGGCCGCATTCGAGATGGGCGTCCCCGCATACCATTGTGAGAAGTCGCGGTTCGTCAGGTTTCCTGTGCTCCGTGGGGTTACTCTCAGAGACAGGCTCACGGATTCCCAGATAGCCGTCCTGAGGGAGCTGGGGACGCTCGATACGATCGACGAAATCACCGATAGAGTCGGGAGACAGTTCACCCCTGAGACGATACGCAAGGCCCTCAGGGGACTGCGGCAGCTGGGCGTGATACGCACGGTGCCTTCCGAGGGCAAGATAACCGTCGAGCTCACGGACGCGGGCATACTGATACTGGAAACCATAGACAGGTTCGAGAAGACGGGAGAGTGATTCGCTCTTGAGAGCAAGATTCCTCGGAACCATCGAAGAAATCGCACTGGGTGAAGAGATAATTATCTGTGTCTGCGTGTTTGGACAGCTAAGAAGAAACTGGGCACGGTGAGCACTCCTTGAAGATATATCTAACGATGACGGGGATGAGCCGATGGGCGGAGATAAACGCTCTCTGGGCGGCGCTCAGGCACCACGAGTACATCCCCGATAAGATCTATCTGTTCGAGACCGAGAGGAGATCGGGCGACGCGAAGGAGCTCATCGAGTGCTTCCGCCTACTTCTTGCCGAGTACGGGGCGAAGAATGCGACGATAGAGGAGATACAGATATCGGAAGGCGACTTCGCGCTCTCTGGACGGAAAGTATTTGAGGTGCTCGAGAGGGAGAAGTCCTTGGGGAACGAGATTGCGATAGATATCACACCTGGTAGGAGGGCGGTGATATCGTCTGCGCTAATGGCCGCATGGAAGCACGAGATCGACCACATATTCTACCTGTACCTCGACGACTTCAGAAGACCCGACAACCCGTACCCGATGATACCGTTCCACTTCCAGCACTTCGTAGACCTGAAGAAGGAGGTCTGGCGGTGAAGGACATCGTGATGAGGCGCCAGGAGCTGAACGTGCTCCTCAACCATCTCCGGGAAGAGGGGCAACAGAGCGTTTGGGTGAACTACCCGTTCTTCGACCTGCCGCTGTTCAGGCTCGACCTCGGGAAGCCTTCGATATCGAACATCGTCACGCAGGAACAGTTCGAGACCGAGAGGATGCGCAGGAAGCCTTACGGCAGGGAGCAGCTCGCCGCCAACCTGCCCTATTACAACGATCTTCGGAACTGCTTCCTGTCTTCTGGCGTAGAATCGTACACGAACGAGAAGAAGGTGCTCGCGCGGCTGCAGGAGCTGTACGAAGAGACGAAGGACCCGAACAGGAGGCCGAGACCCCTGTTCATCGCCTTGGACACGAACATATTCTACTCGAGGTTCCTGTCGAGACATCTGCAGACCTTCGACGAGTTCGGTAGACCGGTCCTGCGCGCGGAGGGATTGAGATACGCGATATCCGAGATGGTGCAGCAGGAGATAGACTTCCAGATAATCGAGAAATTCAGGGGCGAGGACGTCAAGGAGCTCAAGAGGTCGCTCGCAGCATCGCACTATTTGGACGAGTTCTACAATGCTAGCGGCAGAAAGGCGAGGCTGGCGAAGCTCGCCCTGGCAGAGCTCGTGTTCGCATTCACCGAGCTGCGCGCCGTGAGGATAAAGGGAAGCCTGACCGGAGATGATTACTCGAAGAACGATATCCAGATAGCACAATCCTACAAGGACTACAGCAGGCGCATGGACTACGACATAATGCTGCTGACGGCGGACGAGGACATGGTGTACCATGCTAACAGCGCGGAGCTTATGGCGATCCAGCTTATCATCGGCGCTGGGTTGACACCGCAGAAGGAGATAGACCCGTGGTGCGTGCAAGACCTGATACACGATCTATCCGTCGCCTTCGGGGTCATTGAGCTTACCGGCAAGGGAATCGCATTCCTGGGCGAGTGGGGAGGCAAGTCGAGCGAGGACTACAACGAGGAGAGGATAAAGGTTAGAATCCGAGACGACGGCATGGCTCGAGAGATCGAGAAGGAGCTCGCCCTCTGCAGGAATATAAATCGGATATTGAGAGCGAAACCGTCCCAATGATCAAATGCCCGCTTCTCTCTCGATTGGTTTCACAGAGGATAGATACCCGATCACGGGGAGCAGAATGGATATCAGGGCGAATCCTATCGCGCCAAGAGTTGCATCTTGAACAATGGCCCCTCCCGTCAATATGAGCGCCCCGAGGACGACGAAGCGCGCGACGCACCCGACGGCCCCTGCAATCACACCCGCTTTTCGTCCGCCTTTGTAGGCGGTGAGAAGCACTATCAGAATCGTCAACACGAGAAACACCATCGCCCCCCAGTCCATGCCGAGATAATCGTAGGAGAGGCTGAGGACTCCTGGGACCGTGAATATCGAGAACAGAAACGTTATGGCGCTGAGCACAAAGATGAAACCGGCTCCGAACCCGTAGATCCTGAGGTATTCCTTCGCGACGGCGTCCGCGGACCCGAAGGACTTGATGACGGTTTCCGGTGATTCTCCCGCGGCGATGCGCTCGGAGAGATGAGACTTTACCTCCCTGAGAATGTCCTTCCTCGTCTTCCGGTTCATCCAGAACATTTTTCTATCAAGCGAAGACAGGTATGCGTCTATCGAGCTGTTCATTTCTTCCCGCTCCTCAATACTGCTTCCGTGCCCTTCACCATTTCTTTCCAGACGTCGATCGCCTCATCGAGAACGACCCGTCCCTTATCGGTTATCTTATAGTATCTGCGCGGTATGCCCGACTCCCGCTCGACCCACTCGCTCTTGAGATATCCCCTCTCCTCGAGCCTCCTGAGCGCGGGATACAGCGTTCCCTCCTTCAGGTCGAAGAACCCTCCGGTCATATCGCGTAGCTCGGTAATTATCTGCAGGCCGTACTTGCTGCCCTGGCTCAATAAAGACAGGAGGCAGAGCTGTATCGAGCCTCGTTTCAGCTCCGCCACCCATTCGCCTGACACCTTTGCCATGCGCTCAGGGCCTGGAGGTTATTGGCGCTTATTGTTCTTTTCCTCCGCCGCCCGGTAGTGTTGGAGGCCCTGCCGGGGGCTGCCTTGGCTGCTGTGGTATCGGGGGATACAGCGGTTCTCGGTGGATTGCAGCCGCCGGCGGCCTCCTGTAAGATTGTCTCCTGAGGAAGATGCCGAGCGCTATCGCGAGCCCCATCCCGAGGATAACGGCTGCGAGCTGCGCGAACACGACCAGCTTCGAGAAGACATTCGTCGCCTCTTCGACCGCAAGCACGGCGGCGGTCGACTGTATCGTTGGATCGTGCGATATGACGTCACCCGCGGGGTAAACGAATGCCGCCCTTACAAGGAATCCCAGATACAGGTGACCGTTGCTGGTGAACTCGAACTTCCCGCCGTTTTGCACCTGGAAGGTCATCTGCTTGGTCTGGCCGTCAACATCGACATCGCTCACCCAGGACAGGCTGCCGACATTTTCCCACTCGTTCTGGAACCTGAGCGTGTCCCTCGCGATTACCGGGCTCTCCGGACCACTGCCGTTATCGTTCGCAATCGGCGTTCCGTTCATCTCGCAATGCATATGATAGGCCCTTTCCCTAACCCTTTCTGCCACAGGTCCGTTCGCGTGCAGTCCTGCTACCAGAATCGTCTCCACGGCGAGCTTCGAGTCGTCCGATGCGAAGTCCCATCCCTCGATGTACTGATCGTATTTTATCGTCCCGTTCAGGACATTTGCCGTGTAGTTCCTGTAACCCGCGAAGCTGTGATTGGCGACGCGCCCGTCTTTCACCGTGACATTGAACCACGGAACCATCTCGATAACTCTCGTCTCTTCCCTGATTGTGATGTGCATCGTGAAAGTTATCCGCTCGACCACTCCGTCTGCCGGGGTCGCCCTATCGGCCTTGTGCATCATTCCCTGCTGATGCCATACCCAGGTATAGCATACGTTGGTGGCTGTCAAATCGAATGTGACCGTCGTGACGCCGACATCCTCATTGACTTGTAGGTTCTCGAGCACCCAAGGCAATTTCAAAGAGGCTGTCTTGACAGGCTTATCTGCCAAGCCGCTCGCGTTATTGAGCCATCTCAAGTCGAACACCGAGTCATTATCCAAGTCGATGAACTCGACAATAGTCACTATCTTGCCGGCGAATATGAGATCCATTGGGATCCCCTGCTTTCTGAGCAGTTCGCCGTTCTCTCCATATACATCGGCAACGCCGACATACCGCCTTTGATCTGTGAGCAGGATTATCTCGTTCGGATTGTCATCATTTCCGTATATGACGCCGTACGAGATATCGCCCGCCCTTATCGCAATCCAGTCGCCGCCGCCCATTCTTGCAGTCGTTCCCGTCTCTATGGTGACCGACAGAACCCTGTCTTCCGCGAGATCCTGAGCCGCAACCGTTCCTGGCACGATCAACATCATTGCCGCAAATGCGATTGCAAGTATCGCCGAACTCTTTCCTGACATCTTTCGTTTCACACTCCCGACTTCTCGGGTCACTATTTACATAGCGACACTATGTATTATGTGGTATATAATACCTTCTGCCGAAAATCTGAAAAATGAAAAAACGAGGTACCTAATAAGAAAAAATCACAGGTATTTCTTCGGGTTCTTGTCGAACATCTTCTTGCAGCCGACGGCGCAGAAATAGTATGTCTTGCCCTCGTAGACCGAGGTTGCCGCGGCCCTTGCTGGCTCCACCTTCATCTTGCACACGGGATCGATCTCTGCCATGAACGCACCTCCTTTCACGTTATGTTTGAGTAATATAATATAGAGGTGCCTTACTTAACACTGTTGCAAACTACTTGAAAAAGCGGTGATTGGACGGCTGACGAGGAAAAGGTCATCTCCATTGGAGGAATGCACTGCGCGACATGCGCGCTGAATATAGAGGAGACCCTCAGGGAGTTGCCGGGCGTCAAAGTCGCAAACGTCAGCTTCGCGAGCGAGAAGGCGACTGTGAGATACGATCCCGCAAGGGTGGAGCAGTCGGCGATAAGAGCGGCGATAGAGGATCTCGGCTACAGGTTCCTTGGAGAAATAAACGAGGCTGAAGCGCAGGAAGAACGCAAGCGTGAGCTGTCAACATTGAAACGTCTGCTCGTCATGAGCGCCGTGCTTGGCAGCGTCACCATGATCCTGATGTTCTCTGGCGTCGGGATGCATCTCGGAATTTCCGACCAGCAGTTCTTCTTCATACTGTTTCTATTGGCCACTCCTGTACAGTTCATCGGAGGATACAGGTTCTATTTGGGCGCCTATCGTGCGCTGAAGAACAAGAAGGCCAACATGGACACGCTCATAGTCCTCGGCACGAGCACGGCATGGCTTTACAGCACCGCGGTAATGATCTCTCCCACGACCTTTCCGGCCAGCGATGTATATTTCGACACTTCCGCGATGATAATCACGTTCATCCTCGCGGGCAAATATCTAGAAGCGCTCGCGAAGACACGAGCAACGGGCGCAATCAGGAGACTTCTCGAGCTGAAGCCGAAGAAAGCCATCGTTGTTCGTGAGGGCAGGGAGATTGAACTTGACGCCGATCAAGTGTCCGTCGGAGACATTGTCGTCATCAGGCCCGGCGACAAGATACCCGTCGATGGAGTCATTATCGAGGGCCAAACAACCGTAGACGAATCGATGATAACTGGAGAGAGCCTGCCCGTCGAGAAGGGGGTCGGCGCCGAACTTGTGGGGGCGACCATCAACAGGACGGGATACGCGAAGCTCCGGGCAACGAAGGTGGGGAAGGACACCGTCCTGGCGCAGATAATCAAGCTCGTCGAGGAGGCGCAGGGCTCGAAGGCACCGATACAGAGGCTCGTCGATAGGGTCGCAGGGATCTTCGTCCCCGCGGTGATAATAACGGCCTTGGCTGTATTCCTGTTCTGGTATCTCTTTGGGGCCTCGTACGTCGGAGTGCCAGGAGACCACTTGATATTCTCTCTCATATTGTTCGTAGCAGTGCTCGTCATCGCGTGCCCGTGTGCTATGGGGCTTGCCACGCCGACAGCTATCATCGTCGGAACCGGAAGAGGTGCTGAGCTGGGAATATTGGTGAAGAACGCCGAGGCTCTCGAAGAAGCTGGGAAAATCCAAGTGATGGTCTTCGACAAGACCGGCACGCTGACGTTAGGCAGACCGCTGGTCACCGATGTCGTCCCATTGAGGAAGGACATGACGGAGGAGGAATTGCTATCGATAGCCGCGGCGATAGAGAAAGGCTCGGAGCATCCCATAGCGAAGGCGATAATACTAGAGGCACAGGCGAGGCGTGTCACGATACCGAGCGCGGACCGATTCGAAGCACTCTCAGGACTCGGCGCGAAAGCAGTCGTGAACGGAAAACTGGCTGCGTTAGGCAACAGGCTGCTCGTATCAGACATGGGGCTTCTGGATGAACGGGTTGAGAAAGGCATCGCGGATCTGTCCACTGCCGGCAAGACTGTCGTGGCGATTGTCTACGGAAACGAGGTCATCGGAATGATAGCTCTCGCGGACACCCTGAAGCCGAACGCGAGAGCCGCGATAGAAGAGCTCAAGGCGATGGGTATCAAATCGATAATGCTGACGGGCGATAACGACGCGACTGCAAGAGCTGTCGCTGCTCAATGCGGCATAGATGAAGTGATATCGCAAATACTTCCCGATGACAAGGCTTCGAAGATAAGAGAGCTGAAAGAGGACGGAAAGGTCGTCGCAATGGTGGGCGACGGGATAAATGATGCCCCCGCTCTCGCTCAGGCCGATGTTGGAATCGCAATCGGCAGCGGGACAGACGTGGCGATAGAAACCGGAGATATAGTGCTGATAAGGGACGACTTGATGGACGTGGTCACCGCGGTCAAGCTCAGCAGGAGAACGATACAGAAGATAAGGCAGAATTTGTTCTGGGCCTTCGGATACAACACCGCGAGCATTCCGATAGCCGCTGGGGCGCTGTACTCGTTCGGAATACTTCTCGACCCGATCATAGCGGCAGCGGCGATGGCACTCAGCAGCGTATCCGTCGTGACAAATGCCAGCCTGCTTGGAAGATTCGGACGCGTAAAGCAATAGATTGAAAAGCGCAACTCCGATATGGAGATGTTTTTCTAACAATTCTTGTAAATAATCGTATTAAATTACTAGCAATGCATTCTCTCTTAAGGTACTATCGTGCTAGAAAACGAAATTCGATTCCTCTTCGATGGAAAAAGATTGACGGCGAAGAAGGGGGACACGATTGCATCTGCTCTCTGGCGAAACGGAATCAAGGTCATCACGAGAAGTATCAAGTTCCATAGGCCTCGGGGATTGCACTGCGGAACAGGGGATTGCCCGAACTGCTTCGCGAACGTGAACGGCGTCCCGAACGTTAGGACATGTATAACGCCCGTGGAAGATGGAATGGTGGTCGTCCCCCAGAACAAAGTGCTCTTAAGGAATTTCGATCCGATCGGAATAATGGATTTGATTTACAGAGATGGTTTCAACTACCATCACAAGTTCATCAGGCCGAGCTTCGCGTCAGGATTCTATCAAAGAATCGTACGGAGAATGACGGGAATCGGAAGATTGCCATCCGCTGATCTTAACGCGAAACCGGCAAGAAAACTGAGGCCCGACCTCCTCATAATCGGCAACGAGCCCGTGGCGATGAGGCTCGCGGAAATCTGCTCGCGGGAGAGAATCAAAATTGTTGTTGCAGGGAGGAAGAACTACGAAGACAGAATTTCGAACAAGTTGAGCGCGCCTGAGAATGTTCGAATTCTATCACATTCGTTCCTTGTAGGCGCCTATGATGACAGAAGCGTAGGAGTTGTCGCTGGCGATGGATTACTGATATTCAAGCCGAAAACGATCTGCATAGCAGAAGAAGGGAGGGAAGCGCCTCTCAGATTCGTCAACTGGGACCTTCCGGGGATAATCCAATGCGAAGCGGCCAAACAACTATTGGAAGCTGGCATCCGATTGGGAGACGATATCGTTCTCTATGGAGATACTCGCAGGGCAATCGAACTAGCCAAGAAAATCGCCGATACCGGATCTCACGTTCGTGCCGTTCTTTGTGAATCGTGCGATGAGAGCGTGCGCGATACAGATATACATATAAAATCGAACTGCCGCGTCAAGAGAGCAATCGGCAGAAAGGAGCTGAAGAGAATCGAGATTTCAAGCGGTACCAGTGTGGAAAGAATTCCCTGCGATTGCCTCGTCACACTAGGCTCGATACATCCGGACATCGAGCTCGCGAGGCAGCTCGGATGTGAAATCGCTACGGACAGAAAACAAGTGCCATATGTCTCAGTCAACGAAAATTTCGAAACCTCGGTCAAGGGGGTCTTCGCTATCGGGAGTTCGACAAACGAGATGGATGCTACAAAGGCTCTCGAGTACGCTCCCGTCGTCGCGAATGCGATTGCTCAGCGAATCCGGGGGATGGGAACATAGTTCGCGACAAGACAATCGCTTGCCTGTGCGAGGACGTGACGAAGGAGGAAATACAGAGAGCCGTCATGCAAGGCTACCGGGACATCGAATCCCTCAAGCGGTACGTGGGGTTCGGAACGGGCCCGTGCAAGGGAAAGCAATGCATTCAATTCGTGCGCGAGGTGCTCATCGAGATGGGATTACGGCCGGAAATCGGCATGACCGCGAGGCCGCCGATCGAGCCGGTCCCCCTCGCGATCATGGCTCAGGAGGAGACGGACGATGAAGAGCAGCTATGATTGCGTTATTATCGGCGCGGGAATCACTGGTCTCATGGTCGGGTACGAGCTGTGCAGGAGAGGTATGACGGACATCCTGCTAATCGAAAGATCTTACATCGGTTCCGGAGCGAGCGGGAGGAACGGAGGAGGGGTCCGGGCTCAATGGACAACGAAAGAGAATATCCAGATAGCAAAAGAGAGTATTGACCGGTTCAAGAGGCTGTCGGCAGAGCTCGGGTACAACATCTGGTTCAGGCAGGGCGGATATCTGTTCCTCGCGGAGAACGAAAAGCAGGTCGAGATTCTAAGAAATAACGTGAGGTTCCATAATGAGCACGGAGTGAGGACAAGATTTGTCGAACGCGATGAGTTGAATGACATCGTGCCCGAGCTCGACGCGGGCACATTTCTCGCAGGCGCCTTCAATCCGAAGGACGGCACGTTGTTCCCGTTCCCGTTGCTCTGGGGCCTGCGGGACAGGATACTCGACATGGGCGGGGAAATCGCGACCTGGACGGAGGTCAAGGGCATCGGGGTCGATAACGGCAGAGTCGAATGTGTCGACACATCAGCCGGTCGAGTGAGCACGGAGAAGGTGTTGAACGCCTCTGGCAAGTGGTCTTCGGTCGTCGGAGAGATGGCGGGAGTAAAGATTCCTACGAAGCCCTATAGGCACGAAATCCTGGTCACCGAGCCCTTGGAACCGTTCCTCGATCCGATGGTCGTCACGATGACGAACAAGCTGTACATGAGCCAATCGATGCGCGGAGAGCTGATCGGAGGGATATCCGACCCCGTGGAGGTCCCGAGCGGAAGCTGGGCGTCCTCGATCAGGTTCGCGCAGAGGATGAGCAGGGAGATTCTCAGATTGTTCCCGAGGCTCGGGGCCGTGAATATTCTGAGACAGTGGGCCGGCTCCTACGACGTATCGCCGGACAACAGCCCGATATTGGGCGCTGTTCGCGAACCCGAGGGCTTCTACCTCGCTTGCGGGTACTCCGGGCACGGGCTGATGATCTCCCCCAAGGTCGGCCAGATGATGGCGGACCTGATAGCGAAAGGCAGAAAAGACCCGTTGCTCGCCAATCTCAGTATCGAAAGGTTCGAGAGGACTGAAGAATCCCGAAGAGAGACGATGGTCATCGGCTGAGATGCTATCTCAGGTCATCTTCGAGAGTATCTCCTCGGCTCTCTTCGGGTCGCTCACGGCGAAGACGAACTGCATTTTCTGTCCGTCCCGCGACAGGAGATAGCTCGATTCTATCTCCAATCCCGCATCTGCAAGTTTTCTAGCAGCTCTTGCCCACTGGCCAGGCTTGTCCACGACCTCCGCGATGACCACAGGGCGGGTTCTGTATCCCAGATCCGCCTTCATCAGGGATCTCTCACAGGCCTCGGTGTCCGAGGTAATCAAATAGATGTACGCCTCGCCCTTGAACTTCTCGATCGACACGGTCATGAGATTCACGCCGTTCTCCGCGAGTATGTCGGCTATCTGAAGTATGTCCCTCGTGCTGTCTCCTGCTTTGATCTCGAATTCGGTCATCAACACGCAACTTCCCTCCTGCGTCTTTCAACAGCCAATGGGCTGTATGATAAACCATGACACGGTTCTCATATTTCATAGTTTTTACACGAAAAATAGGCAAATGACGAATTGCGAACCTGGGGCGGATATCAATATTAGCAATCCCAACGAAAAGCGAGCAGGCAGCAATCTGTTTTCGGCTATTGTCACGCCTCTGGAGCCATCTTCCTATCGGAAGATTGTCTTCACATGATATGAATCAGTCATTGAAATTGAGGTGTAGTTCGGATTAGTTTATTATCGCCTCAAAGTTGATTGAGGTATCAATCAAAGCAATTAAGCCCTTGAGGTGCTTGGAATGCCGGAGAAAGACGGCGGCGAGGATTGGCAGTCTCGATACAAAGACAAGTTGGCAACGGCCGACAGGGCGGTTTCCGTCATAAAGCCCGGCGACAAGATTTTCATTGGTTCCGGAGCTGCAGAGCCACAGGTCCTGGTGAAGGCTCTCGTGGACAAAGCGTCGTCCCTGGCGGATACGAAGATATTCCATATCATGACCCTCGGCGTCGCGCCTTATACCGAGCCGAAATTCACGGACCAGTTCAGGCATAACGCTTTCTTCATCGGCGCGAACACGAGAGAGGCGGTCGCGGAGGGACGCGCGGATTTCACCCCGATATTCCTTTCCGAGATCCCGGCGCTCTTCAGGACTGGCAGAATACCGATAGACGTCGCGCTGATCCAGGTGACGCCCCCGGACAAGCACGGATATTGCAGTTACGGGGTCTCGGTGGACATCGTCAAGTCCGCCGCGGAGAGCGCGGACATGGTCATTGCCGAGGTGAACAGCCGCGCGCCTCGGACGATGGGGGACGCGTTCATACACGTGAACGACATCGATCTATTGGTGCCATCAGACGAACCGCTCCTATATTACAAGGCGGAGGAGCCGAGCGAGCTCGCGTACAATATCGGGAAGAACATCTCGAAGCTCATCGAGGACGGCTCGACGCTGCAGATGGGGATAGGCGGAGTCCCCGATGCGGTCCTGAAATATCTGACTGACAGGAAGGATCTCGGGATCCACACCGAGATGTTCTCGGACGGAATAATCGAGCTCGTCGAGAAGGGCGTCATCAACAACAGGAAAAAGACCATCCACAAAGGCAAGATAATCGCCTCCTTCTGCATGGGCAGCCAGAGGCTGTACGATTTCGTCGACAACAATCCGCTGATCGAGTTCCATCCGACGGAGTACGTGAACGACCCGTTCGTGATAGCGCAGAACGACAAGATGGTCGCGATAAACGCCGCGATAGAGGTCGACCTCACGGGACAGGTCTGCTCAGACTCCTTGGGAGAGCTGTTCTACTCGGGCATCGGAGGGCAGGTCGATTTCATAAGGGGCGCCGCGCGCTCCAAGGGAGGAAAGCCGATCATCGCGCTTCCCTCTACCGCGAAGGGCGGCACAGTATCGAGGATAGTCTCGACCTTGAAGCCCGGTGCAGGGGTCGTGACATCCCGGGGGGACGTGCATTACGTCGTCACAGAATGGGGCGTGGCGTACCTCCACGGGAAGAACATCAGGGAGAGGGCGCTGGCATTGATCAGCATCGCGCATCCGAAGTTCCGCGCGGAGCTCCTGAGAGCCGCCAAGGAGAGAAGGCTCGTTCTGCCGGAGGAGGAGGAGAGGCCGTTCTCGGGCGTCATATACCCCGAGGATCTGGAGACCGAGATGAAGCTCACGGACGGCAGGCGGATCGTGATCAGGCCGTTGAAGCCGACTGACGAGGAGGCCTGGATAGACTTCTTCCACTCGCTCTCCCCGCAGAGCGTGTACCATCGGTTCTTCGGGATCATGAAGGGCGTTCCGTACCGCGAGGTGCAGAAATACATGGACATCGACTACCACGAGCGCATGGCGCTCGTCGCCGTCTTGCCCGGGGAGGCTCTAGACAGGATAATCGCCGTGGCGAGATACGAGCTCGACAACCGGACGAACTTCGCCGAGTTCGCGATAGTAGTCACGGACGAGTTCCAGGAGAAGGGCATCGGCAAATGGATGCTGCAGTATCTGGCAAGGATAGCGCGCTCGAAGGGCATCAAAGGGTTCACCGCGGAGGTCATGTCGGACAACGAACGCATGATGGACCTCTTCAGGGACAGCGGGTACAGGATCGAGACGAAGATGGAATCGGGGACTTGGCTCGTTAAGATGTATTTCTGAGAAGATTCTCGTCTCGACTTTACAAAGTTATATCTAACACGGGGAACTCTCGTAACTAACGAGTTGAAAACTATGGCGCACCCGAAGGTAAAAGCATACACGTTGAGCACTTGCCCGTACTGCCGCGCGTTCAAAATGTTCTGCTCGGAAGAGGGCATACCGCTGGATTACACGGACGTCGACCTGCTAGAAGGAGAGGAAAGAAGGTCAGTCATGAAGGAGGTCGACAAGGTCTGCCCGAACTGCGGCTACCCGATAATAGTCGTCGGCGACCAGGTCATTGAAGGGTTCAACGAGGCGAAGCTGAGAAAGGTGCTGGGGCTATGAGCTCTGATCCGGCCTGGGAAGAAGAAGTGCAGAAGTACACAAACACGCTGAAGAAGTTCGCGGCCAACACCGGTCACAAGCTAAATCCTGACGAGAAGTACCTGAGACTTGTGATTGAAGGGCTTTTGATGAACAAGAAGAAGTTCGGGTACGCCTCGTGCCCCTGCAGGGTTGCGGACGGGGTCCTCGAGCTAGACAAGGACATCATCTGCCCGTGCACCTATCGAGAGCCAGACCTCGCTGAGTATGGCCGGTGTCTTTGCGGGCTATACGTGACCGATGAGTACATCTCCGGCGTCAAAGGCCATAAGCCGTTCCCCGACAGAAGGAAGATACAGAAGATACCGAGGAAATGAGACGGCTTCCGGAAAGAACTCTTAATCGAATCGTCTTCTTCGACGACTCGAAAAGATATTTGATGCGCGTCGCAGATACTCTGAAGAGGGGCGATTGATTGGGGCTCTTGGGCGCTCACGTGTCTGTGCAAGGCGGGGTCGACCTCGCGCCGGAACGAGCGCGCGACCTCGGTTGCGACGCGATGCAGATTTTCACGAGGAACCAGATGCAGTGGAAGGCTCGAGTCATCGACGATGACGAGGCCGCCCGGTTCAGGGAGAATCTCGCGAAGTTCAAGATACGCAAGACGATGGCGCACGATTCATACCTGATAAATCTCGCTTCTCCGGATAAGAAGCTGCTCGCGATGTCCGTCGATGCGTTCAAGGACGAGATGGACAGAGCATCGAGACTGTCGATCGATTATCTCGTGTTCCATCCCGGGGCGCACATGGGTGCGGGCGAAAATAAGGGAATGAGATTAATATCGGAGAATATTCGAAAGATAATTGAGCAGTTCGACTCTCCGCGCCCCCGAGTGCTTTTCGAATCGACCGCGGGCCAGGGGAGTAATGTCGGCTATTCTTTCGAGCAGCTCGCGCAGATGCTCGACTGGGTCGGGATGGACGACAGGACAGGTGTATGCTTCGACACATGCCATTCGTACGCCGCCGGGTACGATATCGCGACCGAGGACGGATACGAGAAGACTTTCGAGCTGTTCGACGATATCGTCGGGATAAGACGATTGTTCGCATTCCATATAAACGACTCCAAGGGAGGCCAGGGCAGCAAGCTGGACAGGCACGAGAACATCGGCAAGGGGAAGCTCGGCAAGAAGGCTTTCGCGCCCCTGGTAAACGACCCGAGATTCGCGGAGCACCCGATGGTTCTTGAGACTCCTGGCGGGGACGATTGGTACAGGAAGGACCTCAAGCTCCTCCGGAGCCTGATGAGACCATCGAGGAGATAGGAACACGCGAAATCATATTGAGCAATGATTTGCGTATATCTCCTCGATATAGCAGTTGATATTCGAGGTGTCGAGATGTGCGCTGAGAAGTTGACTCCTGAGGGTATACTCAGAGATATCAAGAGCATGAAGATCAGGGGCGCC
>JAWCKK010000017.1:0-24915 GCA_038852105.1 Thermoplasmata archaeon
CCGACGGCTTCCATTATTTCGTCGACGTGCGGGGATAAATCCTCATCGTTCATTCCTGCGCCTCCTTCGGGTCGCTGTTTGTCTGCTATATGCGACCTGTCTTTTGCAACTAGCGCATGTGCTCCGAGGCTTTAAGGTTGTTCAATGCGGGTAGCAGAAAGTAATCCGTTCGATCCCTTCCGAAAGCTTCCTGGGATTCCAGATTATCAATGCCGGTTCCCAGCCTATCAGTATCGTCTCTCCGACGAGCCTTTTCGAAAGCTCTTCGATGCATTCCCTGTTCTCCTCCGGGGTCAGCTCAGCCTGGTATGTGAACGTCCTCTTCTCAAATGCCGCCAGAACATCCTTCCTATCCCTTGTTTCCTCGAACGGAGCGAGAGGGGCGCACTTCTCGGGAGGGCAGGAATCGCGCAGTTCCGACTCGTAAGGACCTTTCTGCGGGATTCGAAACCCCTTCTCCCTCATGATCGACTTGAAAATATCGTGCGGAGTGTCGCCTCGTTTTCTTCCGGGGTCCACTGCTATCACTGCGTTGCGCGATACCCTGCATGCTTCCTTGACTGCGCCCCTCCAATCGTCAAGAAGGTGGAGCACGCTCGAGAGGAAGGCCCCGTCGAATTCTCGGTCCCCGAAAGGCAAGTGCGATGCGTCCCCCTGAATCAGCTGCTCCAGCCCTTTTTCCCCGGCTCTCGCGAGCATCTTCCTGGATATGTCAATGCCGACCGCAGACAAGCCCATGCGCGTCAAAGGCAGAAGGAACCTCCCGGTGCCGCATCCGATGTCTATCACGCTTGCGCCCTGACCGAGTAGATCGCGGATTGCCTCCGCGACCGCGTCTATCAGCCTGGGGTCGAAGCTCCTGGTCGCATCGAATTCGTCCGCTATCCTGTCGAAGTCGAAGCTCATCGATACCTTCGGCTGACCGATGGAGAACACGGGATAAAAGGATTTGAGGCAGAGCTCACTGCGTGAACGTCTCGCCTTTCGGGTACTTGTCCTTCAAATGCTTCAGAATGATGTCCCTCTCGCGCCTGAGATGGCTCTCGTACCAGGTCTTCACTATGTCCGCGAGTATGTCGTGCAGCTTCTGCAGGTTGACGGCATCGGCCGGAGAGTCGTACAGGACATACTGGCTGAATATCCTCTTCCAGCCGGCGTATTTGTAGTAGTGCTCGCCCTCGCAGTACTCGAATACCATCCTCACATGCACCTTGCTGTCGACCGCGTAATACCAGACCTTGATGGAGTCTCCCACTCTGCCCTGGTCCTGGGTCCTGTCGGTGAGGGAGATGTGGTTCAGGGAGGCGAAGTCGAAGTCCTCCTTCAGCTTCCAGACGTTGGGGAACTCCTCGAAATGCGCGAATGAGGAATATTCCGGCTCTATGGTGAGGTGAACGTTGATCTTGTTGAATCTGACCCAAATCTTCCAGAAATCCTCGATGAGCGTCCTGTTGAGTTCCGCCCTCTGAGTCGTCTGCTCGGTGACCTCCTTCATGATATCAAGCGTCTTCTTCTCAAGCTCTTCGTCGAGTTCGGCGAACCAATCGCCGCTCTTTCCCTCAGTCTTGGCCATTGCGCATCCCGATTGGTGATGAAGTTACCAGAATAAATAGCTTATGTAATTATTCCGAGCGGATTTTAATTATCTGGCTAACGCTCGATTGTCGCGTCGCAAGCGCGCAAAAACTTCCCGCGAAGCGCGCGCCGCAGAAGAAACTTGAAGTATCGAGCTTCCGATTCAGAAACCCAAGGATTCAATGGGGCTCCTTGAAGATCTGATGGCGTTCCTGGAGCAGAACCAGGCGGACCCGGTCGTCTATCTCCTGATACTGTTCGTCTTCTCCATCTTGGTCGCGATAATCCTGCCAATACCGATCGAGATTGCGCTCATATGGAACCCTTCCGTGCCGTTCGTTTTGAAGGCGGCGGTCCTCGGTGCGGGCAAGGGAATCGGGAGCCTCGCCGTTTTCGCCTTGGGATTGAAGGTCGAGCCTGTCGTACGCAAGTGGTCGAAATACCGGGCGTTCAAAGTGATCCTCGACAAGTGCGAGACGTTCGTGGCGAGATACGGCTACGTCGCGCTTTACATCATACTTTCTATCCCTCTGATGACCGACACGATTCCGATCTACCTGTTCTCCATCTTCAACAAGGAGGGCACGGCGATGGAGTGGAGGCTGTTCGGGCTCGTGAACTTCTTCGCGGGGATAACCCGGGCGGCGGTTCTCTGGGTACTGCTGGCAGCTTTCGGGGTCAATCTGTTCGGATGAGCAGCGGGCAATCGCGCATCATCACAACCTTTTTCTGCAAAGGGAGTCGTAAGGTTGCCGGTATCTCAAATGCGGATGGGAAGGGAATCGGAAGCCGACGACGAGGACGAGATCAGCCTCGACAAGGAGGTCATCTTCGTCGCGAAGCTGCACGAGACGCTCGTGAACAACTTCGAGGTCTCTCCCGTGTCTATCCGCCTCAGGAAGGATTCCGAGTTCGGCTTTTCCGACGGCGAGTTCGTCCTGGAGTACGACCTCGGGTTCGGCGAGATGCTCGTCATCTCGATGAAGAGAGAGGGAGGCGAGATGCTCATCTCCATCGAGTCGGGCGATAGGAGGATGGATTACCCTGTCCCGCTTGACATGTATATCGACGACGATTTCATGCCCGTCCCGGACGAGGAGTTCGTCTCGCTCGTTCAAGACTGGTTCGAGTGACTCGTCCCTGTCATCCCGCGCGCATGTTTTCCGAAAGAAAACGTCGGCCTTTCTGGGTCAGCACATAGAGCACTCGCGCCCTGCGCTTCGGGGAGCTCTGGATTCCCCCCTTCCTGACGAGATCGGCGGCCTCGAGCTCCGACAGATGCTGATAGACGCTGACAACAGTGATGTCTATGCCCTTCTCATCCCTGAGCCTCTTCCAGATTCCGTATCCGTAATCGTCCTTCGACCGGAGGAGCTCGAGGATGGATTCCTTGGTCCTGCCGAGGTCGAGCATCTCGATTCTCCGCTCCATCCGCAGGGCTGTCCTCCTCGATCCCGCGACTTTTCGCATCGTGCGCGGGGATGCGATAGGCTCTTTCAGTCCCGTGCCAGTAATAACGCATACGACCTTCTCGCTACTGTCTATCTCCCCGGCATCGAGCAGGTTCCTTAGCCCGGCTATCGTCGCCGCCGCCGAGGGCTCTGCGAATATCCCTTCCGCGCGCGCGAGCAGTTGCACGGAATCGATTATCTCCCTTTCGTCTACCGCGATTGCCGTCCCGCCGCTCTTCCTGATCGCGTCGAGAACGCTGTCCGTCAGGTGCGGGTGGTGTATCGCGATCTCTCTTGCGAGGGATATCCTCTCCTCGGCGCACGCGGTCCGCCTTTTCTTCCCGAGCGCGTCGACAATCGGCGCGCAGCCGGCGATCTGCACGCCGGTCATCTTCGTCCTCGACGCATCCATGATGTCGAGCTCTTCGAGCTCCTTCAAAGCTTTCCAGATCATCGTCAGATGCGCACCGCTGCCAATCGATAGGATAATCCTGTCAGGAGCGGAGAAGCCGAATTGCTCAGCGATCTCGAGCCCAGAAGTCTTTATCCCTTCAAGGAAGAACGGGCTTTGGCTCGTAATGCAATGCCTTTCCCTTTCGAGCCCCATCAGCTTCTCCTCGGCCTCCTCCTGGTTTCTCACCTGGATTATCCTCGCGCCGTAGGCGACTATCTGATACAGCTTGCCGATGTCCGTTCCCGGCGGGAGTATCGCTTCGGACTGCATGCCGGCTCTCGCCGCATACGCTGCGACCGAGGCCGCCAGGTTCCCGGAAAACGCGCATGAAACGAAGTTGTGTCCGAGGTTCCTCGCGTGCGTAATCTCGACGGCAGTCCCTCTGTCAACGAACGACCCCGTCGGGTTCGTCGTCTCGTTCTTCAGGAACAGCTTTTTCATCCCCAGGATTTCCCCGAGTCTCTCAGACCTTAGAAGCGTCGTGCCTCCTTCGCCCAGCGTGATCGGATACTCTTTGGAAGGGATAGGAAGCAGGCGCGAGTACCGCCAAACGCCGGTCCCGGAAAACAGGTCATCCCGTGGCAAGCTCCGCAATCTGTCCATATCGTATTTCGCGAACAGGATGCCCCCGCATCTCACGCACGTGCCCATGGGGCTTATCCCGTGCGCGCGCTCTCCGCATCCCGAGCATCTGATATCCGCATACTCCTTGCGTGCAGGTCTCATATCTAGGTCCGTCAAGCGTCTCGACTTATATATAGGCCTTGCTTTCGCATCTTCCAATCGCATGTTCCAGGTCGGCGGCCTCATCAAGTGCTTAGCAGAAGAAGCTTTAAGTCGAAAAACCTGATTTGCGAACAATGGTCTCAAGGGACAAGATACGGCGTATTTTGGAATCGTACGATACTTCCAAGATAACCATTGCTACCAGTTGCAGCCACTCTTCTCTTCAGATTTTCCACGGCGCGAGGCAGGAGGGCTTCAGGACGTTGGGGATATCCGTCCAGCAGAAGACGAAGATGTACGACGCATTCCCGCTCGGGAAGCCAGACGAGTTCCTCTATGTCGACAGCTACGCGCAGCTTCTCGACATGGCGGACGAGCTGATATCGAGAAACGTCATAGTCGTGCCGCACGGGTCGTTCGTCGAATACATGACTCCCTCGGTCTTCGAGGCCTGGGAGGTTCCGACCTTCGGCAACAGGTTCGTGCTTGAATGGGAGTCCGACAGGGAGAAGGAACGGGAATGGCTCACCTCGGCCGGCATAAAGATGCCCCGGCTGATAGACGACGCGCAGAAAATCGATAGGCCGGTCCTCGTGAAGTACCACGGGGCCAAGGGCGGCAGGGGCTTCTTCATCGCGAAGGACTACCCCGAGTTCAAGATGGGGATAGACCATACAAAGAAGTATCACATCCAGGAATACATACTGGGGACAAGGTACTACATCCATTTCTTCTACTCCCCGCTGAAGGAGCAGGGGTACAAGCTCAGCAAAGGGGTACTAGAGCTTCTGTCAATGGACAGGCGGGACGAATCGAACATAGACGAGATGTACAAGCTCGGATCTGTCGAGGAGCTGAAGCGGCACGGTTTCTTCCCCACGTTCGTCGTCACGGGGAATGTCCCGATAGTCGCCCGGGAGTCGCTCCTCCCGAAGTTCTTCGAGGTCGGCGAGCGCGTGATCGAGAGCTCGTTCGACCGCTTCGGGGGGCTGATAGGCCCGTTCTGCGTCGAGAGCATCGTAACAGATCAGCTCGACGTCGTCGTGTTCGAGGTCTCCGCGAGAATCGTCGCGGGCACCAACCCGTTCATCTCCGGGTCGGCGTACTCCGACCTCATACAGCCAGGGCTATCGACCGGCAGGCGGATAGCCCAGGAGATCAAGCTCGGCATCGAGAAGGGGCTCCTACATGAAGTCATCTCGTGACGGGCGCGAGAGATTCGTTTTCATTCTCGCGGAATCGGAACTCGAATTGGTTCCCGACGATATCGCCACGCACAGCTCCGTCATCTCCAGTGCGCGGACTCGCAAGAAGCGCCCGTCGAACCTGTTGCTGGACGCGAGCTATCATCATTCGGCCATGAAGGCGCTCGAGGAAGGTGAGCGACGTGGTCGGCCGGATCTCGTGCATTTCTTCCTGTTGCTCTGCCTCGACTCGAGGTTGAACCATGCCGGAGAGCTGAAGACGATCGTGCACACTAGAAACGACGAACGGATACTCGTCTCGCGAGACACCCGTCTTCCGCCGAGCTATCACAGGTTCGTCGGCCTGATAGAGAGCCTGTTCCAGAACGGAGCCGTCCCTTCGAAGGAAAACCCTCTACTGACGCTCGAGGAGGGCTGGACTCTCCGCGACGTGATAGGCTCGGAGAAATGCGACAGGGTCGTGCTCCTCGATTCCGAGGGTGCCCGGACCGAACCGAGGCAATTCCTGCTTTCGAAGGAATCCGAAAGAACGGCGGTGATAATAGGCGGATTCCCGAGCGGGCAGCTGAGGAGCGATCTCTCGGGCTTGACGATTGAGAAATTGTCATTCGGGAAGGAGATGTTGAAGGTCTGGACGGTCACATCGGAGATGCTCGTAGCGGCGCAAGAATCGATCAAAGCACCTTGAGTATCTCGTCCCTTTGCGAGAACCTTAGCGGCCGCGTCTTTCCGTCCGAAATGAGCTTCAATCCGCAGTTCTTGTGCTTCATTTCGCCTATCTCGGAGCCCCTCACGCCTTCTTTCCTCAACTCATCGAGATATGCATCGACCTTTCTTCTCGGCAGGACGACCAACAGCGCGCCAGAGCCGAGAAGCCCGAGCGGGTCCAGGCCGAAGAACTCGCACAGCTTCTCCGTCTCCTTTCCGACTATTATCTCGTCGGCATCGACGAGCAATCCCTTCCCCGACGCCTCGGCTATCTCGTACAGCCCGACGAGCACGCCGCCTTCCGTGGGGTCGTGCATCGCGGTCGCGCCGAGCCTCGCGCCGATCATCGCCTCGTTGACCACCGATATGCCCGGGTCGTAGAGATAGTTCTCCGCCCTCCTGATGAGCGCCTTCGAGAATTTCCTCAGGAGATGCGCCTTTTTCTCCCTGGCAAGGGTCGCGGTCCCTTCTATCCCCGCACCCTTCGTGAGAATAATTGCATCGCCCGCTCTCGCACCAGAGCTGAGCACCAGGTCTTTTTTCTTGCAGATACCGTGCATGTCCCCGACTATGATCGGCCTGTCGAGCCAGGGGTTGATCTCGGTGTGCCCTCCCGTAACTGCGATCCCGAGGCTCCTGCACGCCCTGTCCACCTGTCTGAAGATGTCCTCTATCTCCTTTGTTGACATTCCTTGCGGGACCAACAGGCAGGTCTGCATCCATTTCGGCCTTGCGCCCATGGTCGCGATGTCGTTCGCGTTGATGTTGACCGCATACCAGCCGATCTCCTTTGCCGTGTACGATATCGGGTCGGTCTTGAGTATCAGCACCTCCTCGCCGAGGTCTATCGCGGCTGCATCTTCCCCGATTCTCGGCCCCAGAATCACAGACTTGTCCCTCGCGCCACTGTACCTTATCATCCTGCGCAGAAGGCGGTGGGGGAGCTTGCCCGACTGAAGGCTCATGATTCACTCGATATTATCCGGCTACATATTTCTTGCTGAATGTATAAGTCGCGAGCTGCCAGCACGATTGGCGAGCATGGAATATCGTGTAAGAGTTCGGATTTTCGATTGCACAACTGTGTTCATTCTCTTGGAGAACATGGAGTGAACCCAAGAAAAGCATAAAAAGGATGCAAGGACTACGAGCCGGCGATGTTAGCGGAACGTATCGAGAGGATTCAAGAATCGGGCACAATGAAGATGAAGGCTCTTGCCAGCCAGCTCAAGAAGGAGGGCAAGAAGGTAATATCGTTCACCGTCGGGGAGCCGGACTTCGAGACCCCGAGGCACATCGTCGATGCTTGCATCGAAGCCCTAAACGCTGGCATGACGAAGTATATAGACGCCCCCGGTCTGCCTGAGCTGAGAGAAGCCATCGCGGAGAAGACGAAAGCAGAGAACAATATCCCGTGCGCTGCGGAGCACGTTTTCGTCACCCCTACCAAGCAC
The DNA here is from genome assembly GCA_038852105.1 of Thermoplasmata archaeon. Classification (GTDB taxonomy): domain Archaea; phylum Thermoplasmatota; class Thermoplasmata; order UBA10834; family DTMW01; genus JAOUEZ01. The sequence continues at coordinate 7,574 of JAWCKK010000017.1, forward strand.
GCTCTCTTCGAGGCGGTCTTCGCCACTGTCAATCCTGGAGACGAGGTGCTCGTTCCGGATCCTGCTTGGGTGAGCTACGTGCCGTTCATAGCAATGGCAGACGGGAAGGCCGTAGCTGTGCCCCTGCGGGAGGATCATGATTTCAGGATGATACCCGAGGAGGTCGCGAAGAGGATAACGCCTAAGACCAAGGTCATCATGCTGAACAGCCCGTCCAATCCCTGTGGTTCTGTGAACACAGAGGAGGACATCAGGGGCATAGCAGATCTGGCGATAGACCACAACCTGATAGTCATCACCGACGAGGTCTACGAGAAGATAGTGTTCGACGGCGTCAAGCACTTTTCGATCGCCTCCCTGCCGGGGATGTTCGAGCGGACGATCACGATAAACGGTTTCTCGAAGACCTACTCGATGACAGGCTGGAGGCTCGGCTGGCTCGTGGCTGACAAGCCGTTCCTGAAGGGGATATCGAAGATTCAGCAGCACACCATAACCCACGCCCCAACATTCATACAGAAGGCGGGGGTTGCCGCGATAAAGGGCCCGAAGGAGCCCATCGACAAGATGGTCCAGGAGTTCCAGAAGAGACGAGACATCGTGACTAAATACATCAGCGAGACGCCCGGGGCGAGCGCTCCGAAGCCGAAAGGCGCATTCTATGCCTTCATGAAGTTCGATGCGGACATGACCGACGAGGAGTTCGCGATGTATCTGATGAAGGAGGCCGGCGTGGTCGTCACTCCGGGCGATTCGTTCGGTGCCGCGGGCAGAGGCCATGTCAGGATATCGTTCGCGACATCGACACAGGATGTCGAGAAGGGCATGGCGGGCATCAAGGCCGCGATGGAAAAACTGAGAAAGTGAGGTCGACGGGCGCATCCGTGCGCCGTCCCTCAATCTGAACCCCGATCAATGTCCGGGTTGTTTTCTATAACGATATCTGGGTCGCGTCCTTCAGGTTCGCGATATCCTTCAGCTGTTCTATCACGGCAGAAGGCGCGGGCTCGTCGAGGCTCAATATCATGACCGCGGGCCCTCCGCGCTTGTCCCTCGCGACGTCCATGTGCGCGATGTTTATCCCGTTCTTGCCCAGGAGCGTCCCTACCGCCCCTATCATCCCGGGCTTGTCCAGGTGCTCGATGAACAGGAACGTCCCCTTCGGCTCGAATTCTACGCTGTGGTCGTTCAGCTGAACTATTCTCATGCCTTTCTCCGCGATTTCCGTTCCCGCGACGCAGTTCCGGGCACCGTCGGAAGAGACGCTGACCTCGATTAGATTCTTGAATTTCGGAGATTCCTCGCTCGTCACGCTCACGACATTGATTCCTCTCTCTTTGGCGAGAGGCAAGGCGTTTATCAGGTTGACGCTGACCTCCGCGACCAACGGAGTCAGCAGGCCCGCTACAGCGCTCGCAGCGAGTATCTTCGTGTCCTTCTGCGCTATCTCGCCGCTGCACTTCACCTCGATCGAGCTGACGTTCTTCTTCGCCAGCTGGACGGCCATAAGGCCGAGCTTGTTGCAGAGCTCCATGTACGGGATGAGGGCGGGGTCGAGCTTCGCAGGCAGGTTCATCGCGTTCTTGACAATCCCCTTCGAGAGGTAGAGGTCTATCTGCTCCGCTATCTCCGACCCGACCTCCTCCTGCGCCTCCTTCGTGGATGCGCCGAGATGCGGGGTGACGATGCAGTTGTCGAGCTTTGCCAGCTTCCAATCCTCGGGCGGCTCCTTGACGAACACGTCGAGCGCCGCGCCCGCGATTTTCTTCTCGTTGAGCGCATTGTAAAGCGCTTCCTCGTTCACGATGCCTCCGCGCGCGGTGTTTATCAGGAACGCGCTCTTCTTCATCTTCGACAACTGCTCGGCGCCAATCATGTCCCTCGTCTGCGACGTCAGAGTAGTGTGCACCGTGATGAAATCCGATTGCGACAGCAGCATATCGAGGCTGACGAGCCTGACGTGCAGTCTGACCGCGAGTTCGGGAGATATGAGCGGGTCGTAAGCTATCACGACCATACCGAGCCCCTGAGCCCTTTTCGCGACCTCCGTGCCGACCTTTCCCAGGCCGATGATCCCGAGGGTCTTCCCGGCGAGCTGGCGCCCGGAGAACTTCTTCTTCTCCCACTTGCCTTCCTTCATCGTTCTATCGGCCTGCGGTATGTTCCTCGCGAGCGCGAAAATCAGCCCGACCGTCAGCTCCGCGGTGGAGATTATGTTCCCCGATGGGGCGTTCATGACCAGCACGCCCTTCTCCGTCGCGGCTTCGAGGTCGATATTGTCAACGCCGACGCCGGCCCTCCCGATCACCTTCAACTTCTTCGAAGCCTGTATTATCTTCCTGGTCGCCTTCGTGGCGCTTCTGACGATCATCGCATCGTAATCAGCGATTATGCTCGCCAGCTCGTCCTCCTTCAGGCCGGTCTTCACGTCGACCTCATGCCCGGAGTTCCTGAGCATGGAGACGCCCTTCTCCGATATCTCGTCCGCAACGAGGATCTTCATTCTATCACCGCTCACAGGCCTTAGGTGTCAGCAGTTTCAAAGTAATGAACCTAATGTTCTTATCCGGTTCGCATTGTACGATTCTGTTCATCGGCAGCGTCCTGAAGAAACTAAGCTTCCCAGCAATCCCCCTCATCTCAGACATAGCATGAGCGCTTCGCATGGCCCACGTACGTGCATCGGACAGCGCGCGCGATTTTGTCTTCAATGGCGGTAATATTGTATGTTTCCGGTGTTTTGGACGGATGATTCTGACCAGGCTGGATATCATCATTATCACGTCAAGTTCCTTGGAAATCTGCTTTTAATATTAGAATTGCCTTTTATCGTTCTCGACCATTCGTGCCTGGAAGGAGATGCATAGATGCAATTCAAGCGCTCCGTCGTGGTAAAATGCCCCGCCGATAAGGCGTTCGACTACATTTCGGATTGGCAGAACCTGAAGAGCTTCCTATCAAACATACTCGACATCACGCCGATCAGCTTCGTGCAGTACGGTCCGGGCGCGGCGTTCGACACCGTGTTCAAGGTCGGAGGCGCGAACATCCCAACGACGTTGGAGGTCCTGGAGTTCGTCAGGAACCAGCGGCTGATATTGCGTTCCCGCCAAGGGCTCAAGGTCACCGGAGGATGGGAATTCAAGCCGGTCTCCGGGGGCACGAGCATATCCTTCTCGCTTCAATACGAGCTCCCTCCCGGGCTCGTCCGGACGACGAAGGACAAGGAGCTCATCGAGAAGGATTTCAGCGACGCGGCTTCGCAGAGCCTGCAGCTCCTAAAATGGGTTCTTGAATCCGAAACGATAAAGGGAAAGGATTGAGCGGCGCACCGGCAGTCATCCTTTCTCGGGCGGCAGCATGTTGGGTATGCCATCCTCGATAGGATAGGTCAGCCCGCATTTCTTGCAGATTATCTTGCCCGAGAGCACTTCTTTCTCGTCCTCCTTCTCGACCTTCAACTCCAGGGGATGGCTCTTGCACATCGGGCACGCAAGTATCTCCATCAGAGTCCTCTTCAATTGCATCACGACCTCTGCGGTTCGGATATCGAAGCTGCCGTATTTGTCTTTCTCAGGTCGTAAAGTATCTGCACCGATAGGACCGCGGCCCAAACGAGCAGGCCGGCAACGGTCACCGCTTCCGCGAAAGGTATCGGGGTCGTCGCGAGCGCTAGAAACGATACGACGATAACGGCGGCCGTGGTGATGAACGGCGCGCTCTTGATGCCGAATTGCTTCGAGAGAGGGTATAGTAGGATTATCGCAGCCAAAGCAGCGACAGTGAAGAAGAATATCGATGCCACCGTGTGCGGGGTACCGGTATCGATGGGGAATATCCCGACCGAGATCAGCCCAAGCGAGGCGACGGCGAAGACGTAGCTCCCTGTCCTCCCCAGCTTGCGTTCGGCGAGAAGTCTCGCCAGGCCGAACGAGAACCTTATGCCCGCAAAGCCTGCGATCAATACTGCGATGTTGAACACCCACCTCGACGGCACGTTCCCGCCGAGCTCGCTAAGGGTGTCCCTTCCGAGCTGCCAGTCGCCGTTGACGATGACGGCCGCAGTCCACAGGATCGAGAACTCGACGGCAATCAGCAGACCGAGATATGCCGTCAGCCTGTTCGATCTCCTAAGTTTCTCAACGTCATTTTCGGCCATGAGGCCGAATCCGCACCGCTGGTAATCAACTTTTTCCGAGTTCCTTTGGCAATAATGACTCAGAAAATCGTTATTACCCCAATTTGCGATGCTGTCAGCATGCGCGTAGGTGTCATCGGAACGGGATCGATGGGGCAGAACCACGTCCGGGTGCTATCGGAGATCGCGGAGCTCGCCGGCGTTTGCGATTCGAACCCGGAAGCAGGAAGGAAGATCGCGAAGAAGTTCAAGACTGAGTTTTTCGAAAAGCCCGAAGCGCTCCTTTCGTCCGGATTGGACGCGGTCTCGATCGTGACCCCGACCAGCACCCATTATGAGATTTCGAGGAAGGCGATTGAAGCAGGAGTCAACCTCATGCTCGAGAAGCCCGCGACGGGCGACCCGAAGAAGCTGCTAGAGCTGACCTCGCTCGCGCAAAGCAAGGGGCTGGTCCTCGCCGTCGGATTGATCGAGAGACACAACCCCATCGTCAGCTTCGCAAAGAAGAATCTCGAGAGCGGAAGCTTCGGCGCTTTGATATCCGCTCACGCGAGACGCGTTTCGGCATTCCCCCTGAGAATCAGGGACGTCGGGGTGATAATGGACCTAGGGGTGCACGACATCGACGTGATACGGTATCTCGCCAACTCGAAGGTCAAGAGGGTGTTCGCGACCGCGGGGAAGTTCAAGAACAAGGATTACGAGGACCACGCGGACATAGTGATGGAGTTCGAGAACGATATTGCAGGGACGGTCGAGGTCAACTGGCTAACGCCGACGAAGGTCAGAGGGCTGGAGCTGACCTGCAGCGACCAGTTCGTCGAGCTCAATTTCATAGATCAGTCCGTAGATGTCTGGACGTCCACGCTTACGCATGTGGACCCCGAGAATCTGTTCGACCTCGGCATAGAGTATCAGAGCAAGACCATCACTCTCAAGAAGGAAGAGCCTCTGAAACGCGAGCTGGCGGACTTTCTTAAGGCATGCGAGAACGGCTCCGAGCCCTTGGTCACTGGGCAGGACGCGGCCGAGACCCTGAAGGTCGCGCACGCGGCGATGGAATCCGTCAGCCTGAAACGCGCGGTGGAGCTATGACTTTCATCTGGTGGTGAGCGCGGGATGAGAATCGTGGTCACGGGGACGTCCGGGCAGGTCGGTTCGTATCTCATGGAACACTTATCGAAGAAGCACGACGTGCTCGGCTTGGACAACAGGCCGTGCCCGTACCCGGACATCGAGAAGAACACCAGGATCGTCGATGTGTGCCTCGAGAAGGACCTGGGCAGGTACCTGAAGGGCGCGGACTGGGTAATCCATTGCGCCGCCCAGGTTAGCGTCGAGCGGTCGATGAAGGACCCGATTTTCGATGCCAACAACAATGTCCTCGGCACGCTCAACATGCTCTGGAACTCGTTCCTTCACGAGGCCGGGCACTTCCTGTACGTCAGCAGCGCGGCGGTGTTCGGAAATCCGCAGAGAGTACCGATAGATGAGGACCATCCGACCATTCCCATGAGCCCGTACGGCGCGAGCAAGCTCTGCGGTGAGAAGTACGTCCAAGCTTTCTCCGCGGGGTACGGCCTCAGCACCGTCATCGTGAGGCCGTTCAACATCTACTCGAAGAGAGCAGACCCCGAAAGTCCTTATTCTGGGGTCATAACGAAGTTCGTCGGCTGGGCGAAGCAGGGCAAGCCGCTCCTCGTGGAAGGCGACGGCGAGCAGACACGGGACTTCGTGCACATCAGCGACGTCCTGCAGATGATAGACCTCGTTATGAAGAAGGCGAGCATCTCCCTCGGCAGGACGTTCAACTGCGGGTCGGGGAAGGCCTGCTCGATCAACGCTCTCGCCGAGACTGTTAGGAACCTTGCGGGAAACAGGTCTGAGATAAAGCACGTCGCTCCGAGGCAGGGGGATATACGGCACAGCTGCGCGGACATCACGCTGGCGCGAGAGAAGCTCGATTACGCCCCGCAGATGGAGCTCGAGGACGGCATACGGGAACTTCTCGGATAGGAGTTCTTCATCCCTTTCCGACGCCGCGATAGACGAATCCCTGCTTCAGAGCATCGGACTTGTCGAACGCGTTCCTGCCGTCGACGAGTATCTTGTGTCTCATGAGTTGCGCCATTCTGTTCAATCCGAATTCGGAGTAAGCCCTGTGCTTCGTCACGAGGACGGCGCAGTCAGAACCCTTAAGCGCTGCTTCGAGATCCTTCGTTATCCCGAGACCCTCGGTGTCAAGGACGTAAGGGTCGTGTATCCTGAGCGTCACCTTGTCAGATAGCAGTGTCACGACCGTCTTTGCGGGCGAGTTCCTCGTGTCTCCAGAGTTCTCGAGGAACGAATATCCCAGAACCGTGACGACCTTGTCCTTGCCCATCTTCAGCTTGGCTTCCTTGAAGGCCTCCGAGACGAGCTCGACCACGTGGACGGGCATCCGGTCGTTTATCGCCCTCGCGGTCGGCATCAGGCTGGGGTGCGATTTCCTGCCGCCATACACGAGAAGCCAAGGATCCTTCGGAAGGCAGTGTCCCCCCACTCCCGCACCCGGAAGATGCATGTCTCTAAAAGGCGAGGTGTTGACGAGCCTTCTTACCTCGAAAGCGTCGAGCCCGAGCGTCTCGCATATCAGCCCGACCTCGTTCGCGAACGCTATCTGCACGTCCCTGTACGCGTTCTCGACGGTCTTCACCACCTCTGCGGTCGTCATGTCCGTCTTGTACAGCTTTCCCTTCACGAACCTCGCGTACCACCTTTCCGCGACATCAGCGCTCTTCTCGTCGAACCCGCCGATTATCCTGTCAAGATTGATTATGTTATACAACAGCTTCCCCGGCATCACGCGCTCCGGGCAGTGCGCGAGATAGAAACCCGAGCCGGCCTTCACCCCGCTCTCCTTTTCGAGTATTTTCAAAATCTTGGTCTTCATCGTCGCGGGCGCGATCGTGCTCTCGATCGATATCAATGCGCCCCGCTTCATGTGCTCGCCAACCCGCTTGATGGCTGACAGGAGGTTGTCGTACACAGGCTCCTTCTTCTTGTCTATCGGCGTGTCGACGCACACGAATACCGCGTCCGCATCGCCTATATCGGAGTATTCCTTTGAGACTGTCAGCATCTTCCTGCCGACGACCTCTGCAAGCAGTTCCGATAGACCGGGCTCCTCTCCCTTGAGAGGGTTCTTGCCGCGGCTTATTGCGTCCAGCCTCGAATCGTCAACATCGATCCCGACGACACGCGCGCCGGACTGTGCCAAACAGCAGGCTAGCGGAATCCCCACATAGCCCAATCCCACGACCGCGGCCTTCTCCGTCAAGCAGTCATCTCCCGGTTGCAGTGGCAATGGGATTGACATATTTGAATAATGAGCCTTCCTACGGCTCTATATCAATCAGAAATAATTGGAAAACAAAGAGGTTTGAAGAAGGGGTTTGCGCGCGGCTCTCAGTTAATTATCTGGCTCGTGCCGCACTTGGGGCACATGACCTCTATCGGGCGCTTCGAGGTCGCCACCTCTATCGGTCCGCCGCACGCGGGGCATTTCACGGTCGATTTCGGCGAGTACTGCTCCTGCTTCGGCGGGGCCTCCTTGGGAGTCTCTGGCTTCTTCGCGCCGAGCGGTGCCGCAGCGCCGCCCTTTATCATCATCCAGAGCAGCATCAGGATGACGACTATCATCAGGATCGTCATCATCAGATCCGCTGCGGACAGCCCTCCGACGCTCGAGTCCCAGCCGTTTCCGTCGGCATTGACCGTTATGACTTCCCAGTCCTCGTAGCCTTGGACGCTGACTACGAGAGTATACTTGCCGCTGGAGACTTCATTGGGCAGGATCATCGTGAGCTCGCCGCTCATTCCTTCGAACGCCCTGCTCTCACCGGTCGCGACCGTCGGTCCATAGGTCCAAGATGACCACCACCAATTGCTCACATATTGTGGCTGGCCTTCGTGAAGCGATATCGTCGCCCACACGGGATTGATGTCCGGCAGGTCGACGCTGCTCTTCTTTATCTCGAAGCCGACCGTTATGGCCTGTCCTGGCGCGAACCCGCCACTGGCGTAGGCCGGGCCGGTCTTGACCCAGACGTTGAGTATGTAGTCTCCTATCCAATATACCGTGGCTGCATCGCTCAATACGAGGCCCGCATGGTTATCTGCAACCGCTCTCGCGGTATAGTAGCTCGATGGCCTGTCCTTCGGGACATTGAGCGAGAACGTCGCCACTCCCTTGGTCGCATCGACCGTCAGGGGTCCGGATGCCACCGTCACCGAGTTCTCGTCCCAGATCGAATACGAGAACGAGAACGGTGCAGGGTCTCCGAAGACGTCCAGCCTGAACGTCAGCGTGTCGCCAGCGTAATAGTATGCCTTGTTGAATCCGAGCTCCATCGCGAGCGGCGTTATCCAGAAGGTCGTGGAATACTCCGTGATCAAATCATCGTCGCATACCACCCTTACCCCAACCCATGCGTTGCTATCTATCCCGCTGGGAGCAACGATGGTGAAGCTCGCATTAGAGGCGATGTAATGCGGATAGCTCAGCCCGGCTCCGATTTCCAGCCAGTATTCAATGGCGTCAGGGAATACGGCGACGCCGTTCTTCCAGACGTTGACCTTGACGTCGATGTTCTCGCCTGAGACATAGAAGGTCTTCGGGACTATGACGTCGACGTTCCAAAGATCGCCCACGGTCACCGTGATCGCATCGGTAGCCCTGTAAGCGAGCTTCTTGGCAGTGGCAACCAGGGTGATATCCCCAGGCTCGATATCTGCCGGTATGGTGATGATTCCGCTCGTATAGCCAGCCAAGTCCGTCTTGAGGTTCTCCAACGACATGCCGCTTATCAGGTTCATCTTCTCATCGTAGACGGCAACGGACACGTTCGCGTCTTTCACGGGCGCGTTATTGCCATCGGTATATGTAGAAACGTATACCAGCATATCCTCGCCGGGCGAATAGGTTCCGGAATCGGTCCATATATTCGCCTCAAGCCCTTCTAATAGTATCCATACGCCCAGCAACAAGGTCTGGTTCCGGGTAGTGTAAGCCTTCACATAGGCCAAGATGTCCTCGAGCACATTCGCGTTCGCGGGCAACAGTACGCTGAACGGGTTCGTCGTGAAGGTTCCGTTCTGCCACATCCACTTCCCATTGTACGCATCCCTATAGCTCATGTTGAAGTCGACCGCGACATTGATCGGGTTCATGTCGGGAACGGATCTCGCCACCCAGGAAGCTACAGCTGTCTCTCCTGGCAAGTATGCATTCTTATCCATGTAGATGTCGAACGTGAAGTATGCGACCTGTATGTGCGTGTGCAATAACGACACGTTATTATCGCTTCTGTTGACCCAGATCGTGTATTGCTCTGTCGGAGCGTCTCCGGGTATCGCCCATGTGCCGTTCCACATATAGTTACTCAGCGACTGGTCCGACCATTTCTGGAATATCTTCCCATCCTCGTCCTCGACTGTCACGTTTATCTTATCGTTGTAGTTCACCGTGACCTCTATCTTGACCGACTGACCGGGAGCATAGACCGGTTGGTCCGGGATCAGAACTATGCCTTCCCTGATTATTTTCACCGTGGAAGTGAACATAAGCTCGCTCGTGTTCACGAACCATGCTCTCAGGTAGTACGTGCCGGGATCTTGCCACCACGGGATGTCGAATCCGACGCCAGGCCAGCTCGTATAATCAGTCACCGGCTTCCAAATGTTGACGCCGTTATCCACCTGGTTTCCAGCTATATCCACCAGTTCGACGTAGAACCACGTATTCCCTGCGTTGTATCCGTCAAGCTTGTACTCCAAAGAGAAGCACACCCGCGTCCCAGTGAAGAACACGCTCTTCGGATTGCCACCCTGGTCGTATGGAAGTATGCTGCCCGTTACCTCAACGGCAGCAACACTTGCCGCTGTCAGAGCAGTTGCTATCATGCATATAGCTGCTGCTAAACTCATTATTTTTCTAATCATGCGCGCATCCCTTCTTTAGGGTAATTGATAGAGTTGTAAATATATAATAATTTCTGGCTATCTGCTGGCCAAACGGATAGAATTCGTCAGCGACCATTCTGGCATATGAAAAGGCAATATCGAGTCAGCTGTCTCAATCCTCATCCAGCCAATCAAGCAACGTTGGGAGCTCACGCATGGAGCCAATCACATAGTCAGGCAAGGACTCATCCCCCGAGAAATTCGCGGGGTACCTAGTGTTCCACCTGTACAGGATGCTCGTGATGCCGACTCTGTTGGCTCCGACTATGTCGGCGTCGACTCTGTCGCCTATCATCACCGCCTGATGCGGAAGCACCTGTAGTCTTCGAAGGGCTTTCTTGAATATCTCATCATCAGGCTTCCTGCTGTTGGCGCCGACGGATGTGACGATCGTGTCGAAATATCTCAACATATCCTTTCTTTCGAGGGCCTGAGCGACGGCATCGTCGTCCCAGGTAAGGGTATTCGAGACGATTGCCAGCTTATACTTCTTATCAAGATACCCGAGGACATCGTACACTCCGTCAAGCACCTCGAACTCGGTAGTATGTATATCTGCGGGGCCTTCGATCTCCCTGATCAGCGTGTCTCCGAGATCGAACAACACGGCCTTCAGTCTGCCCATTCACCCGCCTCCTTCGTCAGCACCCAGTAACCTGGCGTAGCCATATTCGTCTCCGTACATCCTCGTTCCGAAGCCGATGCCTTGTCGTGCCGGTATCGGGAGCGTATCGACCTGACGCCTAATTGCATTTCTTGCGATGGAAATGCCAGTAGGAGTTGCCATCTCCCCGTCGAACGGCCCGAACCTGAACCTCAAACCCTCGAGCAGGTATGAAGCGGCAGGGGTCGGTATGCTCGTTCTGCCGTGAGAGGTGTCGACCTTCCCTTCACCTATCGAGATATAAGATCCTATCAACGGTGCATCGAGCAGACTCAGCATCTCAACGCACAGGGCAGCCAAGGCGATGTTCGCCAGTCCAGCCGTACGGCCGATCTCGTGCAGATGGATTTGCTCCGGCTCGGCATTGTGTGCGCGCGCTTCGGCAGATACAATGTCGCGGAAGACCTCCGCGGCGTATTCCGAGGCGCGGTCCGATAGATCGAGGTCATCACAGCAACGGCGGACTATTGTCCGCGCCTCGGCTGCGCTCCTCGACGCTATCTTCTCCCGCGGTTGCCAAGATATCCTATATCCTGACAAATCCCCATGGCGCAATTCTTCTATCTTCAATCGGAGCCCGAGCCTATCAATCATCGGCGCCGTTCTGCTTCGGAATCTATCCTTTGCTGACCTATCCATGTAGGCGTAAGATGCCGAGACGAACATGTCTCCGGAAATGCCCCTTGTCATGTCCAGATAGACTTGCTTCATATGCCTCATTTTCGCAATCCGTCCATGTAGATAATCCTATCCATGCCATTGTCCTCTTTGCCCGCGGTCCGAGTAGGAAATTTTTTACCGATGAACAGGATTTATCGTGGCAATACCGAGAATCGGGGTAGATGATGATGGAGGCGATGTTGAAGAAGTCTACGGTGTATGTGGTCCTCGCCCTGTTGATTGGTGTGGCTACGACAGCTCTTTTCGCAGATGATGGCGACGAGCAATCAGATGCAAGGGCTCAGGGCGGAGCCGTGAATATAGTCGTCCAGGGACCGAGGGACGTAAAGCCGGACGGAAACTACAGGGACCTTGTGGCCACGGAGGAGCTTTTCTGGTACAACGCCAGCATCCCCGCATCGCCCTATCCCTTGAACCAGATAGATATCGAGTGGAAAATCGAGACCGAGCTCGGGACCGTCGTCTATGCCAAAGGTTCGATCCTGAAATACAAGTATTATCAGGTCGGCAACTACACTATCAACGTCAGCGCGACTCTGCCCGACAACTCGACCGGCTGGAAGATCATCGAAGTGACCGTGCTCCTCGATTACGATGGTGACGGCATTGCCGATGCCTGGGAGAGGCACTGGTTCGGAAGCACAGCCATTGCAGATGCGACGACCGACTATGATAAGGATGGCTGGTCAGATCTCGAAGAGTACGAGAACGGGACGAACCCGACCGCCTTCACCTATAAGCCCGGGTTTTTCGACCAGTACTGGTGGTTGGTCGTTCTGATAGTCGCGATACTCGTGGTCGTCGTCCTTTATCTCGCCGTTCTGAGACCTAAGATGGAGGCGAAGCGCAAGGAAGAGGAGCAAAAGAAGATCGCCGCCGCGGTGGAGATCGAGAAGACGCTTCTGAGCTTCGACGAGATAGACGAGAAGGGCAAGAAGTGAACTCTTCGCGCTTTGAGGCATTATTCCGTCTCGCTCACGCGAAGGTCTAAATCGAGACGAGGAACAGCACCAGAGCCCCGACGGCCCAGCAGTACACGGAGAAGACCCTCAGCCTGAACTTCCGGATGAGGCCGAACAACAGCTTGAGCGCGAGCAGGCCGACGACGAAGGCCACTATCGCAGCTGCAATCGTCGGTATCGCATCCATCTCGGAGGCGCCGATTGACGCCGAGCTGTACGCGAGCGCCGCGATTATGATGGGTATGGAAAGCAGGAACGAGAACACCGCGACCAGCTGCCTCTCGAACCCGAGATAGCATCCCGAGGCGATCGTCGACCCGCTCCTTGATATCCCCGGTACCACGGATGCCGCCTGGAAGCAGCCTATGATGATTGCGTCCCTTACGCCGATATCCTTCCTCTCTTTTCTCAACTTGGGCATCTCGGCTACCCAGAGCATCGCGCCGGTGACCAGTAGGGCGATCGCCGTCGCAGCCGGGGTGAAGACCTCTTCGAGGTATCCGCTGAGCAGGAGCCCGGCGAACAGCGCTGGCACCGTCGCGAGCAGCGCGAGCCATCCGAGCCTCCTCGAGGCGAGGCTCGCGGCATCCAGAGCCTCTTTTCTCTTCAGCATTGAGCCGACGATTTTCGCCAAGTCTCTCCTCAGGAAGACCACAACCGACAACAGAGTCGCAGCATGCACGAACAGATCGAACAAGACGCTCTCGGCGGCCGGCAGGCGCATCAGCTCCTGTGCCAGGACGAGGTGTCCGGTGCTCGATACCGGTAGCCATTCGGTGACCCCCTGTATCAGACCGAGGATTATCGCTGCGAGCACGTCCATGCGTGTCCGATGCGTGTCGGCAAATATATATCATTTCGTTGATTGAATTACAAGTCAGAGAAAGCCGCGCGACTTGACAAGATACTCACGGAACCCAAGGCTCAATTACTAAATAGTTAGGCTGTCTAAAGAATGAGCAACCCTGAACGCCAACGGGCGTTGAAACCCTGAAAGGAAGCGTGTGATACCGGTTGAATCCCAAAATCATCAGACCTCTCTCCATATTGCTCTCGTTAGTGCTGATATCGACGTCAGCGATGGCGCTGGTGCCGGCCGATGAACGGCATGAGGGGGCAAATGACAGGCTGATAGTTTCTGTATCGGATGCGAGCGTCGTCCGATCGATAGAGCGCCTCGCGGAATCGCACGGCTCCGAGATGAAGTACATACCCGAGCTGAAGACCGTCCTGATAACGGACTGGGACGGCAGATTGAGGGATTCTATCAGACGGCTGACCGGAGTACTGGCAGTCGAGACGGAGCGGAAAGCGAGCGTCCTGTTCACACCTAACGATCCTTACTACTCTCTGAGCCAATGGGGCCTGCAGAAGATAGATGCGGCGGGCGCCTGGGACTTCACGCGCGGGTCGTCAGCCGTGGTCGTGGCAGTCCTCGATACGGGGATCGACTACACGCACGACGACCTGACGGCGAACATGTGGCGAGATTCTTCGAACAAGTACGGGCACGACTTCATCAACGATGACGACGACCCGATGGATGACAACGTGAACGGATACGAGGGCGGAACGTGGGTACCGAACCAGTTCATCTACCACGGGACCCACATCGCCGGGGTCGTCGGGGCGGTCATGAACAACGCCCTCGGGATTGCCGGGGTCGCCCAGGTCAAGCTGATGGCTGTCAAGGTCATGAACGAAAGCGGCGAGGGAACGGATGCCACCGTGGCCGAGGGGATCGTGTACGCCGTGAACAACGGTGCGGACATCATCACGATGAGCCTCGGGGTCGATTCCTCTACCCTGGTGCTCAGCAATGCGATTCGATTGGCGCGCGACAACGGTGTGGTGTGCATCGCCGCGGCCGGGAACGACGGCTCCTACGGGATATCCTATCCCGCGGCGTATCCGAGCGTGATAGCGGTCGGCGCGAGCGACCAGCTGGATCATCGTGCAAGCTTCAGCAATTACGGCCCAGGACTGGATGTCATGGCTCCCGGCACGAGGATCTGGTCTTGCAAGGTCGGGGACACTTATCAGGAGCTCTCGGGGACCTCTACCGCCACGCCGTTCGTCGCGGGGGTCGCGGCGCTGATGCTCTCTGTAAACCCGGCATTGACCCCTATTGAAATCGGAAATGTGCTGAACCAGACCGCGACGGACATAGGCTCCTCGGGATACGACACGTCAACGGGCTGGGGGATCATCAATGCCAAGAAGGCCGTGATGGCCGTCTCCGGCCCCGCGGCGACGATAACTGACTACCCGAGCTTCATTAGGCCCAACACAACAATCTCCGTCAGCTGGACGGTAAGCGGCGCGGGCGAATTGCCGATCACTCAGACCTATCTGCGCTGGGGGTACTCGCCGGGCGGCATGACGCACATCAGCGGCATGGCGTTCGGCAACAGGACGCCTCACACGTTCTCCGCGGACGACATCGTGACGCCACCGAACATCGGCGACGCGCTGTACCTCCAGGCGGTCGCGCTCGTGAACGGGACGACGTACGAATCGGAGATCGTGACGATCAACGTGACGGCCCCAGCGGATCCTCTGCAGCAGCTGATAGAGTCGATAAAACACTTCATCACAGAAGATTTCGGGCTGTTCAATTTCGCCATGCTCTTGGTGTTCATCTCAACCCTCATAGCTCTCCTGCTCATCGTCAGGGCTCACAGGCGAGCCAAGGCGGCAGAAAGGCGAGGGCAGGTGTTCTATGCCGAGATCCCGCCTCCTGGGCCTCAAGCATACACTCCGCCGCCTGCAGTTTACGTGCCCCCACCCAGCATCCCGGAGATAGCGATCGACATCGCGAGCGGGGCGCCTTTCCCCGCCGTGGTCGAGGTCGAGGAGGGCACGCGCGTCATCTGGAGGAACAGGGACTGGGCACCGCCGCCGGGCATCTCGATAATCTCGGGATACGTCGATTCCACGGGGCCGCATCCGTCCGGGCTGTTCTCGAGCGGCCTGATGGTCGCCCCGGGAGAGTACTGGTCGGTCGTGTTCAACACCCCGGGAGTGTACGAGTACTACATCGGCGGGATAAACGTGAACGGCAGGATAATCGTCCACCCGCGGGCGTGAGCTTGCCCTAAGGCTCATACAAGAATCCGCTTCTCGTCCTTCGTGACGTTGAGCACTATCTGCGTGTATGTCTTCTCCACGTCCTCGTGCTCGAGCACCTTCTTGACGAACGCGTTCAGCTCGGCCCTCGTCCTGAACCTCGCTTGGATGATCGCGTCCCAGTCGCCGGTCGAATCGAAGACCGCGTACACGGCCGGGTCCTTCGCGAGGGCCTTCTCGGTCTCGAGTATCTTGCCGTGCAGTATCTTGACTCCTATTATCGCGTGGATATCAAATCCCAGCTTCTCGGCGTTCAGGATCGGCGCGTACCCTTCGATGACCCTCTCGCTCTCCAGCCTCTTTATCCTCTTCGAGACCGTCGAGAGCGAGACGTCGAGCTCCCTGGCGATGTCCCGATAGCTCTTCCTGGCATCGGAATTCAATATCCTGATTATCTTCATGTCCAGATCGTCCATCTCCACGGCCGGCATGTAGTCACTTCCAACCAATCCGCAACGCATTCAACTTCCGACGAATTCCTTCGAAATTAATTCCGAAATTGACGCGAATGCTAAAGAACGTAAAGATTTCGATATTATTTGAAAATATTGGTCAATTGAACGCTTTTTCGCGAAAAACATTGATATATGATGACGGCCCCTTATAAATCAGAAGGTCTGATAGATGATGTCCGAGACTTCGATGAATATGGATGCCTTCGCAAGGTATTACAACGAAGTTTGGCTCGACCAGCTGATCGAGGAAGCCTTCAGGCTGGCCAGGGAGAAGACGAAGGACCTCAAAGAGAAAGACGAGTGATCTCTGCCTCGGCTGACTTCTGGCTTCTTTTTCCGGATGCTGTCAGAGCGTATTCTATCTCCTGCCAGGCCTTCTCGAGCAATTCTAGGTAATAGCGGGCGTCGAATTCCCTCGCATCGAACTCCGCATCGACGATCCACTTTTCCGAGTCCCGGACGACGTATCTCACGCTCATACCCGGAGAGACATCGAGTCCTCTGGCACGGTAAGCTTCGAGCGCGGCCGCTTGCGGGCAGCGCCTGTCGTAGCGCTCGTTGCCGAGCCTGCATGTCAGGACGAGATCCTTCGCATTTGCCCTCCGGAGTGATTCGCGATAGTTCGCGTGCACCGCCCTCACCCTCTCCGACAGGAGCGCCAGCTCTCCGACGGTTCTCGCCGAGCGCATGATCTCGAGCGCGTCGCGCTGCATCGCCTGTATGTACGCGGGAGCGTCCTTCCTGTTCAGCGCTATCCCCCTTGTCTTCATGCTCCCGTCGGACAGCCTCCCGTAGTACCTGTTGTACGCTCCGCCCCCGTCGCTCATCGGCAGGAAGACTATCCAGTCGTAGCTCTCGACCTCCGTCAGCAGCCCGGTGCGCCTCTCGACCTCATTTTTGAGATCCGCGATCGGCCCGTCGCTCACCCAGAGGCAGTCGACTATCCCGTGCAGAACCTCGAACCCCATGTCCTCCGCGATCTGCTTCGTGTCGATGAGCGTCTCCCTCGCTATCCGCGTGATGCTCTCGTGCACCTCGATGCTCCCGAACTTGGCGTTCCTGTAGCCGGTATATCCGAAGCACGTGACGAGCATCCATTTCAGTATCGAGTCGAGCTTCGCGTATCTCTCGTCCTTCTTCTTCAGGCTCTTCGCGCGGATCCTGAGCTCGAGGAGGGGGGCGAGCACCTCGGCGAGGAACCCCTTCCTGCCCGGGGATTCTATCGTCTCCGGCGACAGGTTGTGCCTCACTATGATCGAAGGGTACAGCGACGTGAAGTCCAGCTGGTGCACCCTTTCGTACACCCCCGG
>JAWCKK010000018.1:0-22310 GCA_038852105.1 Thermoplasmata archaeon
AGCGGTCATCGGCCCGGGAGCGGTCGCTTCGGGATACATTGTGGCTAGAAGCAAGATATTCTGATTGCCTATAGGACTTCCAGTTCTATCCTGTTCCCGGCGACGTCGTACGCCGCCCAGTCATTTTCCGTGTACGGATAGCACACGATTATGTGTATCCTGCCGCTCCTGCGGAAGAAGTCCAGGTCCGCCTCGGACGGAAAGCAGCTACCCGACGGATGCGAGTGCGCGCTGCCTATTATCGTGTAATCTATCGGGAGCATGCTGAGATGGAATATCGCGTGCGAGCCGCCGCTTATGGTTCCCGGGAGGAGCACGAGCTCGCCGATCTCGTCGTCGACTATGCGAAGCAGGGCGCCGAACTCCTCGGGGTGCTGCGATTTCGCAGATTCGAGGATCATCCTCAGGGTCTTCTTCTTGATCGTTCTGATGCTGTCCCGCTTGTCCTTCCCCAGGAGCCCCATCAGTCCCCGCCTCCGAGCCTGCGCAGGAGCAGCTCCGGCTCCGAGCAGTCGAACACGAGCTCTTTCACGTCCTTCCTGAGCAGCGCGCCGGTCGTCATCTCGTTCTTCAGGGTTATCAGCACCGCGCCCCGGCCGGAGCGCAGCACCGAGTATCTCCTGTCGATGGCGGAATATCTCGTGCCGATCGGTCCGGCCGAAGACATCGGGCCGCCGCGGGATATCCGCTCCGCCCTTTCGATGTTCGACAGCGGGATGCTCATGTTGAACAGGCATCCGAACCTCACAACGAGCTTGGTCGGCGTCAGGAGGTTCGGCGTGAAGATCGGCCATAGGAAGAACACTATTGCGAACACCAGGACAAAGAAGCCTATCGTCAGCCCGATGGCAGAGGTGAGCTCGTCCACGAGCTGCGCGCCCGTAACAACAAGATACAGCCCGATGGCGATGAACACGGCCGATAGCATCGAAAGCACGAGCGTGCCCGAGCGCAGCTTCTCGACCCTGAGCTTTTCCGAGCGCCCAATGCGAGCCGCGTCTTGCATACTCAGGAGCCTCACTGCGAGTACGACTCGGCCGTTATCGTGAGCGCCTCGAGCAGCTTCTCGTTCATCCTTCTGTAGAAGTTCGGGTCGAACCTGACGAGCTTCGCCGGGTTCTTCGACTTCATCACCTCGAGCCTCTCCCCGCCCTCGATTATCACCTCGTCCCTGCCGTCGGCGACTATCGTGCACTGCCTCGGGACCTCGAGCGTGACGATTATCTTGCTCGTCGCGGGGACGACCGTGGTCTTCGCGGCCAGCCAGAGCGGCGCAATCGGGGCGATTACTATCGCTTCGAGTCTCGGGTCTATTATCGGCGCGCCGACGCTCAGCGCGTACGATGTGGAGCCGGTCGGCGTCGCGAATATCAGCCCGTCCGCCCTTATCCTGGCGGCCAGCTGCCCGTCGACCTTGACGTTGAACTGCCTGAGCTTCGCGATCTGAGAAGTGTGAATTACCACCTCGTTCAGGGCATCGGGGAGATGCTTCCCGTCGACCTTCGAGGATATCCGCATCTTCTCCTCGACCTGGTACTTGCCGGCCAGGAGCCTCTCTATGCCGTCCTCCAGGTCCCTCTTGTCTATCTCCGTCAGGAACCCGAGCAGCCCCGCACGCACGGACAGTATCGGCACCTGCTTCGGGATGTTCTGGATCGTGTAAAGGACCGTCCCGTCCCCGCCGATGGTGATTATCGCGTCGACGTCGAACCCGGAAAGCGGCGCGGCAAGCTTCGGATACTTGGCGCTTATGCTCGTCTCGAGCAGCACGTCGTGCCCCTCGAGCACCGCGAGCGCCCTCCTGAGGAACTCGTTCAACCCCTTCAGCTGGGGGTTCGCAACTATCCCTACCTTCACGGTATCAGCTCCTTGGTGCTCTTGTCCCCGAGCGCGAGGAAGTTCACCTTGTCGTCGAGCGAGAAGTTCACGTCGAGCACCTTGCCTCTCAGATCGTACACCTCTCCGCCCGCCTCTCTAAGTATAAGTGCGCTTGCTGCAATATCTACTATTCGCATCCTTTTGCTGAAATCGTCGCAGTTGAAGTAAAAACCATCGGCCCTCCCGCAGGCGACGTAGCACATCTCGAGCGACGCGCAGCCGAGCGACCTCACCCTCCTCGGGACCTCGACGACCTTCCAAGTGGCGGGGTCGACCTTCGCTCCGACGTACGCGAAGAAGAGCGCCTCTCCTCGCCTGAAGCTCCTCGTCCTGATTCGCTCGCCGTTCAGGAACGCGCCCTTCCCCTTCTCGGCGTAGAACGTCTCCCCGCTGACGAGGTTCCTCACGAGCCCGTGCGTGACGTCGGACATTTTCGAGCTTCCGACGGCCAGGGAGATGGCGTAGAACGGTATCCCCGCATTGAAGTTCGCGGTGCCGTCTATCGGGTCGACGACGAGCGTGCTGTCCGCTTTCAGATCTATCAAGCCGGCCTCCTCGCTCAAGACGTTGAGCCAGACATTGTTCCTCTTCAGGTGCTCGAGGATCGCGTCCTCGGCGAACTTGTCTATCCGGGAGGTTGCGGATCCGCTTGCTCCAAGTCCTACTTCCACATGCCCCGCAAACCCTTTCGGCAGCGCGCGGACCTTCTCTTGAACAAGATCCGCTATCTCCTCGAGCAGTTCCTTCATATTACCGAGGCAAGAAAGCGCTTCGATATGATTATTGTTGTTCTCGGCGGCCCGCCTTCTGATAAGGAATATATGGGAGCTCGACGCTGATTCATATCGCAATGGAAAATCTAAGGCCGTTGGACTGCCCGAACGTGCTCACGGACGGGAGGTACCTGTACTCGAAGAACCTCGTCCCAGGGAACACGGTGTACGGGGAGAGGCTTCAGACATACGACGGGGTCGAGTACCGGCTCTGGGACCCTGCGAGGAGCAAGCTGGCGGCCTACCTGCTTCTGTCCGGCAAGGGCTGCGACCTGAGGCAGAACGACGTCGTCCTCTACCTCGGGGCATCGACGGGAACGACGGTCAGCCACGTTTCCGACATCGTATCCGATGGAAGGATATTCGCGGTCGAAATCTCGAAGCGCACGTTCAAGAAGCTGATGGCGAACGTCGCTCCGAGGAGGAACATCATCCCGATGATAGGCGATGCGAGGGACGAGAACCTGATGGAGGGCATACTCCAGAAGGCGGACTACGTGTACTGCGACATCGCGCAGCCGGACCAGGTGAAGATATTCCTGAACAACATGACCCAGTACAAGTGCCGCTCGGGGATGCTCATGCTGAAATGCAGGTCCATAGATGTCGCGTCCGATCCGCCTTCCGTGCTGAACGAGGCCCTGGACGAGATAAAGAGCAGGAACCTGCGCGCGGAAGAACCTGTCAACATCTCTCAATACGAGAAAGATCACTATGCCATTCTCGTGCGGAGGATGACGCGTTGAGCTTCGTGTACGCCGTGGCATTCTCGGGAAGGAAGTTCGTGATGGTGCGCTCCAGGGAGAGAGGCTCCTGGGAGATGCCTGGCGGAGAGGTCAAGGAGGACGAGACCCCGGAGGAGGCCATAGAGCGCGAGTTCGAAGAGGAGACGGGCATGGGGCTCGAGATAGTCTCGCACAGGTCCGTGGACGGCGGCACGGTGTTCTTCGGGCATGCGGTCGGTTGGCCGAAGAAGATATCCCCCGAGATCGCCAGGGTCGAGCTTTTCGATACCCTGCCTGAGCACCTCTCATTCCCTCGGAAGGAGTATCATGAGGTGCTACAGCATGCGCGCAGGGCAATAAGAGGCGGGAAGAACTCGATTTCCGTATGATGATCAGGCGGGTTTCGATTTTCTTGAAAGATTGGGAACCACTTAGTTTCCTCAGTTAATAGGCCTATCCCGAGGTTCATCATATCGGAATCTGGAATGAAAAACAGCGAGATTTCTCAAGAAAAAATAATTATCAATGTTGAGAGAAGGATAAATAAACAAGTTCATAATTTTGGCCAAACAGAAAGACGACCGAACAACATTTGTCAAATAACGTCCAGTTGAAGAAATGAGGTGACTATTATTAGGGAGATGATGTTCGATAGTTCCCAGCTCAGGGACGGCCAAAAGACTCATAATACCCGTGACAAGTGCCTCTCGCTGCTGATAGTTTCGTTGTTGGTCATCTCGTCGCTGATAATTGTGGCGCCAATTGCATCGGCAGCGGATGTCCAGTTTGTTCCTCCCCATACAGATTCCGGGATCGATGTCAACAAGAACGGTCTGTTCGAGCAGCTATCCCTTGAGGTTCACGTAGAGGTCGAGACCCCAGGGCATTACGAATTGCGAGGCGTGCTCTGTGATAAGTTTTCGGGTCACATAGATGATTATTCCATAACGATGTACTTCGATAAGGGGTCCTACAGCATGTTTATCAATTTCTCCGCGGCGACGATTTTGGAGCACGGAGAAGACCCCAGCTACGTCGACCTGCAGATTTGGAATGATATGGGCGACCTGGTGGCCGAAGATCAGCACATCCTCGCTAAATACTTCGTCTCCGATTTCGAATTCTTGGCATTGTTCTCTGGCGGCCACCAGGACTTCGGGGTCGATGAAAATGTCAATGGCATGTACGAACTGCTCGTAGTTCGCGTAGTTCTTGATGTGTACGTTCCTGGCCAATACACCGTCGAAGGCGTGCTCAACGATAGCTATTCCAATGTCATTGAGATGACGCAAAACGAAACATTCCTTGACGTAGGCACCCAAATCGTCGAACTTGCATTCTTTGGAGCTACAATTTACAGGCATGGCGAAGACGGACCGTACGAGGTCGCTTTGCGCGTTTATGATCAATTTAATGGTTTGAAAGATGAAGATACGCATACAACGCAATATTATGTGTACGAGTTTTTCGAGCACTCAGTACTTCTTACTCCCTTTCATTCCGATTACGGTTACGATGTTGACTCAGATGGGCTGTACGAATGGCTCGTGTTGGTCATATCTCTGCAGGTCGAGGTTTCTGACTGGTATAGGATTGATGCCATTGTCTATTCCAACTCAACAGTAATCGCGACAGAATCGAACCGTACCCTGTTCGATGTGAGCACCAACAAGGTCAATCTCACTATTGCTGGCATCCTTATCTATTGCAGTAGGTTCAACGGATCATTTCTCGTCGAATTGCGAGTTCGAGATTTAAAGTCCGGAGCGCTATTGGATTCGGGAAATTATTCCACAATCTATTATCATTATGATCAATTCGACGGTGCAAATCAGCTATTTCCTCCATATATGTACTATGGCAGAGATCTCAACGGAAACGGCCTTTTCGAAACCCTGGTTCTGGACATCGATGTCAGCATCTCAACACCAAATTGGTATTATATCTGGTGCGACATTTATTATTGGGATATATTCAATCATCGTGACCACATAATATGCATGGGTCAGAATGACAGCTATCTGACACCTGGTCTTCATCATATTTCTCTCGAGATGAACGGCGGAGTGTTGAGAAAATCAGGAGTCTATGGCTGGCTCGCTGACTGGACTGGTGTGCACATATTCTTGGTGAGCAGCGAAGATTACTGGTGGTTCTGTTCCCTTCATCGTCAATATGCTGAGCGTCAAGACTCTAGTTGGGTTTATTACTGGTATGATATGGTATATCATTATACCGAGGATTGGGATCAGTGCTATTTGGGATATAATTACTCTGATTTCGAACCTCCTTCTCAATTTCAGCCCCCTCACGATTATTATCTAGAGGACCGGAATGGAAATGGCTTATTCGAATATATCACAGTTGAGGCATCGCTGAACATTACATGTGCTGGTTACTACGAAGTCTGGGCCGAACTCTGGCTTCTCGGCGCGAGCGAAGGATGGGATTGCGCTTATAATTTCACTTATCTTGAGCTCGGTCAGCAGATTGTGAGAGTCTCATTTACGACTTATTCTTTGGCCTATTATTATATTGACGGCCCTTATGAGATACGTATGAAGCTTTACCCATTCCCAGGATCCCCATACTATTTTCTCGAAAATTTTCTAGATAATGATTCTTTTATTACAAGCTCTTATAATCATACCTCTTTTGAAATGTACGCGATGCTGGGGGCTGTAAACGATCAACCGCTTGATTCCAACGGTAATGGCTTCTATGACTGGCTCGTGATAAATGCTTCTATATTCGTCAGTCTTGGTTCATTATATCAGTTAAATTATCATTTGTATGATTCGCTCGGAAAATCAATAACCTCAGGCAGCCTTCGATATAACCTTGATGTTGGTGAACGATTTATTGAGATACCCTGTAACGCTCAGAATTTCTTTGTTAACGGATATGACGGGCCATATCAAATTGAACTTTCTCTTTACCGCGTAATTTGCTTCACTGGCTATGACGTCCTCCAATTCTTGGAGAGCCGCTCATACCTGACGTATCAATACAATCATTCGGATTTCGAGCCGCCAGCAATACTGTTTTCTCCACATTCGCATCAGCTCATTGATGCGAGCGGCGATGAGAATTATGACACGCTCCTACTCGGGGTCAGAATAAATGTGAGCTTCGCGGGTACATATAAGGTGTCCGCGACCCTGGTCGATGCATATTCGCAGCTGATAGGGTTCGCAAATGTCTCTACAGCGCTTAATCCTGGTATCAGAGTTGTAACTCTCACCTTTGATGGCAGGAAAATCTGCGAAATGGAGGCATCAGCGCCCTTCACTGTCATAATTGAATTATATTGGTCTGCAGAATTCATAATTGACGATATTTATTTGATCAATGATTGCAAATGGACCGATTTTGAAAAAGTCGTAGGAATCCCGCTCAGAGCAGGATGGAATTTTGTCATCATTCCTCTTTGCAATTTCACGTACAAAGCTAGCACTCTGGGGCTGTCTGCTCTTGATATTGTCTGTAGATGGAATTCGTCCTCACAAGCATATGACAAAGAATATGTCGTAGGCTTTTCTGGATCGGAAAGCGATTTTGCAATCGAACAGGGCAAAGGCTACTGGATATGGGTATCAGAACCCAGGAACCTGACCTTGTCAGGAGGTGATCCGCGAAGGAATCCTTCTTATCTGTTTTCGATCGACGTGCCGGCCGAGGGCGGCTGGGTTGCCTTGGGCATGATATCAATTTCCTCCCGGACGGCAAGCGAGATCGCTTCGTTCGCGTTAGGAGCGAACGTGCTGGTCGTCTCCAAATGGGATAGTCAGCAGCAAGCCTTTGTAGATTTTATCATTGGATTCAGCGATCCAGAAAAGGATTTCATTGTCAATCCAGGTGAGGCCGTCTGGCTGTTTGTTGACGGTGACAATTGCGAGATAAGTTACGTGCCGTGATGCGAGCGGATATAGATGATACGAACGAAAAAGAAAATCACAGAGCCCTCGTGTCGAGAAATGACAGCGACACTGATTCATCATTCATTTCGAAGAAACGCGCTGGTCAGAATGTCTGAGCGTTCCTGCATTCGTAAAAGAAAGAACTCGTTACTTGTCTATTCCAGCACGTCTTTCGTTTTCCTCATCCTCGCGATAATCTTTATGCAATTCTTTCAGGCCGGCGTCGTGCCGGATTTGCCAGCAAAATCAGCTGCTCCGCCGACGCCCATGATAGTCATCGGGTATACACTGGATTCTAATGGCTCGGCACTGCCATTTTGCAGCGTCAACATCACAAATATGAGGACAGGCGAGTCTGCGCTTACGTCTTCCGATAACTATGGAAAGTATCAGTTCAACCTTGCAAATTTGCCAAGCGGTGCATCTGCTGGGGATATGATCCATGTGGTTGCGAACAACACGATGTATATCGGAGAGAATGCGTCCAATGTCCCATCTGGCGTTGTTGCATACATGTGGATCAACGTTACCCTCGAAATACTGATTCCTGAGTTTCCGTTCGTCTTGGGCCCCATCTTTGCAGTAGTGGTAATCTTCATCGCGGTCGATCGGCTTTCGAAGAATTTCCGGCAATGATAATTTTCCGGGATGACCACTACGAAACGGAGCGCGATTTGGCCTGAGCCGTGCATGATTTTTCATGGGGAGTTTTAGACTTGTAAGCATGTTATCCCCGATAAACTATATTAAGGGGGATTTCATAGTCGGCTCCACTTCGGTCATTTGACTTGTGAATTAGGAGACGTCGCGAATGGCAAGGATGCATGCAAGGCGAAGGGGCTCACACGGGTCGAAGAAGCCCTTCGTCAAGGAGAAGCCTGATTGGGTCCAGATAGAGCCCGATGAGATAGAGGAGATCATCGTCAGGCTCGCGAACGCGGGCAACTCCGCGGCGAAAATCGGCCTGATTCTCAGGGACGCCTACGGCGTTCCCTCGGTGAAGCTCGTCACAGGTAAGTCGATAGGCGAGATACTCGCTGCGAAGAAGCTCCAGGGGAAGCTCCCGGACGACCTCAGGGACCTCATGAAGCGCGCGGTGAAGCTCGAGGAGCACATCAAGAAGAACCCGAAGGACCTTCACAACAAGCGCGGCCTGACCCTAATCGAGTCGAAGATACGAAGGCTCGTGAAGTACTACAGCAGAGAGGGCCGGCTGCCGGCCGGTTGGAAGTATTCGCTCGAGACGGCAAAGCTCGAGATAGAGTGAGGGCGTCTCATGAAGCGGGGCATCGCACTCCCGCATGATTTTTCGTCGCGCGTGAAGGCGGCAATCAAGATTGTGCGAAAGCATTCGTACGTGAGGGTCATCTCGCATTACGATGCCGACGGAATCACCGCGGCAGGCGTTCTTGTCTCGGCGCTCAAAAGAGGTGAGAAGGAGTTCCTCGCGACGATATCGAAAAACCTCGACAGAAAGATGATAGAGAAGCTCGCCTCCGAGAGGAACGAGTGCATAGTGATACTCGACATGGGTTCTGGCCAGCTTGAGGCGTTGGAGAAGCTGAACACGGACATCGTGGTCCTCGATCATCACAAGACATCGAGGGATTCGGAAAGAATAGTCCAGGTGAATCCCCACCTGTTCGGGCTCGACGGGATGCGCGATGTGTCCGCGAGCGGGCTCGCGTTCATATTCGCGACGACCATGGACGACAGGAACTGGTCGTCTGCACCGATAGCAATCACAGGGCTCATGGGCGACATGCAGCACCTGGGGGGTTTCTCGCCGATAAACAAGGCGATGATCGATGGGGCAATCGACAGAAACCTGATAAAGCAGGTTCCGGGCTTCAAGATGGCGGGCAGGACGCTCACGGACATGATTTCGAATTCTTTCATTCCTTATTTCAAGGGCATTTCGGGCAGGCGCGGCGCCGCCCAGAAATTCCTCGAGGACCTGAAGATCGATCCTTCATCCTCGCCTTCTGAGCTGAGCGAGCCGAACGCGAGGAAGCTGCTCTCGATGCTCTCGCTCTCGCTCCTCGAGCAAGGATGCGACAGCGACGCGATAGAGCAGCTCTGGGGCGAGACGATGCCGGTGCTTCTCCCCGCGTTCGCGGGCCTGAAGATAGACGACCTCGTCGATCTCATGAATGCCTGCGGGAGGATGGAGCATACCGGTGTCGGCTTGGCGGCATGCCTCGGAGACCAGCAGGCTTTGAAGGAGGCAATCGCGCTCAGGAACGATTATGTGAGGGACCTGCTCGACCACGTCAGGAAGATCGAAGACGGGGCGTTCGAGGCCCGGGCGAACATTCAGGTGATCCGCCCCGCGAAATCCTCCCTGGCAGGCGCCGTCTGCGGCATATCTATGGCGTATCTGCTCGACCAGAACAAGCCGACGATAGCAATCACGCAGTCAGACGGCTCGTCGAAGATATCGTCCCGGGGCACGCGCAAGCTGGTCGGGC
The DNA here is from genome assembly GCA_038852105.1 of Thermoplasmata archaeon. Classification (GTDB taxonomy): domain Archaea; phylum Thermoplasmatota; class Thermoplasmata; order UBA10834; family DTMW01; genus JAOUEZ01. Next base: position 9,768 of record JAWCKK010000018.1, read on the forward strand.
GCGGCCTGGATTTATCGGAATCTCTGAAAAACGCGGCTGCCGCCGTCGGCGGGATTGGAGGCGGACACGCCGTCGCTGCGGGCGCCACGGTGCCGACCGAGAGAGAAGCGGAGTTCCTCAAGTTGCTCGATGAGATAACAGGGAAGCAGCTGAAGAAAAGCTGATCACTTCCTCCAGGTGACCTCGACCTCGTCCGTCCTGAACCTCTGGTTTATCCCAGTATCGTCTATCGACATCCGGGTCCCGCTCTTGTACATCAACAGCCCGGTCCAGGCTATCATCGCGCCGTTGTCTATGCAGAGCCTGCCGGGCGGGACGAACATCTTAGCGCCCCTCTCCTCGGCCATGATTCTCACCATCTCCTGAAGGCGTTTGTTCTGCACGACTCCGCCTCCGAGGAGCACCTCCTCCTTCTCGACGTGCGCCATGGCGCGTTCCGTGACCTCGACGAGCATCGAGAAGCAGGTCTCCTGGAGCGAAAAGCAGAGATCTTCGAGGGATGCACCCTTCTTGCGCAGCTGAAGCGCCGCCGTGAGAATGCCCGAGAACGCCACGTCCATCCCCTTGACGCTGTAAGGCAGGTCGAGCAGGTTCTTCCCCTCTCTCGCCAGCTGCTCGATTTTCGGGCCAGCTGGGAATTTCAGGCCGGTCTCCCTGCCGAACTTGTCGAGCATGTTCCCGATGCCGATATCGAGCGTTTCTCCGAACACCCTGTACCTGCCGCCGGCATAGGCGATTATCTGAGTGTTCCCGCCTGAGGCGTACAGAAGCGTGGGGTCGTCGCATCCGGTCACGACCCTGCCGATTTCCAGATGGGCAACGCAGTGGTTAACGCCCATTATCGGCACATCGAGCGCCAGCGAGAGCGATCTCGCGGCCGTCGCGGCCGTCCTGAGGCACGGGCCGAGCCCGGGGCCCTGTGAGAACGCGACGAGGTCGATGTCATCGTAGCTCAGCTTCGCCTCCTCGAGCGCTTTCTCTATCTGGTTCGGTATCTCGACCACGTGGTGGTTCGCGGCTTCTCTGGGATGGATTCCTCCGGCCTCCCCGCCTATCATCTTGATGGCGTTGGCGAGCACCCTGCCCGATCCGTCGACTATCCCTACGCCTGCAGTGTGCGCGGTGCCTTCAATCCCGAGGCAGATCATATGAGAACAACTGAAAATCAGGTATTGGACTTAATCGTTGCTATTGTCGCCACCGAAATTCAATATCCGATGAGCGCATTACTGCGCAGAGCGATATCCGCGAGATGCGCTAAGACTGCTGGCTGGTGTTGATAGTTGGCGAAAGAGATCTCCGAGGAGGATTTCCAGAGAATCATCGCCGAGGTCGGGCCCAAACCCGGCGGTTCCGGAGTACCTGCCGGAGAGCTGATGGGGCGGGTCCTGGACGTCGTCACGAATCTGTTGTTCATCGAGAACCTCGACGATCTGCTCGAGGAGATCGCGAGGACGGTGAGGGAGCTGTTCCCCATCGACAAGGTCGTTATATGGCTCGCGGAGGAGGACATGACCAGGCGCCCGAAGGTAGCCCAGGGGTTCCCGGAGGCCCAGAGGAGCGAGATATTGGCTCTGTCCTACTCGGACCAGGAGATCGCGGAATCGAAGAAGTACGCGAAATGGCTCAGCAAGATATCCTGGTTCATGCCGGGGGAGATCTTGCAGGCGAGAGGCATCGACGAGAGAGACCTGCTCTTCGTCAAGGACCGGGAAGAGGCGCTGAGGCCGCGCAAGAGCCCGGACGATTGGCACCCGCTCGATTACCTCGATATCAGCATATTTTCCAGAGGCGGGAGATACATAGGCGCGATAGAGATAGAATCGACCACGGACGGAAAGATGCTACCCGCGGAGACCGTCAGGGCGATGGAGGTCTTCGCATCGATATGCTCCGTGGCGATCGAGCTGGCGACCATGCGAGACAAGGAGCTGGCGATAGCGGACGCGGCCGCGGCGAGGGCGAACCAGATATCTCGCGTCCTTACGTTCTCGAAAGACGTCCTCGCCCTGGTCGATCCGAGCACCGTGCTCGATAACGTGTTGAGGATATTGAGAGACCTCTTCGGCTTCCGGGCAGGCTCGATAATGCTGCTCGACGAAAGCGAGAACTGCTTCAAGTATGTCGCGATGTTCGGATACTCGGAGGAGGAGACGGCGTACGCGAAGACGCTACGAATACCTGTGGACGCGATGCGGTACGATCTCAGCCCCGAGTTCATGGTCGGCAGGAACGCCTATTACGTCCCCGCGGAGCAGCTGCCGGAGAATCGGCTGATATGGGAGATCTATACCCCCGGGAGCTTCGACCAGCTCAAGAAGATGTGGACCGAGCCTCGAGCGCATGAGGGCGCGTGGCACAAGCTGGACAATCTGATATTCGTCATCTATGACCGCTTCAATAGACCCATGGGCGCTATTTATCCCGACAGTCCGTCCGACGGGCTCTTCCCGAATCCGAACGCGATAGACAGCATAGGCATATTCACTTCCCTCGTCGCCATAGCCCTCGAGAACGCCAGGAATTATCGCATGACCCTCAGGGCCAAGGAGGAGATCGAGCTCCTGAACAGCCTGCTCTTCCGGGACGTCTCGATGATGAACGAGTCGATGCGCGATTACCTCGCGCTCGCAATGGAGCCGCATTTCTCGAAGGAGCAGAGGATGAGGCACGTCCGGAACGCGATCGAGAAGCTGGACGCGATGGTCGAGCTCATCCAACGCGTCAGGAGGCTCTCCCAGATACAGTCGCTGGATTATTCCTCCCTCGTCAGGATAGACGTCGCATCCGTCCTCCGGAGCCAGGTCAGCAGGGCGATAGCCAAGATGCCTGACCGGAGGATCAAGGTGCTGTTCGGGTCGATCCCCGACAGCTCTTTCGTCCTCGCGAACGACATGATCGGGGAGCTTTTCAACGACATCATCAGCTTTTCGCTCAGGAACAATTATTCCGAGAACCCAGAGATAGTCGTCTCGATAAACGAGCTCACGGACGAGCTGACGAATCGGAAATACTGGGACATCACGATATCCGATAACGGCCCTGTCATCCCGGACGAGAAGCGACCGGGGCTGTTCGAGATTCCCTACGGCTCCTCGGAGGATATGATCACCGATGTCAGCCTGTTCGCGGTCAGGTCTATCGCGAAAATGTACGGCGGTCGCATTTGGGTGGAGGACAGGATGTCCGGAGGCATACCTAAGGGAAACGTGTTCCACATACTATTGCCTGAGAGTTGAATTGATGCACATCATGCGTTGAGCGCGCAAAGCCCAAGTCCCGTGAGCGGAGGTATGTGAAATGATAGAGACGAGCAATCTGACGAGGCGGTTCGGGAACATCGTCGCGGTAGAGGATCTCTCGCTGTCGATAGGAGAGGGCGAGGTCTTCGGGCTGCTGGGTCCGAACGGCGCGGGGAAGACCACCACGGTCAGGGTGCTGTGCTGCCTGATATCGCCGACCTCCGGGAGCGCGTTCATCGACGGAATCGAGCTCGGCACCGAGGAGGCCGGCGAGCAGATACGGTCCAGGATAGGCCTGCTGCCAGAGAACCCCGGCCTGTACGACAACCTCACGGCCGCACAGAACCTGCGGTTCTACGCTTCGATAAACGACGTCCCGCATTCCAAGATAGACGGCAGGATAAAGGAGCTGCTGACGATGCTGGATATCTGGAACGAGAGGGACAGGCCGGTCGCCACCTTCTCGAAGGGGATGAAGCAGAAGATAGCCATCGCGAGGGCGCTCGTGCACGACCCGAAGATACTGTTCCTGGACGAGCCGACGGCGGGCCTCGATCCCGCGGCCGCGAAGGTCGTTCGAGACTTCATCGAGGAGCTCAGCAAGGAGCGCAGGACGGTCTTCATCAACACTCATAACCTGTTCGAGGCCGAGCGGCTCTGCGACAGGGTCGGCATATTGAAGCGCAAACTCTTGGCGCTCGGGACTCCCGAAGAGCTGCCGAAGCGTCTCTGGAAGAGCAAGGTGCAGATTAGGACCGCGGCTCCAGTGCAGATCGACCGGGAAGGATTGCTCGCAATCAAGGGCGTGTCGTCGTTCAAGGCCGAGAATAAGGAGATCACGATAGAGGTCGACGACCCCGAGCAGCGGCTTCCGGAGATAGTCGAGCTCCTGGTGAAATCCGGCGCGCGGATAATCTACGCCGGCGAGCTGAAGCGGTCGCTCGAGGAGTCGTATCTCGAATACGTGGGGGCGAGCAGTTGAAGTGGAGCCGGTCGCTCGCAATCATACGCAAGGAGCTCTGGGAGTTCAGGCGGCAGAAGTACATCATGTACTCGCTCCTCTTCCCCCCCATCATACTCGCGCTCGTGCTCCCCTTCGCGACCTTCCTGCCGATACTGACGCTCATACCCGACGTGGATCCTGCGATTGTGAATCAATACCCGGTCCCGAGCACGAACATCTCCCTCGACAATCACACGATGCCCCAATATCTCGAGGAGCATTTCTATAACACGATGTCGTTCATAGAACACGCGAACCTTTCGCGCGTCGTGTTCTCCCGCACGAACATCCTGTCGAGCATTCTGGAGAATTGCACCGTGAGGGACTACCGGATTTCGGGCTCCGTCCTCAGGAACTGCACAATTTCCACGGGCGTGATACGCGACTCCCTCCTGATCAATACGGTGGTCAGGTCGACGGTGCTCATCAACTGCTCGGGCCTGAACGTCGAGCTTTGGGACTCGTCCGTTATCAGGTCGCCCGACCTCGAGGTGGTCAGCCAGGACGGCATGAACAACTTCGCGATGCTGAAGATGCTGATCGATTCGTACACCTTCCTTCTGATCATGATGCCCGCCATCACGCCGACGGTCATCGCGTCGTACACCTTCGTAGGGGAGAAGAACAACAAGAGCCTGGAACCGCTGCTGGCCACCAGGGCCACGGACAGCGAGCTCCTCTGGGGGAAGATCCTCGCGATTCTCCTGCCGACCATGCTCGCGACGGTCCTCGGGTTCCTCCTGTTCGCGATCGTGTCAAACGCGGTCCTCGGTGACAGGATGGGCTATGCGCCCTTCCCGAACGACGTCTGGCTTTTATCGCTTCTCTTGCTGTCTCCCCTGATGTGCTTCCTCGCGATAACGGCGAACGTCATAATTTCGTCGAAATTGACCGACGTCCGGGCATCGCAGCAGGTCGGGTCGCTCGTGATACTCCCGATACTATTGCTATTCATCGGGAGCTTCACGGGATTCACCGCGCTGGGCTCCTCGCCCGTGATGCTCGTCGCCGTCATATTGGTTGTCGCGAACGTCGCGATATTCGCTCTTGCGAGACGCAGCTTCAGGCGGGAGACGATACTCGTCAAGTGGAAGTGATTGCTCTCACGGCCCTTTCGGTCTTAGCCTTGCGGCCATCGCGGACTGCACCTCGCTCCGCACCTTGAAGGGATCGGGGACATACCTCCAGACCACGTCGTCGAGGTTCCCGCCCTCGGATGAAAAGGCTATCGTCCCGTAGCCGAGGAACCTCTGGAGCGCGGTCTGTCTCACATCGATGTTTGTTATCATCGTGAGGGACATATCTTCGATGCTTCGGCCGATGATTCCGCGCTTTATCATCACGCGTTGATTCGTGAGGACGTATAACGTGCTTATCCATCTGAGATACTTCACGAGGAAATAAACGACAAGCAATGCGCCGATTGCGATGAGCACCCATCCGATGATCGTCCCATAATCGCCATCGAGGTATTCCTGGATGTACGGCAGGTCGCCCAAGCCCAGCCTATTCCAGAATCCGACGATGAAGAAGGCGATTGCAAGGACCATCGAGAACATCCCGCCAGTCATATACTTTATCTTGCTCTGCCTCGATTCGATAAGAAGCTCCTCGCCTGCGGCAAGGAGCCTTTTCGAGATGTGTTTCGGCTTCTTCGCCATCCGGGGCCTCCTGTTATGAAGGTGAGATAATCCCTATTCATGTTTAAAGCATATCTGCAATAAATGCGCAAAAATGCGACTGGGAGTGCAGAAGCTCTCCTGGGAAAATTGGAAGGTTTAAATAATCGAAACCCGAGTTTTCTTGTATGCCGAGAGAGAGATACAGCTCGAGCATTATTGCGAAGAGGATATTCTCTCTGATCTCGGGGGTGGTTTTCGAGATCGGGTTCATCCTTTTCATCATCCTTCTTGTCCTCGGTGTCACATCCGCCGTCGCGCTATTGCACTCGTTGGTGGGATAGATGTTCGGCCTGAGAGATCTGAAGATAGTCGTCAAGGACCTGTCTCTCCTCCTCATATTGATATCGCTTGTTATGCTGCTCCCGGTGCTCGTGGGTCTGTTCTACGCGGATTCGTATGACACGTTCGACGATTTCCTTCTCGCGGCAGCGCTGACGGGAGGAATCGGTGCAGTCGGTTACTTTTCCATAAGGCATACGCAAGAGATGTCGCTGAAACACGCGATTGCGCTGATGGTCCTGTTCTGGCCGATCGCGGCGCTGTTCAGCGCAATACCGATACTCACCACCGGGGCCGCACCGTCGTTTATCGACGCGTATTTCGAGGGGATGTCCGGCTGGACGACCGGCGGCCTGAGCACGATTAGCGGGAACGTAGAGTCCTTCCCGCACAGCGTGAACATGTGGAGGGGGCTGCTCCAATTCATGGGGGGAATCGGCGTGCTGTTGATCAGCATAGTCGTTCTCGTGCAGGCGAGGACCGGTAGCGAATCGATATCTTTGGTGGCCCCGGAATTCGATGCCGGAGAGCGGATAAGGCCGGGGATCTGGACGACAACGAAGACTCTCATCACGCTGTTCCTGTTCTTCTTGATTATCTGCACGATACTATTCCTAATTGCTGGGATGAACCCGTTCGACGCGCTATTCCACGCCATGACAGGGCTTGCGACGGGAGGATTCTCGACTCACCCGAACAGCATCGCGTATTTCCGGAGCTCCGCGATAGAGCTGGCCGCCGTAATAGTGATGATAATAGGCGCTACGAACGTGGCCATACACTTCGCCGTCCTATCGGGCAATTACAAGGAGCTGTTGTTCTTCAGAAACATCGAGGTGAAGTCTTTCGTCGTTTTCCTGATCATCTTCTCATCGGCGGGAGCTTTCTGGCTCCTGACGCAGAGCTCGATGAATTCGATGGATGCGATAAACGAGAGCTTCTTCCACGTAGTTTCCGGGTTGACGACGACTGGATGGACGGTCGCGAGCAACGGCAGCATGAGCGCCTCGTACCCGTCGGTCTTCCTCCTGATGATAGTCGTCTGCGCGCTCATCGGCGGTCATTCGGTTTCCACAGCTGCCGGAATAAGGCAGGTCAGGGTCGCCCTGATCATCAAGTCTCTCTGGTGGCACATCAAGAAGACTCTCTTGCCGTCTACGGTTGTGTTCCCGAGATCGTACCATCACATCGTGAAGAAGACCGTCACGGACAGCAGGATGACTGATATCTACATCTTCATTTCGATTCTGTTTCTCATGCTCCTTATATCCACCATTGTCGTGATGTCGCACGGGTACTCGTTGGAGCGCTCGTTCCTCGAGAGCACGACCTCTCTAACAACGCTTGGCATGGGGTTCGGAGTCGCGTCTCCTACCGCCGCTGTTGGCGTGAAGGTCATGCTCATAATCAACATGTGGTTGGGAAGAATTGAGATCGTTCCCTTGCTATTGTTCATCGCATCGTTCAGCAGGAAATTCAAGTGAGCCAGAGGATTATTGCTGCGCGAGGACCGCCTTGACCTTCTCCGATATTTCTAGAGGCGTCAGTACCGCAATCAGATCCCCGGAGCGAAGCACTGTTCTATCCTCGGGAACCATCGGCTGTCCCGCCCTGTTGAGCGAGATTATGAACGCCTTCCTCGGTAGGCCGCATCTCGAGACTCTCTTGCCGGCCATCGGCGAGGAATCCCTCAACATCGCGTATAATATCTCGAACCGCACGCCGGCAAGAGGCAGCACGGTCTTCCCGCCTGATATCTCCTCGAGTATCTCCGCGGCAGTCGCCTTCGTGGTCGTGACGAGCTTGTCGATGCCTACACGTATGAAATTGTTCTCGTTCGCTGGGTCGTTCACCCTCGCAATGACCTTTGGGACCTTCAGGCTCTTCTTGGCTATCTGCGACGCAACGTAATTCAGGGTGTCGCTGCCAGTCACGCTAATGAAAATATCTGCCAAATCCGTTCCCGCGTCTCTGAGGATGCTGATGTTCGACCCATCGCCGTTCACGACGAGTACGTCGGGCAGCATTTCCGCGAGCTTCGATGCCCTCTCGCGTTCGATCTCGATGATAGTCACCTGATGCTTCTCCGCTCTGAGGAGCTTCGCGAGCAACACGCCGACCCTGCCGCCTCCCATTATCACTATCCTAAGTCGTTCCAGCATCTTCTCAGAAACCGCCTTTTCGAGCAGTTTCTTCGTGCCCTCGCCCTGTCGTGTCTTCTCGGCAGAAGGCTTCTTTGCAGGCTCCCGCAACGGCGAGATGCTACGGAACAGGTCCTTCGAAACGCCTCGCTCTGACATTGGATATCTCCAGCTCGCAATTGTCGAACTTCTGGCTCTGCGGATTCCCCTGTCCAAATAAAATACTATCGTACAAACACGCATCAGGGGCACAAAAAGGTTAAATTCCTCGCGCATCCATCAATCCGAGGGCGCAAATGTACTGTATCATCGTAGGCGGCGGAAGGGTTGGGACGAGCCTAGCCTCTCACTTGGCGAACGATGGCCACGATGTCGTGATAATAGAGAAGAACCACGAAATCGCGAACTCGCTCAAGGCGAACACTAATTTCTTCGTCATAACTGGGGATGGCACGGAAGCGAGCACGCTCGAATCGGCAGGTGCGGGCAAGGCGGACGTCCTGTTCGCAGTCACAGGCGATGACAACACGAACCTCGTATCGGCGCAGGTCGGAGGACATCAGTTCGCGATCCCGAACATCATCCTCGGCGTGAACAATCCGAGGAATGTGAGCGTTTTCAGGGAGCTCGGCATGAAGAAGGTGGTCGACAGAACCAGCGACGCCGTTCAGAAGATGATAGACGCCATGAACGATGTGCAGGCCAGCGCGGTGGTAGGTGGTGGGCACGCCCGCGTCATGGAATTCCTCGTAGAGAAGGACAGCTACGCGGACGGCACGAACATCGGCAGGCTGTATCTTCCCGAGAACGCCACGGTCGGCGCGATTTTGCGAGGAGGAAAGATACTCGACACGGACATGAGCACCGTCATCAAGGCGGGCGATACCGTCGTCGTTATCACTGCCTTAGAAGAGGCGGGCAGGATTTGGAAGATTTTCTCAAGGGAAGAAGAATAGCGCCTTGGTCATTCAAGCTGCCGATCGCTGGCAAATCCCCCTTCCGAGGATTTCGAAGCCCGGGCAATCATGCGATAGAATGCAATGGACTCCGGATTCTCGGGAAACCATTGAAAATGTGTTGAATCCTCCAGGTCCTCTTTTCGTATTGTTTTTAAGGCCCTGCAAACATTTCGCTACCCGCCTGAGATAGTTACCACGGGCATCAGAGGTGGAATGTGATGATGAGAATATTCGCAGTCGATCTTTCATCAGGCAAGATTTCGGAGAAGAAGATCGAGAAAAAGCTCATTGAGGAATTCCTCGGAGGAAGGGGTCTCGCGATCAGGCTCCTCTACGAGGAGAACCCCCCGAAGGTCGACCCTCTGTCTCCCGAGAACCGCCTGATAATCATGACAGGGCCGTATACGGCGACCGCGGGCTCTTTCACCGCCTTCTACAACGTGACCACGAAGTCGCCCCTGACGGGCACATGCTCGTCCGCGCACTCCGGAGGGCATTTCTCTCCCCAGCTGCGAAGGGCGGGAGTTGACGGCCTGATAATAAAGGGGAAGGCCAAGAAGCCGAGCTACCTGATGATAGAGGACGGCAAGATTGAGATAAAGGACGCATCGGGGCTCTGGGGGAGGGACGTCTATGAGACCACGGAAGCGCTCGAGAAGCTTCACCCGGGCGCGAAGTGCATCGTCATCGGTCCTGCGGGCGAGAAGCTGGTGAGATATGCGGCGATGATGAACGACAACTGGAGGGCCGCGGGCCGTGGCGGAGTCGGCGCGGTGATGGGGAGCAAGAATCTCAAGGCGATCGTCGCCAAGGGCACGGGTCAGGTGCCTCAGGCGGACGAGAACTTCCTCAAGGAATCGTTCAAGACGGCATCGGCGACGGTGAAAGAAAAGGCAGTGGCGTTCTCCACATACGGGACACCGATGGTCGCGGGCATCACCGGCAAGGGCGGCTGCATCCCGACCAGGAACTTCTCCACGAGCTGGTTCGAGAACTACGAGAAAGTGACAGGGGACTTCATGCACAAGAACGGGAACTTCGTGAAGCACATGGCCTGCTTCAGATGCCCGCTGCATTGCTCTAAGTACAACAAGGCCTTCGGCGAGGGGTTCGAGACGGAAACCGAGGGCCCCGAGTACGAGACCATCGCGCTGTTCGGCCCGAACGTCGGGAACGATAACATAAACGGCATAATCAAGGCGAACGACCTTTGCAACAAGTACGGCATCGACACGATCAGCGCCGCGGATTCGATAGCGTACGCGATAGAGCTCTATCAGAAAGGATATCTGTCGAAGAAGGAAACCGATGGTCTCGAGCTCAAATGGAACGATCCCGCGACCGTGGTGAAGCTCGTCGAGAAGATAGGCAAGCGCGAAGGTTTCGGTGACTTCCTCGCGGAAGGCGTGAAGAGGATGTCCGAGAGGTTCGACGAGAAGGCTAGGAGCTTCGCTATCCACGTCAAGGGCATGGAGCCTCCGGGATACGAGCCTAGGAGCCTGACAGGAATGGCGCTCGCGTTCGCGACCTCCCCCAGGGGGGCCTGCCATCTCAGGGGCACCGTGTACGTCGCCGAGCTCTTCCAGGGGATAATCGACAGGAAGAAGCTCAGGGGCAAGACGCCGACAGTCGTGGATTACCAGGATCTGGCGACCATATGCGATTCGATGATCATCTGCAAGTTCGGCGCGAGGAACGCCTTCGGGAACAACCCCGAGAACCTCGCTCCTCTGATGAAGGCCGCGACGGGGATAGATTTCGACGTGAAGAAGCTCAAGGAGGCGGCGGCACGTATTTGGACGCTCGAGCGAATGTACAACAACCGGGAGGGCTTCACGAAGAAGGACGACATGCTTCCCGAGAGGTTCTATACCGAGCAGATAGAGGACGGCCCATCCAAGGGTCAGATACTCGACAGGAACGAGTTCTTGGCGGAGCTCGAGGACTACTACGCCGCGCGCGGCTGGGACAAGAACGGCGTGCCGACGAAGGAGACGCTCAAGAAGCTGAATCTGGCTGACATCTAGACTGTTATCCTTCCCAGGGCCTTGATTCGGATTCGATCGTGTATCGCGATAGGGACGGTTAGCAAACGTTCCCGAAGACTCTGCAGGAGACCGGAAGCACGGGGACGCCTATCCTCGTGAGCTCCCTCTCCATGCCCATGACGAACTCCGTGCCCATCGGCACATCTCCTTCCTCCCAATCGTCTACGGTCCTCGCCAGGAGAACAAGATCGGGCTTCACCTTATCGACTATCTCCGCGGCGTTCAGCGGCGTAACGTGGACCTGCAGGTCCACCTTCTCGATTATCCCTCTCTTTACGGCCTCTGGCTCGCCGTGGACGTCTGCCGTTATTACGGTGATCCGCTTGTTCTTCTTCAGCTGAGAAATCACCTGGGCTCCGAGCCTTCCTGCGCCTATCACCAGGACTTTCATTTCGACCAACTCTTCATTGCATCATACCAGACCTAATGAGACCAATACGTAAACAATCGCGAGAATCGCCAAGGTTGCAGGGAGCGTGACCTTCAATCCTCCCTTTGCGATCTCGCCCCTCGAAACCATGCCCGTGGAGAATATCAGAGTGAACGGCGGGGTACCGATAGGGGTAGCGAAGGAAAGCGATACCGAGAGTCCGCAGGCCAAGACGAGGAACTTCGCGTCGATTCCCAACGCGTCCGACATGCCGAGCAGTATCGGTGCGAGTATCGCGACCGTCGCGGTGTTGCTCATGAAGTTCGACAGGGCGACCGTCAGGGCGATGATTGCCAGCATTATCAATACGACATGCAATCCGCCGGTATAGCCGACAAGGAGGTTTGCTATCCAGATAGCCGTGCCGGAGAACTGCATTCCCTCCCCGAAGGCAAGGCCTATGTCCCACGATATCGACCTCGCGTCCTGCCATTCGAGGGTCTTCGTTAGGAACAACAAGAAGGCGGCCGTCAGCGCGACTATCGTCGCGGACATGAAGCTGGGCGGAAATCCGAACAGAGCTCCGATGTCCGCTCCCGCCACCCATAGGATTACCGTCGGGAAGAAGATCCCCAGAGTCTTCTTCTCTCCTTTGCTAATGGGGCCCATCGACCTCAGCCCTTCCTTAAGCGCCCCGACATCCAGCTGCCGGGTGCGTATCGGGAATGTCTTCAACAGGATGAACCAGGCGATGAGCAGCAGCGTTATGCTCGTCGGCACGCCGACCTTCATCCAGTCGAGGAACGTCCAGGAGGTCCG
>JAWCKK010000019.1:0-20445 GCA_038852105.1 Thermoplasmata archaeon
ATAATGGGCGGCGCGGACAGCCTCGCGAACCTGTTGAAGGTCTTCGTGGGCTGGTACTCGGACAGGGTCAGCAGGCGCAAGCCGTTCGTCGCGTTCGGGTATGCGCCCGTGGCGTTCGTCAGGCCCCTCCTCGCGTTCGCGACCTCCTGGTGGCACGTCCTCGGCATCAGGCTTGCGGATCGCGCGGGTAAGGGCATCAGGACGGCTCCGAGGGACGCGCTGATAATCGATTCCGTCGGCACTGACAGGAGAGGAGCCGCTTTCGGGCTGCACCGGGCGATGGACACCGCAGGAGCGATAATCGGCACGGCGATAGCGATCCTGCTCGTCGCCATCGGCCTGGGGACGGACCAGACTGACGATATGAGGATGCTGTTCCTTCTCTCCGCTATACCCGCGGTGATATCCGTCCTGATAGTGATATTCTTCGTCCGCGAGAGAGCGGAGAGAACCGGGCAGGAAGGTTCAAAGGCGACCCTTGGGTTCGTCTCCAGCCTGAGGGCCGTGGACCCGAAGCTGAAGCGGTTCCTAGTGGTGGTCGTATTCATCGGCCTCGCGAACGTCGGCTACACGTTCTTCGTGCTCAGGGCGCATGATTTCGGCGCGGGCCTGATGGAGGTGCTCGTCGCGTATCTCCTGATGAACATCACTTACACATTGTTCTCGTATCCCTCGGGGTCGGTATCGGACAGGGTCGGCAGAAAGAAGATGCTCATGCTCGGCATGCTGGTCTTCGTCGCGGCCTCGATGACGATAGCTCTCTCGGACAGCCTCGTAATGGTCTTCCTGGGGTTCCTGATCTACGGCACATTCCTCGCGATAGTCGACGTCAACCAGGGGGCGTTCGCGTCCATGCTCTCGAGGACGACGGATAGGGGCACGGTGATGGGAGCGTTCCACACGGTCTCCGGCCTGACGGCGCTACCCGCGGGCGTCATATTCGGTCTCATCTGGAGCAATGTCGGGATGATCTTCGCCTTCGGCTATGCTTCGGTTATAGCGATTTTCGCCTTCTTCCTGCTTTGGTGGTTTGTAAGAGAGTCCGAGGAGCTGAGGACGTCTACCACGTGAGACGCGCTTATCAAAGCTGATATTTACCCGTGCGGGAATCGGTATCTCGAAATATATGGCGGATATCGCGCTCATATTCGATCTCGCCATCATCATGCTCGTCGCGGCAGGCATGACTCTGCTTTTCAGCCGGCTGAAGCAGCCGCTGATACTCGGCTATCTCCTGGCTGGGATATTGATAGGAATCATCGCGCAGCCGTTTCAGATGTTTTCCGACACGACGCTGGTCTCGTACATCGCCGAAATCGGCATCGTCTTCCTGATGTTCACCCTCGGGCTCGAGTTCACCCTCGGCCGGCTCAAGGATATAGGGCTCTTCGCGATTGCAATCGCGTGCATCGAGGTACCGCTCATTATCGGCGTCGGCTTCTGGACAGGCCAGCTGCTCGGCTTCCCCGAAGGCACCTCTCTGCTTCTGGGAGCGATACTCGCGGACACCTCGTCGGCCATCATCGCGAAGACGATCCAGGAGCTCAGAATATCGACCAAGGACTACTCGAAGATCGTCGTCGGCGTGACCGTTGTCGAGGACATGGCCGCAGTCATCATCTTGGGCATCATCAGCGGGCTCGGCACCGCTGGGTCTGTCTCCTTTGGAAGCGTTTTCCAGACTATCGTCGCAATGGTCATCTTCCTCATTGTGAGCATGGCGATAGGCCTTCTGTTCATCCCGAGATTCATATCGCGCGTGGCAAAGACGAAGCCGGGCGAGGTCTTGCTGATAGTCGCGCTGGGCATCTGCCTCGGGCTGGCAGTGCTCTCGTCGATGCTCGGCTTCTCGATCGCCATCGGCGCGTTCATCGCAGGCATGCTGATAGGCGAATCGAAAGATGTCGACATGGTGCAAATCAAGGCTACCCCGTTGCGCGAGATGTTCGCCGCGGTGTTCTTCGTGACCATGGGGCTAATGTTCGATCCAACCCGCATCGATATGTACATCATCCCAGCACTGGTCATCTTCGTATTCTTCGCTCTCGGGAAGGGAATCCTGATAGGCGCCGGGACGTTCATCTTCGGCTTTCCTGCGAAGACCGCGTTCCTCACCGCGATGAGCGTCCTAGCCGTGGGAGAGTTCTCCCTGATCATCTGCAGGACCGGGGTCGAAGCCGGCCTTGCCGAGGAGTATCTCTACTCCATCACCGTCCTCGTCGTCACGATTACTTCGTTCACTCTCCCGCTATCGATAAAGAACGGGGAGAAGGCCTACCAGTGGCTCTCGGGGCATCTGCCAAGGTCGACGCGCTCCTCGATTTATCATTTGGAGAGGACGCTGGTCAATGCAAGGCGGTCGACCAGGCGCGCAGCCGAGGCAACTGCCGACGGAAACATGCGCGCCCTGAGAAGCCTGGTCGATGTGGCGCTAATATCGATCGCAGCCATTACTACCAGAATCCTGTTCGGTCTCACGGATCCGATATCCGCGTACCTGAGCATCGATCCGCTAATCTTTGGCGTTTTGTTGTTCGTTCTCGCAGCCGCCGTGATAATTCCGCCGGTAATCGATTTGGCCAGAAATATCGAACGAATGATTGAAATGGTGATTAGGCACGCGCCCGGGCCCCCCGGAGATTTGTCCGCCAGGAGGCGCGGCCTCAGGATGACCCTTAGGGTATTCGTCGTCGGGATACTGTGTGTCTTCCTTATCCTCATCATTATGCCATGGGCTGTGGAGAGGAGCTTTTACGAGACGCTCTCGCCGCTGATATTCCTGCTCACTTTGGCCGTGATCGCCCTGTTGGCCTGGTACATGAACAAGACACTCTACAGGTCTTTCTGCGACTTGATCCAGAGAGATGTCGGTAGGGAGCAGATATCGGTCGGCGCGGAAAAGCGCGAACCGGGCTCAAAGAACGCGGGACTTGAAGGGCCGAGCGGAGCCGATGGCTCTTGTAGAACGAAAAATGGCGAACGATAGAGATTATGCTTTTATTCGACAGTTCGGTTCCAGGTATCGATATCGGATGTCAAAAGACGAGCAGGTCAGCAAACTCAAAGAGATACTCGGCGAGGAGCGCGTGCTTCACAACAGAGTGGATGTCCTGCCGTATTGCTCCGATTACTCCCACAGGGATTCGTACGTGGAGTACGGCGTTTGGCCCGCGTGCGTCGTGTTGCCTGAGACCACGGAGGAAGTCTCGGAGATAGTCAAGCTGGCCGCGAGCGAGAGGATCCCGATCGTCCCGAGAGGCGGCGGGTCTAGCCAGGTCGGCGGCTCGATGCCGGTGCACGGCTCGATAGTCGTGTCGACCGCGCGCATGAACAAGGTCATCGACATCGACTCGGTCAATATGATGGTCACCGCGCAACCCGGGGTCAACCTGAAGGAGATTGACGACGTGCTCGAACCTCACGGCCTGATACTCGCCCAGGAGCAGGGGAGCTACAAGACGGCGAACATCGGGGGCGCGGTCTCGACGAACGGGTTCAGCATGCGGCACAACAGGTATCGCGACATCGGCGAGAATGTCCTCAGCCTCGAGGTCGTGCTCGGGGACGGGAGCGTCCTGAGGACCGGCAGGAAGGTCTGCTCGAACAGCTCCGGGTACCCTCTGCACAAGTTATTCGTCGGCGCGGAAGGCACGCTGGGAATCATCACGGAGCTGACGCTCAGAATCCATAGGAGGCCGGAGAAGGAGCTGGCGGTTCTCGCACTGTTGGACGGCTGGGAGAAAGCTCAGAAGGTCGCGTGGGAGCTCAACTCCAGCGGATTGAACTTCGCCGGGGGGTACGGGTTCGAGCTCGATAGGGAGGAGCTCGGAGGAAGGGTCGCAGGGGTGCTCGTCGGCATCGAGGGCAGTGCGGAGGAGGTAGATGCGACCGCGAAGCGCGTGAGACGCCTCATCGAAGAGCACGGCGGCAGGTTCTTGGACGACGAGACCGCGTGGAACCAATGGCGGCTCGGCAGGATGCTCTGGTGCGGGACGGCGGCCGAAACGGACCTGTGCGGCGACGACCTCGTCGTCGCTATGCCGCTGCAGTACTACGACGAGGCCAGGGAGCGCATCATCCGAGAAGTCTATCCGAAGTACGGGGCGACCGTCGGCGGAGAAAACGCGAGGGTCGTCCTGTTGGGCACGCGGCACCTCGTCACTTTCGGGTTCTATTACGATCCGAAGGCGCTTTCCCTTTCGAGACTGAAGGAGATGTTCGGCGAGATGATGAGGATCGTCGCGGAGTACGGCGGAGTCGGTCCCGGATGCCATGCCACGGGGATGTTGCTGGCGGACCACTTCGAAATCGAGCACGACCCTGTTAGGGCCGAGACGATGCGCAGGATAAAACGCGCGCTGGACCCTTACAACATCATGAACCCGGGAAAGAAGCTCCTGATGTGAGTCACGGCCCGACCACGTTTATCCAGAAATGCAGTTCTCGATAGTACACGTCGTCGATGTACACCTTGACCATTATCTTCTGATATCCCGGGTTGAGCACCGTGACGTTCAGCATATACGTCCCGTTCTCACCGTCATCGAGATTGTAGCTGAATTGCGCCTCCTTTGTCTCGTTGGCGTAAATCTCCACGCGGAACGTCGCATCCCGCCCCTCGCCGTTCTTCAGCTGGAGCGTGAAGTTGACCCTGTCGCCTACCGCTGCGGTCTTGGGCAGGTTGAGGTCCATGTTCTCGGACATGAGCGCGATGTACGTCGTCGACGGCGGCCGCGTCGTCACGAGGATGAACGAGAAGATGAGTATCAGCACGATCCCGAACGCGATTCCGACGGCGGTTATCGGATCGATGTCCTCCTTCTTCGGCATAGAGAATTCCACATCGAATCTCCTGTTCTCGTGATGCAGGATCTTGTCGGCCATGAGCGCGACTAGGGTTATCCCGACGAGAGAAACGATGGAGCTTTCCTGGGTCAGTATGCCTATGATTGCAAGCGCCGCAGATGTCAGCATGGCGGATATCACGCTGATGCCGATGGAGAGAAGCACGAACATATCCAGCTTGACTCTTCCGTGGAAAGCGAGGCGCGTTATCGCGTATCCTGGGAGGAAGAACAGCAACAGCAGCCCGAGCACGAACGTCACCGGAGAGGCGCCGAGGACTATCGACGACAGCCCGCCGGCGATAGCTATGATACCTGCGAGCAACCGCAGCAAGTCATCGGAGACCCTGAGCTTCAAAGCGCAACACCGCTCGTGGCCGGTACCGGCGGACGATGGCCGGTCAGGACATCCTGAGAAACTATTTATCTGTATTTTAAGCTTAACTCACTGGCTTCTATGCTACCGCTGGAATTGTTCAGATACGGCGCTAGGATGAAGGTCCTGACGTTCGCGATCGGCATATGCGTCGCGTTCATAGTGGGGTCGTTCGCGTTCGCGAACGGGCTCAACTCGACCGTGCAGGAGATAACGGGCAAGTTCGAGAGCGAAGGAGCGTTGGTATATTCCGGGGAGAACCTCACATCGAGCATGATAGACGAGTCCGCGCTCGTCATCGGCAGAGCGCACATCTCCGTCGGCATCGTTGACGCAATCTTGAACGGGACCTCGTATGTGTTCTTTGCCGTCAAGGACCCCGGGAACCTTATCGGGCAGGACTTGGTGCCGGCTCGGGGCGAGATGCTGGCGGGCAAGGATGTGCCTCTCACAGGCAATCACACGATCGTCTCCGCCGAGGGTTCGGTCACGCTGTTCGCGAATCACACCTTTTCCTCATCATTGTTCCCGACGTATTGGCATCTAGTCAGATGGGAGGACCTCGGAAAGCTCCGACCCTCTCTCGGGAACAGGACGTCCTTCATGATTTTCACGAGCATCGACGCCGCTCTCGAATCCTCTCTCAGAGCGCAGGGCTTGACCGTTCAGCCGATGACCGGGATCTTCAGCTACTTCAACGCCGGCGCGAACCAGGTCACGAACGATCTTTGGCTCATCATAGTGCCCTCTTCGTTCATAGTCGCGATGCTGGTCTACTCCGCCATCGCGATGGAGACCAGGGACAGGGCCAGGGAGATCGCGATCCTGAAGACGATGGGGGCGAACAACGGCCAGATAACCAGGATATTCATGTTCCAGGCGTTCATGCTCTCGCTGCTCGGGGCCGCCGTTGGGATAGTGATCGGCATAATCATCTCGTACGCGATATCGACGTCATCCTCGGTGATTATCGAGAACTCGCTGTTCTTCCTCAAGGTGACGGAGTATTCCATGCTCGTCGCGCTAGTGTGCACGCTTGTCGCGGGCCTGCTCGGCGCGATTTGGCCGATTTATCGCGCCTCCCACCAGAATGTCCGGGAGGCGATGAGATGAGGAGCCCCGCAAGCCTTCTGCTCAGGAAGAGGACGATGATCGCCGCGGTTCTATGCCTGATGATTTTCACGGCGACCATATCGGTCCTGATGGGCATCTCAGTCCTTCCGAAGACGATGCTCGGGAACGCCGATGTGTACATCATCACGAGCAAGGGCTCGGAGAGCGTCCTGAACAGCAGGATAGAGTCGCAACTGGCGGACATGCTGCTCGATAACGGTTTCGTGACGAACGCAAGTCCCGAGATATTCGCGTTCGCGGAGTACCGGGGAGAGCCGGTCACTATACGCGGTGTCGACTTCGGGCAGTTCATGAGCGTCGAGCGCGCCGTCCTCGCATCCGGGCGATTGCCGCAAGATCTCTCCGAGGCGCTCATAGGCACGAGGCTCGCGAAACGTCTGAGCGTGGAGATAGGCGACAGCATCCCGCTCGTAGGCTCGTACTCCCCGTTCGTCGCGGAGGCGCGGATCACGGGGACGATCGAGACATCCTCGGGCGTGGGAGACGAGCTGATAACATCGCTGACGCTCTCGAGGAACCTCGTGAGGATGCCTGCCAATTATGTGTCCATAGTCCGCGTAATCGGAGACGTCGACTTCCTGTCCACCGTCTTCGCCCCTGGGACCGCGCGCTTCAGCATATT
This sequence comes from Thermoplasmata archaeon, assembly GCA_038852105.1. GTDB lineage: Archaea > Thermoplasmatota > Thermoplasmata > UBA10834 > DTMW01 > JAOUEZ01. Next base: position 6,977 of record JAWCKK010000019.1, read on the forward strand.
CGACCTTTCGATCCCGAAAAAGGAAATCGCGGTCGGCTCGCAGGTCCAGGTTAGTCTCAAGGTCAAGAATTGGGGCGATGCGGATGGCGACGTTCGTGTCGAGATTGTCGACAGGACAGAGAAGATTACGCTGTTCGACTCGAACCTGACGATAGCCGCCGCTGCCACGCAGACCCTGACGATAAATCATACTTTCTCGAAACTAGGAAATCATTCGATAACCGCGCGCTGCTTCGGTCTGTTGCCTCAAAACATAACGACGTACGTGACCGTGAGAGATCCTTACCTGTTGGTCATCGCGCCTGAGAAGGTCGCACAGTATAACGACTTCACGGTCACGGTTCTCGACAATCAACTGGTCCCTATCGAGAACGCGACCGTCGATGTCGGCGGTCTCGGGACTCTCAAGACGAACTCCTCGGGCATGTGCGATGTGAACCTGACGCTTCCGCTCGGAACGCTGGAGATAATCGCCACGAAAATGGGCTACGAGGACGGAATCGTTCAGATAGAGGTCGTGAACTCCTCTTCGCTCCCGCAGATGGTGGATATCCAGGTATACAAGATAACGCTCACCCCGGCGACGGTCAAGGTGAGGGAGAACTGCACGGTCGCCGTGTTTTGCCAGAACTTCGGGAACATGAGCGGCAGCAGGACGATAACGATATACCTGAACGGGAACGTGTTCTCGCAGCGGTCGACCTATCTGAAGCCGCTGCAGATAAGGGTGATCTACTACAACGTCTCGTACACGACCTCGGGAGATAGGACGTTCACCTCGGATTCGATCTCCGAGACGCTCGAGGTCGAGCCGTTGTATCAGATAAATCCTGGGCTCGTCCAGTTCCTCCTGAAGTTCGGAGGGACGGGCTCGCTCGATCCGTCCAGAGGCAACCTGATTTACAGCACGGCGAAGATATCCGAGGCTAACATAGTCATCGTGCTGGTCTCGCTCGCGGTGTTATCCGCAACGCTGGTGACGCTAGGCGTGTCGAGCAGCTTCATGAAGGAGATAAACGACAATGCGCGGATCATCGGCATCCTGCGTTCTATAGGGGCCTCGTCCCGCCAGCTCTTGTGGATGATGTTCAGGCAGGCGTTTATCCTGTCGCTCCCCGCGGCCGCAGCGGGCCTGATCGGCGGCATGCTTCTGGCATACTTGGTATCGCTGTCCGAAAGGCTGCTCGCTTTCGGGCATGTCGTGTACCCGATGCTGGACCCGAGCCTCATTTTCGCAGCGGCGACCGGATGCATCGCCATCTGCGTCGGGTCGAGCCTCATAGCCGGCTTGAGCGTATCGCGCAGGGCCGCTATCAGGATGATACGCGGCACGCGTGAGGAGGCGCTCGACAGGCCGACCCTCAGGGAGCTGCTAGGGGAAGAATGATGAAACCACCTTCGAACAGGCTTGCGATCCCGGTGCTCGTCGTCTTCGCGCTCGCATTTGTCGTAAGGCTCTATCCTCTCGTTTGGTCTCCGTATCCTTACAACATCGACGGGTTCGTCGAGTCCAAGATGGCCGAGGACATCTTCGACACGGGCTCGCTCGAGGTCCCGGCTGATGCGACCTATTCGGGGAGCTACGTCATCCACATGCCGTTCTTCAACTCGGTGCTCGCAATGTTCTCGCACATCATGGGTGTAGGTCCATTGCTGTTTGCCCAGGTATTCGCGGCGACGATAGGCGCGATTTCGTGCGTTCTCGCGTTTCTGCTATTGCGTATCATGACGGGCAGCAGGAGGGTCGCGCTCCTCGGAGGCCTGTTCATGGCTCTCCTGGGGACATACGTCTTCTGTACTGCGTCGGTCTGGAAAGAGAACCTCGGGCTGCTCTCGCTCGTCCTCGTCGCCGCGCTCTTCCTCGAGCGAAGGGATTTGAGGCTCAGATTCCTTCTCACCCTTCTCCTCGTCATGATGACGTTCATCCATCATCACAGTGCGGTCATGACGTACATGTTCTTCTCGTTCGCGACCGTCGCCGAGGGATACGTGGCGATGAAGAAAAGAGCCTGGTCCTGGCACAATTATGCCGATGTCGGCACGATGTTCTTCGTTTGGCCCTTGGCTGTGATTTACTACTCCGGGATAGATCTCCCATACTACGACTTCCTCACGCCCGACACGGGAATGTATCTGATGATTGCCGTTTCGTGCGCGATGGCGGCCCTGATGACATTTTTCCTATCGGAAAGGACTCGGAGGTCCAAGAGGCATTATCTCAAGATAGTCATACCAGTCCTGGGCGCGGGCCTTCTTGTGCTGAACTATTTCAGGCCGATATTCCCGGGCATAGCGGGCACCCAGGAGCCGGTCCTAGTTTTCGGCCTGGTGTATCTGGCACTCGTGGTGCCGATGTGGTTCGGCGCCGAGAGCGTCCTGAAGCCCTCCGAGCGCACCACCCCGATGCTCTACGCGCTCGTGTTCGCCCCATTGACGATGATCCTGTTCGCGCTGCTCCGGGCGCTCGATGCGACCTCGCACATGATAATCTACAGGACGTTCGATTTCCTCGACATAGCGATGGCGCTGATGTTTGCCGCTGGGGTCGTAGTCATCCTCCTCAAGGCGAGAAGATCTTTTCACATCCTGGGAGCTTCCTTCTTGTTGCTCGTGCTCGCCACGACCCCGCTTGCCTTCCAGACAGAGCAGCTGTTCGGGGTGCATAACCAGACTTACGAATACGAGGTCGATGCTTTCCTTTGGATTGAAACGCATCAGGATGATGCGAGAATAGACAGCGACCAACGGCTCGGCACAGTCTATGGCGTTCTCACGGGATCGAACGGCTCGAGCGACCTCGGGTTCAGGATACGCGACGGTCGGTCTATCGGTGATTTCGATCTGGTCATTCTCAAGAGCAGCTGGTCGGTCGCAGGTGCCCAGCAGTTCCCGCTCGGGCAGGTCGTTCTAGATACTGAGCTCATAGATGACTTCCTCGAAGAGCAGGATGTCCTGTATCTCGCGGGCCCGGCCGATAATCAGTTGATCGTCGCGAAGAGCGCGTGATTCAATCCTTTTTCGTTCGTCTGAGATAACCCACAATCTTTTTCCAGACCCATTTTGCATCGTCGATTCTTCTCGATATCCAGCCCTTCATCTCTGTCCGGAATATCACGAGCACGGCGATGAGCACGAAGAAGTACACGAACCCCGCCTCGGAGATGAACAGGTACTCGTAATCGTCCTGGAGAGGCCTCACTCCCCACTCCACCACGAGATCGAACCGCAAGCCGGGCTGCGTGTAGAAGTAAAGGTTCGGTATGAAGTAGAACGCGCCGTCATAGAACGGGTACAGGAGCGCGACCCCGCTGAGGTCGAGGATCACGTGCGAGACGAGGTAGAACATGATTATCGCGATCGGCAACACCAAGCTAGGCTTCCTGGCCCGCGCGTATAACAGAAAGGCTAGAGGTATCAGCACGGTCACGAACACGTTGTGGAAAAGTTGCCTATGTATCCCGAACAGCGAATCGATGTCGGGGAACAGGGCGAACAAGGAGAGTGGGACGACCAGCCTCGGGTTCATCCTGGCCGCGAGGAGAACGAGGAGCGGTATGGCGAGATGGGTGGCCGGGTCCACGCCTGTCAGAAAGGCCTAGCATCTATTCAATCGTTTTGAGCGTCCTATCGAGCATTCGAATCCCGTAGTCAGTTTCGCTGGGTTTTCAATCTCACCGGTGCCATCCACGGGATAACATATTTGTAGCCGAATACCCTAATACCCAAAGTCCTGGTAGGGCAACCTCACCCGTCAGGAATATTGGTAGTCTAGGAGGAATCGCTGTGGCGAAAAAGAAACCACCGGTAGAAGAAGAGGAAGAGCCAGAAGTTACCTGCCCTGTCTGCGGCAACCCCGTCACCCTCGAGGACCCCTTTTGTCCGCATTGCGGTGCGGAGTTCGAAGAGGAGGAAGTAGAGGAGATATCGATCGAGGAGGAAGCTCCGGAAGCGCCCGAGGAATACGAGGAGCCCGAAGCGGAAGAGGAAGCCGTAGAGGAGGAAGCGGAAGAAGAGGCCGAAGAGGAGGAAGTTCCCGAGGGCGAGGAAGAAGTCACAGCGGAAGAGATCGAGGCAGAATCGGAAGAAGTCGTTGAAGAGGAAGCCGCCCCCGAGGAAGAGGTCGTAGAGGTTGAGGAGGTCGTCGAGGAAGAGGAAGCCCCCGAAGAGGAGGTTGTCGAAGCGGAGGAAGAGGCGGCCGTCGAAGAGGCTCCGAAGGCGAAACCCGCAGCTGCGACCGGCCTGACGGACATGAGGGTCTTCGGAATAGCATTGCTCGCGCTCGGGATCATAGGTCTCCAGATAGCCCTGTTCATACGCTGGTACTGGACATGGGTGCCGCCGATAGACCAGAACCTCGGCGTGTACGCCCTGCTCGGTTTCATCATCGTCATCGTCGCGTTCCTCGCGTTCACGATGGTCAAGAAATCGACCGAAGAGAAGGGAAAGGAGTATCACCCGATGCTTCCGACGATCCTGCTGTCGATATTCGTGTTCGGGATATTCGCGGTCATATTCCTGCTCGCGGGCAAGCCGATAAGCGATGCGATGAAGGACAACCAGGCGTTGCTCGCGGTCTTGTTCGTGGTATTCATCGTGGTCGGCGTAATCCTTTACATGATGGGCCAGAAGAGGCTCTCGGGCGCCGCCGCGTGAGCGAGACGAACGATTTCCGAAACCCCTTTCTAGTTTTCAATTTCTCGGTATTCGAACGGAAGAGTTCGATTTTTCCGACAAAGGGAAAAATAATATATACGCTCGAATCGGTTGCAATGTCCAGAATGGAAGGGATGGGAAGAGCGGGCGCTATGCGCAGCTCGTTTCCTTTTCCTGCGATTCAAGGTGAGTGCGCATGATAGACAAGAAAGTGATCGTGTTGATCGGCGTCTTGGTCGTGGTAGCAGTGCTTGTCCTTGCTTTCAGCACGATAAAGCTCGACTTCTCGAGCACGTCGGGGAGCACCTTCTCCTCGCTCTTCGACAAGATGGAGGAGAAGAGCGCCGGATCGCTGGAACTCGTGCTTCCTAGCACGTACGAGAACGGTCAGCAGATCACCATAACGGACAAGATAGTGGCCATGGAATCCACCGATTTCAGCACGACGTTCTACTTCCTGTACACGGGCACGAAGTGGATAAACGAGACGAGCGGGACGGACTTCGAAGTGCTCACGTATCTGGGCGGCAACCTGCACGTCAGGAACGCGATGTTCTCCATCACCATTCTCCCCGTAGATTTGACCTCGATGTACGATGTCGGGGACCTGATAACCCTGAAGACGTCCGTCAAGATAAGTGGCGGGAAACCCGTGCTTTCAGGAAGCTGGATGGTAATCGGCGATTGATGGAGAAATCGATCTTCGGTTGTCCGCGGCCGTTCCGGCCGTTCAGATGGTGAATTAGCGTAGGCGGGATTTGGTTTGACCGTCAGGGAATTCGAGGGCCTTTCGCCCAAGATAGCGCAAGGCGCGTACATCGATCCAGAAGCGTTGGTCATAGGCGATGTCAGAATCGGGGAACGCGCTGGCGTCTACCCGGGAGCTGTCTTGAGAGCGGACGAATCCTCGATCGAGATAGGAAAAGGGTCTTTTGTCCTGGACCTCGCATTGATAGAGGCGCCGTCGGGCTGCCCTGTGACGGTCGGCGAGAACACCATAATCTCGCATGGCGCGATGATACACGGGTGTACGATAGGGGAGAATTGCCTCATCGGCATCGGCGCGATAATCCTCGAAAGGGCGAACGTGGGCGACGGATGCATAATCGCGGCGGGCTCCTTGGTGCCTCCGGGCATGAAGATAGAGACCGGAAGCGTGTGCATGGGCTCGCCCGCAAAGAAGATGAGGAGCACGACGAGCGACGATTTCGCGAAGCTGAAGAGCGAGATCAATCACCTGAAGACGAAAACGGCGAGGTATTGCTGAGCCCGATAGACAGTTTCTAGGTCTCCTATTATCAGGACTGGAATTCCGGTCATATTGTTTTTATAGTCCTTTCGAGGGTTACTCTGGTTTGCTCGATATGAGCATCACAATGCTAGCACGCCATTCGGGAGGACAGAGAATTGAAAGATAGGGAGACGATCGCGCACGGCGAGAAGCGGCAAGTGAAGAGATGCGCGGTGGTGTCTGTGCAGCCGCGCAGGCCGCAGAACAAGCCCGAAAGCGCGTTCGCGGCGAAATAGACCCGTGGCCACATCCATCTTCTATTGCATCTTCAGATAGCTCTATTCATGCAGTTTTTCCCAATTGCTAGCGCTCGACAAATCATCCTGTATGCCAGTCCCACACTGCGAAATCCTAGCAATCGGTTTATATTCTGCAAAGACAATGCAGACGCGGTGATATGGAATGCAGCCACAACCGATGATGTATCAGCCCCCACCGCAGCAGGCCCCCGCTAGACCGATGAGCGATTATCTGAGGCCGTTGGCTTCGGACTTCGTTCTCGCGCTCGGAGCGCTTCTCGGCCTGTTCTTGATGATGCTGGGCTCGATAATAGCAGGCCTGACCACCGGCGATGCCAGGAGCGTTGGATGGATCCTAAACTCGTTTGGCATGTTCGTCCTGACGGTCGTGCTCCTGTTCGGCGGAATTGTCAGAGTCGACGTGGACAAATTCGTGCGCCTGGCGATGATACTCGCCGCTGCGTTTCTGATAGCCGAAGTCGGCTTCTGGTGAGCGCAAGCATCTCCGGAGAAGTCCCGGCCTAGGAGGCCTTCTCCACAATTTTTTTGGTAGCTGACGCCGAAAATATCTAGCGCCAGATACGGATAATTCAATCGGATTGCACTACTGCGACCTTCGTAATGAGCGAAAAAGCTAAAATCCATTCTCGGGGAGGGTTTTTATAACACCTGTTGCTAAAAATCTACCTCGTACCGCTCGTAGAAGTTGCGTTCTACGAAATTGCTCCGCATCATCGGGGGATGCATGTCTATGAATGTCGTGACCAAAATCAAGAAGGGGCCGAAGCGCGGGATTTCAACCTTGACCGTCGACCACCTGGCTACCGCCATCAAGGCCAGCATCGACAGGGAGGGCATGGCTGACGAGGAGGCCCGCTCGCTGGCGCAGCACGTGATGAACTTCTTCGGATACAGCGAGAGGATAATAGATAACGTTCTGGAGCCAGAAGACAGGGATGCCTTCTACATGCTCGAGGATGCGGGGATACTCACGACCGAGCGCGAGGAGACGACGCTGTACGACGGGCGCGAGTGGAGGATACACTACTGGATTTTCAGGAAGGACAGGATCGCGGAGCTTCTCGGGGGAAGCGCGAGCGATTTGAGCGACAGCGGCGATTCCTCCAATGTCTACGAGGATGTCCCGCCCGAAATCTGGAACCGGGAGTAGCCGGTTTTCAATCCATCACAGGGATTCTGGAATTCTTCGTGAGTTCGAGCGACAGCATTTTCGCCGCACTCGCTAAAGAGGATTAAATCCGACCACTCTCTTTCTCGGCACGATGAGCCGTATTTTCCCCTATCAGCCTCGCGCGGGCCAAATGGAAATGGTCGAGGCCCTCGCCCGGCACATCGAAAGATCGTGCCATTGCGCGGTGCAGGCGGGCACCGGTACGGGAAAGACGATATGCGCATTGACAGCGGCGCTCGAGAGCTGCGAGAATGACGACCGCAGGATACTGTATCTCACCCGGACAAACTCTCAGCAACGCCAGGTGATGCTCGAGCTGAGAGCGATATCGAAAACGTCCCCGGTCTTCGGGATGGCCGTCCAGGGGCGCCGCAATATGTGTCCTTACGTTGCGATGAGCGAAGAGCTGAAGAACGGCAGTCACGAGGAGCTTTCCCTTCTGTGCTCGCAGAAGAAGAACATGGTCATGAACGGAAACCCGTCCGGGTGCAAGTACTTCCACACGCTGATGAGCGTGGATTGCTCGGGCATCGAGACCTGGGCGAGGAACAATCTGCCCACCGCGGAGGAGTTTGCCGGGCGATGCACGGAGTTCGGCGTCTGTGCGCACGAGCTGTGCAAGCAACTCGTTTCTCGAGCCAAGGTCGTCACGGCGCCATACATCTATTTCTTCGACCCGTTCATAAGAAAGAACCTACTGGACTGGATGGGCTGCGACCTGCAGGATCTCATCGTGATAGTCGACGAGGCGCATAATCTGCCGGAATACGCGAGAGAGCTGAAGACGGCGGAACTCACGATGAACACTCTGAAGGCCGCAATGCGCGAAGCTCAGGAGCTGAAGGACCCGGAGATATTCGAGGGAACGAGCACGACGGACTTCCTCGGGATGCTGCGCGAGATTCTCGAGAAATCGATCGAGGAGTATGTGCTCGACGAAGACGGACTTGTCCCGATGGGGTTGCTCGAAGAGGAGCTCATGGCGAGGCTGAAGGTGACGAGCAGGGGGCTGATGAAGATAGCCGAGAACCTCGTCACTCTCGGGGAGATTGTCCGAGACCGGAAGAAGAAGGAGGGCAGACTGCCGAGGTCCTACCTTTACGCGACGGGCATATTCCTCGAGTTCTGGATGTCCGTAGACGAAGAGGACTACGTAAAGCTGGTCGTGGCGGGCGATTCGGCCCGCTTCGAAGCCTACTGCCTTGACCCGTCTCTGGCGTGCGCCGGTCTGCTTCAGGCTTCCGCATCGATTCACATGTCGGGCACGCTCGAGCCGCTCGACGAGTACAGGGACAGCATAGGCCTGCCGAAGGAATCCCCGCTGCTGTCTTTCCCGTCACCATTCCCCAAGGAGAACCTCGCGCTGCTGTATGCGGACGACGTGACCTCGAGATACGAGGACATCGCGAAGGACGCAAGGATACTCTCGAAGATGAGGAGGTACATCACTGATATCGCGCGGAACTTCGACCGCAACATCGCCGCATTCTTCCCCTCGTACGCGCTCCTTGAGCGCTTCGTCGAGGACGGCTTGATGAGCGATATTCGCTGTCGCGTGTTCAAGGAAGAGAAGGGGATGCCGCAGGATGACCTGATGTCCATCGTCACGGATTTCAAGAAATGCGAAAACGGCGGGCTGATGCTCGCGGTATCCGGGGGAAGGATATCCGAGGGTATCGATTTCCCGGACCGGGAGCTCGAGATAGCGATAATCGTCGGGATACCCTACCCGAAGCCGAGCGCTCGGACGAGGGCCTTGCAGCACTACTACGAGCTCAAGTTCGGGAAGGGCTGGGACTACGTGGTCAAGGCGCCCGCCACGAGGAAGATGCTGCAGAGCATAGGACGGCTGATCAGGAGCGAGACGGACGTCGGAGTCGCCTTGATCCTCGACAGGCGCGTGGTACACTTCAAGCCGCACATACGAGCGGTCGCCACTCGGGAGCCGATTGCGGATATTCGGGCGTTCTTCGATGGACGGAAGAGGTCGGGAAAGATACGATTGCCCAAGAGGAAATCGGCGAGAAACCGTGCAGAAATCGACCACGGACAGGATAGAATGTCTCACTGAGCCTTCAGCTCTATGTACACTCGCCCGCCCTTGCCGTTCTCGTCCTTCTTGCACTTTATGACGAGCTCGACGTCTGCGCACATCAGAAGGGCATCGTTCAGGAAGTCAAGCATCATCCGCTTGCTCTCGGAATGGTCCTTGTTGGTTATCATGACCTTTTCTTCGATCTTGTACTGCTTCTGCTCTTCCATCTTCTCGACGAGCCTCTTCAGCTCCTCCTTCGTCGTCGTCCCGGGCTTCGGCTTCGTTGAGAGCGCGAAAAGTCCCCTGCCCAGTCTTACTACAGTGCCCTCGTTTATCAGGTGAACCAGATGCCCCGACAGGTCGTGCGGGGTCAGGCCGGTCATCATAGATAGTTCTTGAAGGCTCACGGCTTGTCCCTCGGGCCGCTCGTTCTTCAACGTCCTGACGATTATTTCCTTTTTCGTCACGCGCCTGTATCTCTTCTTCTGAGGCTCATGCGGAGCATCGTCAGGCTCCGCCTCTTCCTCTGCGTTCTTGTAATAATGCTGCCAAATGGCGGAGAGAGAACGCTTGTCGACATCATTGGAATACTTATCTGCCGTGCCTCAGCCCTCCATTTGCACCTATTATAGGAGCGACCATCTCTTTATCTTTTCTAGCACAAGAGCGAAAAACTGTCGAAATATTGTGAAATTCATCGAGAAATCGATAAGTGATATCACGAACCGAGTCTGATCGGGTACTCGAAATGCTCCCGGATAATTGCGAGACGACTTTGTGCGAATAGCTCCTAGCCGGCTCTTCTCTTCTCAAGATATCTCGTAATTTCCGAGGTAATCCGACGGGAAGCTCCTGCGGGGCCGAAAATATCCGGATGCTCTGCGGGCGGGACGAATTCCTTGATTGCTCTCAGAATGTTTCCCTTGTCTGCCCCTACGAGAATGTTCCATTTCACCCTGACGGTATCCATCCACTCGGTCGTATCGCGCAGAGTTATGCAAGGCACGCCAAGTATGTAAGCCTCCTTCTGAAGGCCTCCCGAATCCGTGAGCACTCTCTTAGCGTTCGCGGCCAGCCAAATTGTATCCATATGGCTTAGCGGCTTGGTGACGATGAGGTTCTTCGGGAGGCGATTTGTCAGTCTGTACATGTCCATGTATTTCGTGGTTCGCGGGTGCACGGGAAAGACGGTCTTCTCGCCGGATTCCTCTACGGCCGATATGATGTTCTTGAGGTTCTGTTCGTTGTCGGTATTGGCAGGTCTATGGCATGTCAAGAGCTGATATTCTTTCTTGCATAATGATAGCCTTTCCAGTACGTCGGAATGCCTTCTCGCGGCTTCGAGACTGGCGTTCAACGTATCGAGCATGATGTCGCCCGATATCAATACGCCCTCAGTGATGCCCTCGTTGGCAAGGTTCCTATGCGCGTCCTCGTTAGGGCAGAAGAGCAGGTCTGAAAGGTGATCGGCGACTATTCTGTTTATTTCCTCGGGCATGTAGCGATCGAAGCTTCTGAGCCCCGCCTCGACGTGTGCCAAAGGTATGCCCAGTTTCTTCGAGGCGATTGCACCTGCGATCGTGCTGTTCGTGTCTCCGAATACGACACACATGTCGGGCATTGCAGAGGCTATGACCTTCTCAAGTTCGATCAGCATCTTCCCGGTCTGATATGAGTGACTTCCGGAGCCAATGCCCAAGGAGTAGTCGGGCCTTGGTATTTGGAATTCCGAATAGAAGTTTGAAGCCATCTCATCGTCATAATGCTGGCCGGTATCTATGATGACTTCCTGGCACAGTTTTCGGATTTCCGTTGAAAATGGGGCGAGCTTGATGAACTGAGGGCGAGCGCCGACGATAGATGCGATTTTCATTTGATTTTCCTCAATCATGATGTTAAGGTTTTTGCCTAACGTCCCTGAGCGGATGCAAGACATGAATCCCGCACGAATGATAAAAAGATGCCCTCCAGTTTAGCAATTCATTCTACTATCTGTCATCGAGATTCGTTTCGGTGCTGCTTGGCTCTTTGCAGCATGTCGAGATTGGAAAGCCTTTTTAGACATGCCATTGATTCCGAAACGTGGACATCGCTCTCGTTCTCCTGACACCTCTTTGGCTGCTATGGCCAGCAATGGTCTCGAACTCCTTCGCGGCCATCTTCGGCGGCGGCAGGCCGATGGATTTCGGCAGGAGCTGGAAGGGCAACAGGATACTCGGAGATGGCAAGACCTGGCGCGGTTTCTTCGCGGGCATAGTCCTCAGCATTCTCGTCGGAATAGCCCAGATGATTCTCTCCGAGCCGTTCTCGGCGACGCATTTCGGGTTCGGAACATACGAGGAGGCGATACCGTTCTTCGCGCTCATCTCCGTCGGAGCGCTTCTCGGGGATTGTGCGGGGGCGTTCGTGAAACGCAGGTTGGGAATCCCGAGAGGCGGGAAGGCGCCAGTCCTCGACCAGTTCGACTTCTTCGTATTCGCAATCATGTTCGCATACGTCGCGAAACCGGATTGGTTCGTCAGCTATTTCATCGACGACTATTTCTGGCTCGGGACGGTCTTCCTGATACTGCTGATCCCCGTGCTGCATAGAGCGTTCAATATCATAGGCTATAAGTTGGGAAGAAAGCATGTCCCATGGTAGAAGGAGGCGGTCGTCATGCTGAAGGATATGTTGAAGTCCGTCCAGGTGGTCCAGTACGGAGATTTCACGCTGTCGTCGGGGAAGAAGAGCAACTACTACGTCAATGTCAAGCGTGCTTCTGCGGATCCGAAGATATTGAGAGAGATGGCGAAGGAGATTTCCAAGCATGTGGGGATGGAGAGATTGGCCGGTATGGCGCTGGGAGCCGTTCCGTTGGTCGTCGCGGTCGCCCTGCAGACCGATCGGCCCTATGTCATTGTCAGGAAGGATCAGAAGGAGCACGGGACCATGGAGAAGATCGAAGGAGACGTCAAGCCCGGCGAGGAATACCTGGTGATAGAGGACGTCGCAACCACCGGGGCGTCCGCTCTCAGAGTCGTCGAGGCGTTGAAAGCCAAGGGAGCGAGCGTGAGGAAGGTGGTCACGGTCGTCGACAGGGAGGAAGGCGCCCGCGAGCTTCTCGAGCAGAACGGGCTCGAGATGGTCTCTCTTTTCAAAGCGAAAGACCTCGTTTGAGCGGGAGATGGTGATTCAACGGTCGAGGATTGCTTCAGGTGCTCCCTCTCGAAGAGCAGGACAAGGATAGTGAACGGTTCGGGCCCGAAGAGCGCCCGCATCGTCCTTGTCGGAGAGGCGCCCGGAGAGCAGGAGGACCTCAAGGGCGTGCCGTTCGTCGGAAGAGCTGGCCGGTTCCTTGACTCCATGCTCGCTGAGATCGGGATCGAACGATCCCGTGTCTTTATCACGAACGTCGTCCGGTGTCGGCCGCCGAGCAACAGGAAGCCACGAGACGATGAGATCGAGCAGTGCCTCCCAAACCTCAAGGCAGAGCTGAGCGAGCTCAGGCCTAAGATAGCCGTGGCATTGGGCTCCGTCGCGTTGAAGGCGTTGACAGGCCGCACTGGCCGGTTGTCGGCGATGATAGGGAAGGAGTTCGAAGCGAAGCGTGTTGGCATGGACCTGACTGTATTGGCCTGCTATCATCCATCGGCCGCGATGAGGAACCGCAAGATGCGCGACTCTTTCAAAGCAGTCCTGTCGAAGGCCGCGTCCCGCATCGATTGAGCGCGACAACCGGATTATCCGTTGGGGAAGCTTTTTCTATAACTATTCGAGTCTGTTTCATGGAATAGAGTGCCCGTATGAGAAACAAGAGCTACCTGTCCTTGATGATTTTCGCATCGATCATCACGATAACGGCCGGAATCTTGTGCGACTGCCCATCTCCTTCAATAGCTTATACCAACGACGGTTTAGCCGATATCGCTTCTGCGGGCGGTCTGAACAAGACGGTCTACATCAGCGGGATAGCGATAGATACCAGGGGATATCTTGTGATAGCTCCCTTCAGGGTGATAGTCAGAAACGTCGCCACTGACCAGTTCAAGGACGGCGGGACGTTCCAGGAAGGGCGCT
>JAWCKK010000020.1:0-430 GCA_038852105.1 Thermoplasmata archaeon
GAGAGGAAAGAGCTGAGATGGGGCGTATAGGCGGTAGAGTCGACAATTTCAGGAAGCTCGTGCGCCAAGCGGCCGAAATGCACGACACGATGCCGATAATCCGAAGGTACTTCGTGATAGGCACGTTCGACGGCGCGTTGACGATCCTCGGTATTATTCTGGGCGCGTACGCGGTGGGAAAGCTTTCCAACGACCTTGTCCTCGTGGCCGGCATGGCCGCGGGAATCGGCCTCGCGATCAGCTCCGCGGTCGGCGCGTTCGAGGCGGAGCGCATAGAGATCGCCCTCAGGCACAAGGAGATCGAGCGCGCGATGCTCACGCGCGTCAAGGGCGACAGGGAGGAGACGCAGTTCATAAGCAACCTCGCGAGCGCCGTCGTGCACGGCGTATCGCCCTTGGTCGGGATATTCATCCCGCTAGTCCCGTTCTT
>JAWCKK010000020.1:440-17235 GCA_038852105.1 Thermoplasmata archaeon
GCCTTTCATGTTCCTGCCGTCGTTGGACGCGATGTACTGCGCGATAATCCTCGCGAACGCCTTCCTGTTCGCGATAGGCGCCTACCTGGGGAGCATACTCAAGGAGATGATACTCTACACCGGCCTCAGGTTCGTCATCGCCGGCCTCGTGACGGCGATAGTCATCTTCCTGTTCGGCGGGAAGGCGTGATTCATCGTCTTTCCGAGAGAAATCTCTCGAGCTCCGACATGGATTTCGGCCTCTGGTCGTCGCGCAGCAGTCCCTTCTTCCTCAGGATGCTCGCGATCCTGGAAACCTTCGGGCGCGCAAGGCCGTTGGAAGACAGCAGTGAATCGTCCTCGAAGAGCTCTACCGTCGCCCCGTCGAACAGCACCTTCCTGTTGAGCAAAACCGTCCTGTCAGAGAATTCCAGCGCGAGGTCTACGTCGTGCGTGACGAGCACTATCGTCTCGCCGATCTTCTCGAGCAGCCTTATCATCTCCGCCTTGCCGGCGGGGTCCAGGCCAGAGGTGGGCTCGTCGAGCAGCAGCATGCCCGGGGACATCGCGATTATCCCCGCGAGCGCCACGCGCTTCTTCTCCCCAAGGCTCAGGTGGTGCGGCTGGCGCTTCTCGTACCCCGAGAGACCCGTGGAAAGGATAGCATCCCTGACCCTCCTCTCGACCTCCGATGCTTCGAGCCCGAGGTTGACAGGCCCGAATGCTATGTCCTCCTCGACGGTCGGCATGAATATCTGGTCGTCCGGGTCCTGGAAGACGACCCCTATCCTCCTCCTCAGCTCGTTCGCGCTCTTTCTGTCCATGACCTTCCCGTCGATCAGGACCTGTCCCGCGGTCGGCTCTCTCAGGCCCGCGAGGAGAAGGAGGAGCGTGCTCTTCCCGGCACCGTTGGGGCCGAGTATGGAGATTCTCTCGCCCTTCTCTATCGAGAGCGATATGTCCTCGAGCGCGGAGATGTCGCCGGGATACCTGAACCCGAGGTTCCGGGCCTCTATCAGCGGCGCGATCAGACCACCCCCGTCTGCAGCATGATCCCGGGAGCGACCAGGGCCGCGAAGAACAGAACGTACAAGGCGTCTACGTAGGTCGCTCTCAGCGGCCTGATGGACATGACCTTGCCAGAGAATCCTCTCCCGCGGAGAGAGTCGAACACCCTGACGGCCCGGTTGTTGACCCTGACCAGCAGCATGCCTATCGTCTGCCCGATGCTCCGCATCAGCCTTCTTTTCAAGATGCTGCCCCTGCGCATCTCCAACCCCCTGGCGGTCCTTGCGAGCTTCATGCGCTCGAGCTCGTCGATGAAGACGAATATGAACCGATAGGCGAAGATCAGCGTGGACACGATTATCGAGGGTATCCTGAACCACTGGAGCGCCCTCGCCTGCTCGAGTATCGGCGTCGTGCTGGAGAAGATGACCGCTGCGAGGACCGAGGCGGATACCCTCAGCGTTATCAGAAAAGCGTTCAGCAGAGATCCTGTTAGCAGCACCGCGAGGAACGCGGCCGCGATGAACGGCGTCGCAGGAGCAAGGCCGTACAATAGGTGCCTCGCCGGTATCCTCGAGCCCGCGGCGAGGACGACAGATGCACAGAATATCGCCACGGTTGCGTCGAGCGAGGTCGAGAAGGCCGCAATCACGAGGAACGCTATCAGCGCGACGAGCTTGACCCTCGGGTCCGCCTTCGAATAGGGCGACCTGACTGCGAACTCGTCTATGTACTTATGCTCCATTTCTCTTCGCCATCAGCTTGCCTATCGCCAGCGAGACGAGCAGCACGGACACGAACCCGATGAGCCCCATCAGAACGTACGAGGCGTAGTCCTCCCCGTAGCTGAGCGGCGCCTGGTACACCGGGGGCTGCTCCTCGACCCCTGCCTCCTCCATCGTCCTCTCGAGCCCGTCGGGAAGTTCGGAAGAGAACACCCAGTACCCGATTGCGCCTATGGCGAATATGACAATAACTCCGATGACCGCCTTGAGATGCGCGTCTATCTTCATTGGGCGGCAACCTCCTCCTTCGGGGCAAAGTTGTGAAGCATCGCGGGCGCGACATGGGAAAGATACGAGATGACCGCCACGGAGATCGCAGCCTCGCCGATGCCTATCATGGCATGCGAGATCAGCATGGCGGGCAAGGATATCGTCCATATGATGCCGTAGGTTCCTCCGGAGATTGCGCTGCTGACCGCGAGCTCGAGCGCGCACGCGAGAGCGGCGACGAACACCGCGAGCCAGGCGGCGGAGAACACGGTTATCTCGCTCCTGAGCCTCGTCCTGCCGACAGTCCCGAGGACCGCAGCGCTGACGAGCACGCCGATTACCGCCATATTGGTCAGGTTGAGCCCCAAGGAGAGTATCCCGCCGTCTCCGAACATGAGCCCTTGGATGATTATCACGATGCTCATCACGAGGATCGCGGCCCATGGGCCGACCAGTACGGTCGCGATGGTGGCGCCGATAAGATGGCCGCTGGTCCCGCCCGCTATCGGGAAGTTCAGCATCTGCGCGACGAATATTCCCGCGGCAAGAACTGCCATCGTCGGTATCTTGTCCTCGGGCAGCAATTGCCTTGTCTTCTTGACCGCGACCGCGAGAGCGATTATTGCTACGAGCCAGCCGATTCCCAGCAGCAGCGGGAGCATGAGTCCGTCAGGAATGTGCATCTCATCTCACCGTAACACTTTTTCAATTTTCGTGTTACTAAGATAGGCGGAGCACTATTAAGCATTTTGCATGTCGGCTCAGTTCGGTTTCAACACGTCCGCCTCAGCGTGTATGGTTGTCCAGAAGGCGACATCCTATGCCACGAGCCATCCATTGAAAGCGGCTTCTCAGTTGAATCATACTGTAACTGGATGATATGCCGGATTTCACATTTCGAATTGCCATGCTGGATAAATGCAGTCAAAAGAATTATTAACTGCACTCATCATAAACAGATTAGAAAATTGCCCCTGCCGTTCGATGAGGACGGCAGGCAAAAATTTTCTTTTTATTGGGAAGGGAAACGATGGATAGGGTTGCAGTTTTCATCGATAACGGGTATTTCTCGAAGGTATTGATTAAGGATTTCGGCAAGCCCAGGATTGATTATGCGAAATTTTCTGATAGCATTTGCGCGGGCGGTGAGAGATTCAGAACTTATTTCTACGATTGCCCTCCATTTCAAAGCAGCCCACCTTCTGCCGAGGAAAGAGCTTTGAAATCTGGATTTGACAGATTCATCTACAATCTTGAGAGCCTTCCTCGTTTCGAGGTGAGATTGGGGCGATTGCGCAAGATATCCGAGCCGCCCTATTTCGAACAGAAAGGCGTCGATGTCCTGCTCTCGGTGGATCTCGTCAGGTTGTCTTTTTCTGGCAAGATTGAGAGAGCGATTCTAGTGACTGCCGATAGCGATTTCGTCCCCGCGGTCAATGCCGCGAAAGACGCCGGGATATTGGTCGCGATGTGCTATTCGCCGACTCAGCCGAGAAGCGACGAACTTTTCCAGAAATGTGATGAGAGGATTCGGATTACATCAGAGATCATTCAGAACTCGCTTCTCGGGAGATAAGAATCCGATGCATTTGTATCATGCCGGGTCAATTAGGCGGAATCCTCCTGGGACGCATCCCTTATTGCGCATGAATCTGACAATGCGACGTGACGGACAATGCCGCCCATTCGCGTGCGATCTTGCCTACTTTCTTCGTGAGACATCCGATTTGGCAATCCCGTTTCTTGAGGATATCTGATCGCACCTCTTCATGATCTCCTTGATCGCATCCACTATCTCTTCGTTCTCGCGGGTCCCCTTCCCAGTACCGGTCTTTCGCATTCTTTCCTCTGAAGGCATCGAGAAATCCCACCCTTCGATTACCCCCAAAAGCCGAGGGATATTTAATGTTTCTTTTTGTATTTCGGTGCACAAAAATGTTCATCGTAAGCGCCGCCAAGAAGCCAGTGAAAGGGCGAGCATCGCGCCACCATCGCCGCGCTCACTGCTCGGCGGGGATCGAGTTTATCAGGTTCAGTCTCTCCTCGTAGTTCACCCTCGCGATGTTCTCCGAGAGCATCAGCTCCTCTATCATCCTGAAGCGCTCGAGCATCTCTATGATCTTCTCCTTCGTCAGCTTCCGCAGGTCGAGCCCGATCTCGAGGAACTGGTTCTGCGCTATCATCATCGCCTTCTCCATGTCCCCGTGCTGCGCGCAGAAGTCCGCGAGTATGTAGTCGAAGGCGTTGGTAAGATTCATCGGCTTCTCCCTCTGGGTCTTCTTGAAGTCCCTCGCCACTTCGGACACCAGGCGCTTCCCTATGAATTGGAACAGCTCCTCGACGTTCTCGCCGGTCTTCGCGCTGGTGAAGAAGATCGGTATCCCGCGCTCGTCCGCGATCTTTGTGAGCACCTTCGCGGTCGGGGACTCCTCGTCGACGAGGTCGATCTTGTTCCCGAGGTAGATGAGCGCGGCCCTAGCGTCCGCCTTCTTCGCCTCTATCACCCAGAACTCCGGAATCGCCGTGATGGTCTCGACCCTCGACAGGTCGCTCACGAAAACGAGCGCATCGGCGTCCGTCAACGCCATCTCCCTTATCCTCGCGTAATCCCTCTGGCCGCAGAGGTCGAAGACGGCTATCTTCAGGTTGATTATGACATTCGGATAGACGTATTGTAGGCTCTTCCTGTAGACCTTCACTCCGGTGCCGGGCACGTATTCCTCGACGAACCTGTCGTTCGCGAACCTCTCGGCTATCGCGGTCTTTCCGGTCTTCGCATCCCCGATGAGGACGATCTTCTTCTCGACCTCGCGCAGTTCCAAATCATCATCCTCTTTCTTACGGTCAGGCAGACGGTGAGATTTCTTTCATGTATGCAGCGGTCAAGCAGTATTCTACACCCTAATCTTCCCCGTTCCGATAAGCTTTGCGAGGAGAATAACGGCGTTTTTGTATGTTTTTGGAAAACGAATTGGAAATCTTAACTTCGATGCAAAAGGAGCCGCCGTATGTCGAGAGTTTTGTTTACCTAATGCACACTGCATGAGTCCTATCACACGGTATCTCATTCTCCGAAAATAATTTACCCCGCAATGCAGATAGAGGGTTAACAAATCATGATTTCAAATCTCGGCTACAGAGTAATCACGAGGAAGATATGTCCCGGGGGAGGACAGATCCTGTGATTTGTTCTTCTAAGTCATTTATGAGATTATCCTGGAACGAGATTGAGTCTTTGGGGTTGATTGTGGATGAACAGCGGTATTGATATCTCAAATGACAAGATTCGGAAAACTCGGACCGGCATGCAATTGCTGGCTGACAGGATCATTGCTCTGTCGGTCACGATGGCAATGCTCCTCGCCTTGACGCAGGCGTTTGTCGCGAATGTCGCTGCAATATCGACTGAAGAGCGCATCCTGACGATAGCGATGGGCAGTCCGATCGACAGCCCCAATCCGTTCGTTGGGATTACAGACAACGCGTATGTTTTCTTCGGTCTCGTGTACGACTATCTGATGACTCCTGACGAGAACATGGTGAATCAGCCGAACCTGGCACTGAGCTGGTTCCCTATGGACGGTCCGACGGCGGCCGCAAGCGGAACGACTTTTGTCAAAGGTGAGGATTTCAAGATTTATTACAATGAGACTGACTGGCCGTACGGTTCCATCTGGCAGTATAACCTGACCGACGATGCTTGGTGGAGCGACGGTATTCAATTCACGGCCGACGACGTGGAGTGGACGATAGAAATCCAGATTGGTCCTAACTTCATGACGTACTGGGCTTACCAGCCATACACGAGGTGGATAGATCACGTCGAGAAGGTCGACGATTTCACGGTGAGAATATTTTTCACAGATTTCGATACGAGGATGCCAACGCCAGTCGCTTTCGGAGGTAACATCTTCATCCCGATGATGCCAAAGCATGCTTTCGAGGGGAAACCGGCGTCCTACATCGCACAGGAGTGGGAAGGATATCCGCCCATCGGCACCGGCCTGTTCCAAGGGACCGCGAATCTCAAGAACGAAATCGTCTCCAAGGAATCCGTCACGATGATTAAGAATAGATACTACAATTGGACAGATGAAAATGGCAACCCGCACGGATTGGGAGTAACCCACAAGAGGGACGTCCAGATAGACAAGCTCATAATGAAGTTCTTCTCCGAGGAATCGACTCTGGCGCTATCGATAAAAACCGGGGATACGGACGTCGGAGAGATACTTCCTGGGACATACATGACTTGGAAGGCTCAACCCTCCTTGCCGAACAACATCATACTGCAGGCGACGCTGAGCCCGACCTCGTATTCGAAGGAGGTGGCGTTGAATGCTTATGAGAACGCCCCGGGTACCCTAAATGTCCTGAGGCTCGACCCCGCCGTGCAGCGCGCCTGCGCCCTCGCCACGGATAAGAACTATATCAAGAATAACGTCTACAAGGGGCTTGCAGAGATAGGATACGGCCTCATCACGCCAGTCACTCCACAATGGTACTGGGAGCCTGACGACACGCCTTCGACTTTCAATGTGTACGGCGCCCAGTATAACTCCTCATCCGGCAAGTACGAGTTGACCGGCGTAGTGTATTCTTACACGAAGCCCATCAAGGATGTGATGGAATACGATATTGGCGAGGCCAACAGGATACTGGATGCGGCGGGATATGTCTGGGCGAACGAATCTGACATGATCGTGAGGAAAGCTGGGCCGCTCGCTGCGGCGCGCCTGGTCGCAATGGGACTGGGTGATTACAATTCTATATTGAACAAGAAGCTCATATTCGAGCAGGTCGTCGAGCAGGTGGTCTTCGAAGACCGACAGATCGGAGACTTTCTGGTCAAGGAATGGGAGAAGATAGGTGTATGGATTTCCAGTGATGGCGGTCCGACGCATGCAATCTCCCTCGTCAATACCGCGACCTGGAGCCAACTGATTTACAGCTATACATACAACACAATGCAAACATATTGGGCTGGGGATATCGATCCAAATTACCTGTGCTACGCGCCGACGAGCTATGCGCTCTTCGGCTGGAACGAGTTCGGGACAAACAGCCCTGAGTATGATGCGCTGTACCTGAAGACCGTCACGACGCTCGACCCCACCGAGAGGAAGCATTGGGTCGACGAGTGCCAGAAGTGGATATACCTATCAGGAAGCGTGATGGTCACCGTTTATCCTATTATTTGCTATGCTATGAACAACGAGAGCTGGGAAGGCTGGGGGAACTGGACTCAGCAGACGGGAATGACGTTGGACGCATTCTGGACCGAGAACCCGCTCTTCTGGCATCTGAAGTACAAAGAGAAAGCTCCATCTCCTGCAATCGAGCCCTTGACGATAATCGTGGCTAGCATCGCAGTCGTGGCGATAGTCGCAGCGGCCGTGGCAACGATTCTGTTGAGGAAAAGGAAGAGGCAGAAGATGCTTGAGGAAAAAGAGACGCCCCCTGATGCAAACGAATGACCGTCGAAACGATTGCCAACCATTATCATAGAATGTAACAAACTGATGATGTAAGAAACCCGGAATCCGTGGAAATGCTTCACATGCGTTCCAGAAAAGGAAAATACACCAAATATCGAGACATGTGCCCAGTTGGCAATTGCAATCAATGATCGAGAATACAGATAAGAGAGAATACGAAAATGTCTTCAAAATCAGATGAATTGTCTCTTACGGCCGAAGAGCAAGAACTCATAGACAGAATAGATGCGGATTATGCATTCGACCTATGTAGAAGACTATCGAGTTTTCCATATCCTTACGACGGCGAGGTCGTGGCTGGCAGCCGGGAAGATCGCGAAGTCTCCATCTACATAAGCGATGAGATGCGCAAGCTGGGTCTTTCAGATGTGACCATCGAGGCCTTTCCAGTCGTGAATTGGAACTACAGGCATGCTTCGCTCAAGATCGTAAAACCGAAAGTGGAAAGCCCGATAATCAAGACAAGATCCATGGCCGAGAGTCCATCGACCCCTGATGGAAAACCGATATGCGCGGAGCTCGTCCATGTCGGTTGGGGTAGAAAGGAGGATTATGAACAAATCAAGGGCGGCGTAAAGGGAAAAATTGTCCTGATAGAGTTCAGCGATTTGATGTGGATAACTCCCGCAGTTAATGAAGGAGCACATCAAGGAGCGGTGGGTGCTCTGATTCATAACCCCTTCAGAGACAGCGCTGCCATTAACATCGACTGTGCTCATGCCAAAATACCGACGCTTTCGATAACGGGCAACGACGCGGCTTACCTGAAGCAGTTACTTACCGAAGGAGTTCTGGAAGTTGAAACTGCCGTGGACAATGAAATCACGGAAGATGCACCTGCCCATATCGTCTATGGATGCATCCCCGGGTCCGAATACCCTGATGAGTACGTAGTATTCGGAGCACATTACGACCATTGGTGGTGTGGCGCGGTCGATAATAATGGTGGCGTTGCATCCACCCTCGCAATTGCTAAAGCGTTCTTAGACGCAAGAATAACGCCAAAGAGGACAATGGTTTTCATGGCTTCGAGCGGTCATGAGAGCGGTACCGGTGGGACCAAGAAATCATACTGGGATTGGATACTCGGCGGACATTATTTCATGAACATGCTTCACCCCGAATGGGCTGGTAGGATCGCCCTCAGCCTGATAACAGACGGAGCGGGTGCCATATTGTGGGGCACTGAGTTGACAATGATGATAGAAACGACGCCCGAGCTTGGTAACTTCCTCAGGAAAGTCGCTAACGATATTCAAGTGTCAAGATTGATGAGCCCTGAGGTGTTCACGCCAGTTTCATCGTTTGATAGCTGGGGGTTCTACGCCGCCGGCGTTCCCGCGGCAACCGTATACTATGGTCCGCTCAAAGGAGCCTTTGAGTCACCATTTTATCATACTGATCTCGCGTCAACGAACAAGATCAATCCTGAATTTCTTCGCATGGACTCGGCCTTCAGGGGAGTAGCTGGTCTGCGGGCGAGCCAGACGAAGCTCTTGCCCTTCGAATTGAACGAAATCGGCAGGGAGATTAGCGAACCACTGGGCAAGCTTTCAGATAAAGCGCTTGAGGTCAACACTTCTGGTTTGAGAAGACTCGTTCTGGCTTTTGAAACGAAGGCAGAGGAATTCCAAAAGCGCAGAGGAAGATATGATAGTCTGAGTACTGCTGCGGCGAGAGCGATCAATTCAAAACTGCTTCAATGCATCAAGAAGATAAACCCGCTCCTATGGGATCTGGATATAGGCGTGGAATATCCAATGCCTGGTTGGTGCAGCGTGTCGAAGTTTGATACATATGCTAACGATATGTCATTACTAAGAGATGCCATAGACGCACTCGAGGCGCGGAATGCGAAATTGGCGCTCGACAGGCTCGAGCATATCGCAACAATGGACTGGGGAATACACGTTAGTTATCCGACATATAGAGAGATTGTATGGATGTTCAGCGAAACGCCCTATCTTCATTGGGCCGAGGATCACTTACCGCCGGTTACAGATGTCAGGATGGAATATGATGCAATATACAGAAAACTGAACCAGCACGATCTGGATTTCTCATCTGAAATCGCATCCTTGAAGGCCAAACTAGGTGTTCTATCTAATAAATTGGCAATGATTGTGAGCGATATGGAGAGGGCGGTCGATGAAGGGCTCGGGATTCTAAATTCAATCCAGACTGACTGAAAGCAGATGCCAATTCTATTTTCATAGATTATCGGGCAAAATACGCGCACTATTGGAATGCGATCGTAATGCGATGACCAGAAGTCAATGAATTGAATTACCAGTGATGAATCTTAATTGATTTGCATGCTTATGGTCAGAAAATATCCGAGACCAGCCGCACATACACGTCGTTTATGTTCGAAGAATAGATGTTCGACTCGATCTCCGCGATTTCGTCGTCCGTGGTCGGGCTGATCGCCTCTATCTTCTCCGAGTCCCCGCGCAGGATGAGCACGACCGCCGTCAGCCCTTTCCTTCTCATCTCGAAAAGCGACATCTCGGAGTTCGGCGTGTACGCGAACCTCACGACCTCGGCGGAAAGCTCCTTAGCTAGGCTCGTCGCGAAGGATCTCATGCCCTTGCGGTCCCTGTGAGTTCTCATCACGACCATCAGAAGAGGATTCCTCCTCGCCTCCTCTTCGATTTTCTTCGCGACCTCTCCGGGCTCGAGCTTGGCTTTCATTCTCATTCCGATCCCGTTCAATCTGGGATGACGTCGTCCAGGTCCTCCGTTATCTTCCTGGTGTCCCTGCTCTCCCTCGATATGCATTTCTGCACGGAGCATTCCATGCTCTTCAAGGTGACGGTCATACCGTCCCAGGCGGATATCGTCCTGACGCCCGAGCGCTTCTCCACCCAGTTCGCCTGCACGTCGGGGTTGGACGACACGAACTTCGCCCCGAAATGAGTCAGAATCGCCAGCTTCGGCCTGACGCCCTTGACGAGCTCCGCGGCGTCCTCCGTGCAGAGGTGATACGGGATGCGCGATTCCAACGGCCTCGTGACCGACAGCACCAGCACGGTCGCGCCCTTGTGGTCCTCGAACAGCTCCTCCTTGAGCGCGGTATCCCCTGTCATGGAGAGCACGCCGTCCTTCGATTCCAGCCTGAGGCCGAAGGCGGTCGTGTCGGAATGGAACGTCCTCGTCGTCTTGACCTTCACGCGGTCGAGGTCGAAGGCCATCCCGGGCTTCAGGACGGTCGTCTGGAGAGGCTTGGATGCGTGGTACTTCGATATCGCCGGACCCAGGTTCTGAAACCCGTTCAGGACGCTCTCGCTCGCCGCGAATATCCCGCGCTTCTTCTTGCAACCGTGAGTCATCGCTTCGATGAGGATCTCCGCGTCGTTGTAATGGTCCGGGTGGTTGTGCGTGACGATTATCGCGCCCGTCTTCGTAGGGTCGATCCCGCAGTCCCTGAGCCTGATCAAGGCGCCGGGCCCGGGGTCGATGTGCAGCCTGGTCGAGTCGGAGTACACGTACAATCCGCCAGTGGCGCGCGCCTGAAGTATCGTGGCGAACCGCCCGCCGCCCGTGCCGAGGAACACCAGGGATAGCAAACCAATGACCAAGAGGGCTTAATACCAGTTACTTTATTATAATTTCGAGCCAGGAGGCCTCGGTTTGAGCATACTCATCAAGGACGGGATCGTCGTCACCCAGGACCAGCAGAGGCGCGTTGTAAAGGCGGACGTTCTCATCAAGGGGAACAAGATAGCCGATGTCGGCAAGCACAGGGTCGGAGAGGCGGACCAGATAATCGACGCGAAGGGTAAGATAGTCATTCCCGGGCTGATCAACCTTCACACGCACGTCGCGATGGCGACGATGAGAGGTGTCGCCGACGATGTATCCTTCGATGACTTCCTCAAGAAGACCTTCGCGGCGGACGCGGAGCGCACCGAGCAGGACGTGCTGGACGGCGCTCGCCTGGGATGCGCGGAGATGGCTTTGACAGGCACCACCTCCTTCCTCGATCTCTACTATGCCCAGGACAAGATAGCCAAGGCAGTCGAGGAGGTCGGCATACGCGGATTCCTCGGCTGGGCGGTCCTGGACGACGATAAGACGACGCAGAAGGGCTCGCCGATAAAGAACTGCGCGAGGTTCATCGAGAAGATGAAGGGCAAGCGGCTGGTCAAACCAGTCGTCGCGCCGCAGGGCGTGTACGTCTGCTCAGAGGAGACGATGCACAAGGCGCGCGAGCTCGCGGACAAGAAGCGCACGTTCTGCACGTATCATCTGTCGGAGACGAGGGGCGAGGTGTACTCCCATCTCAGCAAGACCGGCAAACGGCCCGTCGATTGGCTGAACGACATAGGTTTCCTGTCGAAGGGCGATGTCGCCGTGCACGTCGGCTGGATAACGAAGGGGGAAGCCAGAGCCCTCGTCGATGCCGGTGTCTCGATAGCGCACTGCCCGACCTCGAACCTGAAGCTAGCGGTCGGAGGAGTCCCGCCTGTCATCGAGATCAAAGAGGCGGGAGGAACCGTCGGCCTAGGCACGGACGGCTGCTCGTCGAACAACTCTCTCGACATGTTCTCCGAGATGAAGATCTGCGCGCTGATACACAAGCACTCCCGGTGGGACCCGACCGTCATGAGCGCGCAGCAGGTGCTCGACATGGCGACCATAGAGGGCGCAAAAGCGCTCGGGAAAGGGGACAAGCTCGGGTCGATAGAGCCCGGGAAGCTGGCGGACATCGCGGTGGTCGACGGGACAAGGATCGGCATGAGGCCGGTGACGAAGGAGAACGCGGTCTCGAACCTCGTCTACAGCTGCTCGGGGCAGTTCGTCTACTGCACGATAGTCGATGGGAAGATAGTCGCATACGACGGCGCTCTGACCTCGAGGCTCACTTGATTATCTTCCTCGGCGGTATCAGCCGGGCCTTCACGCCTTTCAGGGGCTTCGTCTTCCCCCAGAAGAAGCTCCCGGGGATCTTCCCCGTATTCTGCACCATGTATTTCCAGTTCGGGGGATACGACGCGACGTCGCCCTCTCTCAGCACGAGGCTCTTCGCCTTCTTCTTTCTGAGGTCGGATGCGCTCTTCGAGTACCAGACGGTGAACTCCCCCTGGACGATGTAGTAGAACTCGTACGCCCAGCCGTACCACTCGTCCGCGGTCCCGTCGTCCTTCTCCTCGGTCGAGAAGACGATGGTCGTCATCCCCGGCTCCATGAAGTACAGGCCGAGGTCCCAGACCTCCGTGGAGACGAAGTCGGTCTCGATGCCGTCGTTGCATATCTGCGTTACCGCGTCTGCGAGCCTTTTCACGCTCGGAGTTTCTTCTTTCACGTTACAACCTCCTATCTGCTCGGTGATAACAGTTCGAGCGGGACTTCCGAGATCCTCTTTCCCCCGGATTTGGTGACCACGAACTCGTCCTCTATCTGCAGGTATCCGAACTCGGGGAGATACACCTGGGGCTCGATCGATATCACGTTGTTCTCCCTGAGCCTGCTGTCGCGATACACCGGGTCGTTCTTTATGTACTGGTATCCGACGAACGGCCACTCGTGCACCTCGAGTCCGACGCCGTGGCCTATGCCGCTGAAGTCTCCTTCGAATCTCTTGCTCATGATTTCTATGACGATATCGTTGATCCTCGATGCCTTCACCCCCGGGCGCATCTCCGCGCTCGCTTTCTCGATCGCGTCGACGAGCACGGAATACGCCTTCTCGTGCTTCGGGGTCGGCTTGCCGAGGCAGAAGGACCGCGCGATGTCGCAGCAATACGCGCCGAACATCGTCCCGAGGTCCATGTTCCACGGATCGCCCTTCCTCATCGTCCTTCCGCCGCAGTACCACCACCAGTCGAGGTGTTTCTCGAAGACTCCGGAGGTCACCATCGTGTGATGCGGGAAGCCCTCCGAGCCCATCAGCCTGCATGCTGTCTCGACGAGCGAGACCATCTCGGCCTCGGTGATGCCGGGTCTTGCGATGTCCCTCGCCGCCTCGAACCCGACGTGCGCGATGTTCGCCGCGGTCCTGATGCAGTCCATCTCGTATTCGGACTTGACGGCGCGTTCGCCCTCAAGAATATCGGACGCGAACTCTATCTTGCCGGCGGTTTCTTTACGCAGTCTATCGACCAGCTGCGGTGTCATCGAGTACTCGCCAGCTATCCCGATGCGCGCTCGGCCGAGCCCGTTGCTTCTCAGGTACGATCTCAGAGTCGCTACGGGGTCCTGCGCAGGAACTGCGTTCTTCACCCACGTGCATTCCTCCGGAAAGAAGTCCGCTTGATCTATCTGGAGGAGCGGTTCGATGTCATCCTCCAGCGGTAAGAGCATCATCGTGTCCCCGAAATACGGTTCATACCCGCTCAGGTAGAGAACGTGCCCTCTCTGCCCGTACCTCATGCTGCCCGGGGATGAAAATGTCAGCAGAAGTTCTAGCCCGCGCTTCTCCATCCCGGCCCTGACGTTGCGCACGCGCCTGGCGAGCTCCGCTCGAGGAAAGCGCAGTCCCCTGCAACCGCGCGGCGCGATTTTCCGCTTATTCCTGCTTTGACGACGACTCAAACTTCCCCTTCAGCTTCCTGAGCTCCTCGGTCGTGTCGATGTCCTTGGTCTCCATGAGCTCCTCGGCCTTCGAGAACCCTTCGTGGATTTCCTCTATCGACGGTATCGGCCCGAGCACCTTGTCTATTTCTCCGACGACTTTCTCGACTTCCTTGACCTCGGATATCGCCCTCTCGGGGACCTTCTTGCCGGAAACGAGGTATTCCGAGACGTTCTCGACCAGCCTTGTGAGCTCGAACGGGAATATGATCTTCGTCGACTGGCCGTTCCCGACGGACTTGAGCGTCTCCAGCGAGAGCACCGTGAGCGCCTTGGAGTCCAGCGGCGTAGCACCGAGCGACAGTATCCTCAGCTTCTGCGCCTCTCCTTGCGCCTCGAGTATCGTCGCGAGCCTCTGGCCTTCCGCGACAAGAATCCTCGACTGCCGCGTGCCTTCCGCGGACAGGATCTTCGCGCGCTTCTCGCCTTCCGCGTTCAGGATGGCGGCCCTCTTCTGGCCGTCCGCGCGGAGTATCGCCGCCCTCCTCTGCCTTTCGGACGAGGTCTGCTCCTCCATCGCCCCCTTGACCGCGGGCGAGGGATCGACCTCTCTTATCTCGACCGCCTCTACCTTCACGCCCCACTTGTCCGTCTCGCGGTCGAGCACGTCCCTCAGGGCGAGGTTTATCTGCTCCCTGTTCGACAGGACCTCGTCCAGGACCATGTCACCGATCCTGCTCCTCAGCGTGGTCTGCGCCAAGTAGACCGTCGCTACGCGGTAGTTCTGGACCTCGAAGAACGCCTTCTTCGGGTCGATGACCTTGATGTATATGACCGCGTCGACGTTCGTCGGCGAGTTGTCCTTCGTGATGACTTCCTGCTTCGGGACGTCCAACACCTGTGTTCTCAAATCGAGCTTCACGACGACGTTTATCAAGGGCGCGACTACGTGGAACCCGCTCCCGAGAACCCTCACGAACCGCCCGAGCCTCATGTATATGCCCTGCTCGTAGGGCTGCACGATCTTCACGCTTGAGGTCAAGATTATGATGACCGCTATAATGATGAAAATCGTGATTATAGCAATCAATACCTCGTCTGCCATTCTTCTTCCCCCTGTTCCTTCCCCGGACCGCAGTGCCAGGAATCTAAGCGGTCTTATCCTCGTCGACCACTATGTGGACCCCTTTGCTCTCCTTCACGACGACCTTCGTCCCGACCGGTATACGCTTGGAAGCGGTCGCGCTCCAGATATCGTTGTCGACCCTGACCTTCCCGGAGATGTCGCCCGGCACGATCTCCTTCGTGACCTGCCCCTTCTTGCCTATGAGGGACGAGGCCACCGTGGTCTCCGGAGGCGCCGGAGGCGCGAGCATCTGGTACAGCTTGATCGACGCGAACACCATCGGCACGAGCACGACCACCGCCACTATCGGCGACCACCACGCGAGCGTCCATTCCGGGTTGACCATCCAGAGCAAGCCGAGCACGAGGATGACCGTTCCGGGGACTATGATGAAAGAGCCCGGGGTGACCGCTTCCGCTATCAGCATCAGGATGCCGATTATGACGAACGCCAACGCTATCAGGAACGGGTCCATCGGTATCGACTATGGTAACAGGTGCATATAATCGTTCGCAAGGTTCAAGCGTGCGCCCGTGGCTCCCGGCGGATAATCCTCATAATAGCTTTATCCCGATTGTCGGATTATCAGTCAGGTAGATCTCATGAGCTGCTATTCTGGGAGCTTCAGCATCAGGACGTCCGGAAGGGACGATATCCACGACATAACCGCGCAGGTCGAGAAGCAGGTCTCGGCATCGAAGATAAAGGACGGCCTCGCGTGCGTGTTCGTCGCGGGGAGCACCGCCGCCGTCACGACGGTCGAGTACGAGCCAGGGCTCGTGAAGGACCTCCAGGACGCGATGGACAGGCTGTACCCGAAGGACATCGAATACGAGCATCATCTCCGTTGGGGCGACGGGAACGGGCACTCGCACGTGAGGGCGTCGATGATTGGGGCGTCCATGGTCGTCCCGGTGAGAGACGGAAGCCTGGTTCTCGGCACCTGGCAGCAGATAGTCCTCCTGGAGCTCGACATACGTCCGAGGAACAGGGAGATAATCGTTCAAATAGTCGGGTGATTCGGCCCTGTCATCAATATCGCGGTGCGATGCGAAAGGTTATTAGCGAATCGCTTGGATAATGCGCGCGATGAAGGTCAAGTTCTTGGGAGGCGGTCAGGAGGTCGGCCGCCTCGGCATACTCGTCGAGAACGACGGCGCGAAGGCGCTGTTCGATTACGGCATGACGGCGACCGATCCCCCTTCTCTCCCGATGGAAGCTCCTGCGGTCGATGCTGTCTTCCTGACGCACTCGCACCTGGACCATTGCGGGATGATCCCGTGGCTATCGAACAGATACGACATACGCGTGTACGCGACCCCGATCACGAAGGAGATCAGCGTCCTGCTCATGTTCGACAGCATCAAGGTCGGGCAGATGGAGGGCTACCCGGAGCCGTACGACAAGGCGGCCGTCAGGAAGACGATGGGCGATTTCGTCGACATCGAGTTCGGAGAGTCCATGGACGCACTCGGGTTCGAGATAACCTCGCACTCCGCGGGGCACATCCCCGGCGCGACGATGTTCGAGCTGAAGGGCAGGAGGACGACGCTCGTCACGGGCGATCTGCACACGCTCAACCAGAGGATTGTCTGGGGCGCGCACCCTGTCAAGTGCGACGACCTGATAATCGAATCCACATACGCGGGCAGGGAGCACCCGGACCGCCTGAG
>JAWCKK010000021.1:0-16465 GCA_038852105.1 Thermoplasmata archaeon
GTCCTTCCAGCTGAGCCACCAGCTGAGAGGGCAGTAGGCGAACTTCTCGATGTCCGCTGCGGAAATCAGGTTCAAGGAGCTCAAATCCTCCCAGGCGAATGGTTATGAGATGCCGTCAAGATATAAAAAGAGATTTTGAATCGGCTATCAGCGCGGCATAATTGGCATCATCTCGGAGAACTCTCTGCCGTAGATCGTTATACCTTCCGGCGGCTCGATACCTTCGATGTACCCGAACCAGTAAACCACCGCGCCGTTCCCGAAGAGCTCCGTGTACGGCTTCAGCTGTCTGCGGACGTTCTTCCGCAGCTCCACCTCGTCTCCAAAAGAGGCCTTCGATTCTATCCAGTGCGTGATCACTCCGTTCAGCTTGATCGGCTTGTCGAGCAGCGCGTCCGGGGTCTTGGGATGCACGCCCCTGAGGTCCGCTTCGGTCCTGTATTTTATCCCGTGCAGGTTCAACCACTGGTAGAGCTGCTCCTCGCCCCATTTCCCCCGCTTCTCCTGAACCTCCATGCCCTGGGGAGAGTAGATGATGTCCGCGGAGTTGATCTTGAGTATCTCCTTCCTCAGCTTCTGGTCCTGGCACTCGTTCGGGTTCCTGATATACTTCCAGAAGGTCCGGCGAGGCATGCCCGCGGCCTGGTAGATCATCATCGCCAGAAGTATCGGCGGGAAGTTCAGCTCGTTAGCGAGCGCGACGACGGATTTCCCTCCCCGCCATTTCTTCAACAGCTGCGGGGTCTGCCCCTTGATGATATGGAACCGTCGGGTGGCATCCCTCACGGTCCTCTGCGTGTACATCACCAGAAGCAGTTCGCGATCGAGCCCCGTGCTCTTCGCCAACGAGTCGATATCGCCGGGTTTCCTGAGCTTGAAGTAAATTTCCTTGTACTCGTCGTATTTCATTCTTGCACCGTTCAGAAGCCGCGCTCGTTACGCGTTTGTCGGAAGTAGTGGTCCATATCGTATTGTCGGTATCAGACGACAGAATGAGATTGACCAAGGTGGTTCATAAACCTGAGGTCGTCCTTCGAAATCGAGTCGCAAACCCCGCTGGGATGCGCGAGCTGCCACAAAAGAATTATATGGATAGAGCTTCATGCTTTACCCGAAGCTGAAACAAGACGCCAGCTCATGGCTGGTGTTCAAAAGTCAGGAGGGAGAAAACAAATGAGTGCTCCACTTAGCGGGATTCTGGCAAGCAGCACAGTTCCGCCTTGGCTACCGCGGGATGCCCAGGAAGCGAGGAAGTTCGCCTTCTGGTCCCAGGTACTGTTCTTGCTGATGGCGTTCATATGGTTCGTGTTGGGCATCGCATCCATCGCGATAGGCATCGCGTCGCTCAGCGGAGGAAGCGTCGGATGGGGCCTGTTCGATATCATAATGGCAATAATATGCGGCATAGCAGGAATATATGTGAAGAAATCCGTCATAGACGAGATAGACCACGGCAGGTTCATGGAGGCGAAGAACGCGTCAATCGTTTGGATTATCATCGGAATCGCAGGTCTGTTCCTGCCGTCGATTCTGATGCTGCTCGCGTTCATGAGCATAGATGCCGCGATGAGGCCGCAGGTTCAGGTCGCCCCTTACCCGCCGGGAACGGTCGTCGCGCAACAGCCGTATCAGCCGGCCCAGTACCAGCAGCCTGCCCAGCCGCAGTATCAGCCAGCCCAGTACCAGCCTGCTCAATACCAGGCACCACAGACCGCGGCGCCAGCGACCGTACAGGCAGGTCCACAGCCTTCGGATCAGCACAAGTACCAGATGGTGAAGTGCAAGAACTGCAACGTTCAATACCCCGCCTTCATGGCGAACTGCCCGAACTGCGGCGCGCCGAGGGCGTGAGCAGGCCGAAGAAAACCCCTTACTTCGAATCCTTATTTTGCTTCGTTCTCTTCTCGAACAACACTTTCCCGTCGCATCTGATTTCGAGAACCCTGTGATATGGAATCGATGTCTCGGACGTCTCAAAGAACGTCTGGCCTATCCTGGCTATGTCTCGTCCCAGAATCGTTCGCCTGTCGTTGGGGGCTCCCCTGTGGAGGATCACCACTTCCACCTGTTCCAACGATTTTCCCTCCTCCCATTTCAGCCTGTTGAGCACGTCTCGCGGGTATATTCGTTTGCTCATCGCGATGTCATCCCACTTCGACCGGAAAAGGGTTATGGATGACATAGATGATACGTGTCGAGGCTGATAGCTTGGGCAACGGGAGCATCGACGGGCAGATTGTCGATCTGATTTCGGGAGAGATATTCCCCGGTATGATCGAGTTCTCTGACGGAGTCATTACGCGGATCAAGCATCTCGTATCCGCGCCCGACCGGATGATTGTTCCCGGCCTCATCGACAGCCATATTCACATCGAGTCCTCCCATCTCTGCCCATCGAGGTTCGCCGAGGCGGTGATGCCACACGGTACGACCTGCGTCGTCTCCGACCCTCACGAGATCGCCAACGTTTTCGGGATCGCGGGCATACGATACATGATTTCGGATTCCAAACGCTCCCCGCTCAGGTGCTACTTCACGGCTCCCTCCTGCGTCCCCGCGACCCCGTTCGAGACTTCGGGAGCATGTCTAACGCACAAGGAGGTCCGAGAGATACTCTCCTGGCCGGAGGTGGTCGCTCTCGGCGAGATGATGAACTTCCCCGGAGCGGTGAGCGGCGACGAGGAGGTCATGAGGAAGATAGAGGCGGCGAAGGAGGCCGGCAAACCTATCGACGGGCACGCGCCCCTGCTGTCGGGCGGCGACCTATCAAAATACGTGTCGCGCGGGATAAGGACGGACCACGAATGCACCTCGGCCAGGGAGGCCCTCGAGAAGCACAACCTCGGGATGATCATCCAGGTGAGGAACGGCACCGCCTGCAAGAACTTGAAAGCCCTTGCGGATTTCGCCAAGAAGCATCCGTTTATGCTAGTTTCCGACGACAAGAGCGCCCACGACCTGCTGAGGGGGCATCTCGACGAGTCCATCAGAGAGGCGATATCGCTCGAGATTGACCCTCTCAGCGTTCTCAGGGCCGCGACGCTGTTCCCCGCGGAGCATTACGCTCTTCCGGGCGGATGGTTCGAGGAGGGAAGGGCAGCGGATTTCGCGGTGATTGACGGGCTCGAGAGCTTCAACGTGATGGAGACTTGGATTGCAGGAAAAAGGGTCGCGAGGAACGGAAAGACGGAGGTCAAGATAGACCCGATCGGGTTCGATTTGGCGTTGCCGAGGCTGTCAAAGAAGCCCAGCGATTTCTCCCTGAGATCAGGAGGCACATGGGCGAAGGTCAGAGTGATTGTCGCGCAGCGAGATGAGATCGTCACGGGATGCACGGAGAAATGGTTGAGAGCGGAGGGCGGCGAGGTGCTTCCGGATCCAGTCAGGGACATACTCAGGATCTCGGTCGTGAACAGGTACAGGGACGCCCCGGTATCGAACGGGTTTGTAAAGGGGTTCGGACTGAAACGCGGCGCGATTGCATCGACCGTCGCGCACGACTCGCACAACTGCATAGTCCTCGGCATCGAAAAGGAGCATATGTCGGCCGCGGCGAACGCCTCGCTCGAAACCGGCGGGTTCGCACTCGCGGACGAGAAGGGCATTCTCATGCTCGAACTGCCCGTCGCGGGTCTCATGAGCACGCGGTCCGCAGAAGAGGTGTCCGAGAGCGCCAAGAAGCTCTTAGCCAAGGCGAAAGAGCTCGGATGCGCCCTGCCGAACCCGTTCATGACGATGTCGTTCATGAGCCTCCTGGTAATCCCGAAGCTCAAGCTTGGCGATCGGGGGTTGTTCGATGTCGAGAAGTTCGAGTTCGTCGACCCCGTGGTTGAAATATCCGAAAGAAGTTCGATGACGGAACGGGACAGGGAGTGATTCCGATGGCGGGATTGGAGAAGCTGAAGGAGAGCCTCGTCAAGGCTCCCATAGTCAAGAAGGGCGAGTACAACTACATCGTGCACCCGGCGACAGACGGTATTCCGAGGATGGAGAAGGCCGTCTTGGAGGAGATCATAGACGAGTTCGTGAGAATAGGAGATTTCGACAAGTGCGACGTGATACTCACCGTGGAGGCGATAGGCATAGAGTACGCCGCGCCGCTCACGCTCAGGACGGGAAAGCCGTTCAACATCGTGAGAAAGAGGATGTACGGCCTGCCAGGAGAAGTGAACCTGAAGCAGACCACTGGGTACTCGAAGTCCGACCTGTACGTGAATGGCATCTCGAAGGGCGACAGGGTGCTGATAGTCGACGACGTCGTCAGTACCGGGGGGACGCTCCGGGCGGTCGTCGAAGGCTTGAGAAAGATCGGCGCGCACGTGGTCGATGTGCTCGTGGTCGTCGAGAAGGGCGAGGGCAAGGAGAAGCTCGAGCGCGAGCTCGGCATCAAGATAAAGACCTTGGTCAAGATCGACGTCTCCGAATCGGAAGTCAGGATATTGAGCTGACATCTCGTTGTGCCAATTGCACCCAGCGTAATTGTAGGGTCAAGGATTGCGGGAGCCTTCCATTCTTTCATCTCGGATGGATGCTCTCCTGTTCGTTCTTGCCGGTTGCTCGTTCTCCGCTCTCCTCGGTGCAACAGTCGGAAGTCTGACGGGGTTGATGCCGGGGCTGCATCCGAACTCCTTGGCGAGCTTCTTCGCGGCGTTCCCGCAGCTGCTCGGCCTGTTCTTCTTCCTCTCGGCGCCTTTCGCATCGGTCCCGTATTCGGCGCAAATCCTGTTCGGCGGCTTCCTGATCGGAGTGCTCGTATCGCATTCCATGACCGAGATGATCCCGACCTCGGCGATGGGGATAGCGGACGGCGACTCGATATCCGTGCTGCTGCCGGTCCAGAGACTTCTTTCGATGGGCAGAGCGGACCTCATCGCGAAGTGCGTCATCCTCGGCAGCGCCGGGGCGGTCCTGATATTCACGCTCTCGTTCTATCCCGTCAGGCTCGCAATGGGCGACCCCGGTGGGCTCTACTCGCTCATCGAGCCGTATCTCGGGGCGATGCTTCTGGCGATCTGCGCGGCGGTGCTCCTTTCCGAATCGGCATTTGGGAGAATAATGCGCGCGTCTGTGCTTTTCGTTCTTTCGGGCGTGATCGGCGTATTCGTGCTCACGCTAGACGCTCCGTCACAGATCAACCATGCGCTCTTCGGAGCTCGCTGGGCTGGAGACGCATCGATTTACTTCCTGCCGGCATTCTCGGGGTTCTTCGCGCTTCCTTCTTTGCTATTGTCCCGCAAAGATTCAGCCGTAGACGCGAGAAGAGCGCCGATCGTCGTCCCGCGCTTCTCGAGGTCGGGCGCTCTGCTGCAAAGTGTGCTTCCTATGATGCTCGTCGGATGGATACCGGGCATAACCAACTCGTACGCGACCAGACTTTCGAGAAAGGATTCCGATCAGCCGTCACGGAGTTTGAGTTCTATTTGCTCTTATGTGGTCACGTACTCCGCGACCAATATCGGAGGCTCGTTGCAATCGATCATAGCGCTCGCGACTATCCTTCGTGCAAGGAACGGGATTCTGGAATCCGTGAAAGGCAGCATCCCTTACGACGCCCTGCTCTGGGCCGATCCGGGAACCATGCCTGTCGCTTTCATCTCGCTAGCCTGGTCGTCGGTGATCTCGGCGTTCTTAGGAGCAGTGCTATTCAAAACGATGTGTCGGCGAATGCTCGGCCGGCCGAACATGAAATGGTTCAAGGGCCTCCGCGCACCGATAATCCTGTTCATCCTTCTCCTCTCGGCGGTTACCTCGGGGCCGATCGGGCTGATGATATTGTTCACGTGCTTTCTCCTTGCTCTGCTCGCCATCAGGATGAGGACATCGAGGGTTCACCTGATGGGCTTCCTTTTGGTGCCCGTCATCGTCTATTTTATGATGGTGCGGGGCGCCTGACCGATGGGGTTTGGAAATATTCAACTAGAACCATTCCCTAACGATTGGCGCATGATGAAGGTGTATCTCATCCCGCCCGGGGCAACGGAGTTCTCGAAGTCCGGGGAACTCCTCGGGCTCAACAACCCGCCGTTGAGCCTGGACGGCGTCAATCAGGCAGAGAGGATCTCCCAGCTGCTCAAGCCGCTGGTCCTCGAGGCCGTCATCTGCGGTCCGCTGAAAAGGCACATGGTGACCGCGAAGATAATCGGGTCGTCGCACAACTTGCCGATACGGACCGAGAAGAACCTGCGCGACCTCAACTACGGCCGTTGGTCCGGGAAGAACTTCGAGGTCCTGCTCAAGGAGGAACCGAAGCTCATGGCGAAGCTCCAGTCCTCTCCGGGAAGGTTCAAGTTCCCGGCAGGGGAAAAGGTCAGGAAAGGCTGGAGGCGCGTCCGGGAGTTCACGTATCAGTTCAAGCTCAACTTCGGCGTCGGGAACGTCGCGATAGTCTGCGACGATTTCGTCACGATGATGGTCGCGAGCCAGCTCACGCGCGTGCCCTTCTCGGATCTCCAACCGTGGAAATCGTCGAACGGAGAGATGACCATAATCTCCATGGACAACGAGCAGTGGCAGATAGAGAGCCTCAGAGGAGAGAAGGCGCGAATTCCTATCACTTCTTCTTCCCGATGAGCTTGACTATCTCGGCCGTAGTCGATGCGACAGCCACGCCCGCATCCTCGAGCGCCCTTATCTTCCCCTCCGCGGTCCCCATTCCCCGCGATATTATCGCTCCCGCGTGCCCCATCCTCTTGCCAGGAGGCGCGCTCTTGCCGGCTATGTATGCGGCCACGGGCTTCTTGACGTTCTCCGAGATGTACTTCGCCGCTTCTTCCTCTGCAGAACCGCCTATCTCTCCCACCAGTACTATCCTCTTCGTCTGCTTGTCCTTGTTGAACATCTCGAGGCAGTCGACGAAGTTCGTTCCGCTGACCCTGTCCCCTCCGATGCCGACGCAGGTCGACTGGCCCATGCCAGCTCGAGTCAGGGAATCGACGATTTCGTACGTCAAAGTCCCGCTCCTCGATATCACGCCGATATCACCGGGAGCGAATATCTGATTCGGTATGATCGCGACCTTGCCCTTTCCTGGTGAGGCCACACCAGGACAGTTCGGGCCGATTATCCGGACGCCCATCTTCGCCGCGTATGAGACGATTTTCATCGCGTCGTGCACGGGCACGTGCTCGGAGACGATGACTATCATCTTGATTCCCGCATCGATCGCCTCGATCGCCGCGTCGAGCACGAAAGGCGCGGGAACGAATATCGCGGACGTGTTCGGCTTGGTCTCTCGCATCGCCTTCGCGACGGTATTGAACACAGGAATGCCGTTCACCGTCTGTCCGCCCTTGCCGGGGGATGTTCCAGAGACCACCGTCGTTCCGAACTCCCTCATCGCGAGCGCGTGGAAGCTCCCCTGGTGGCCCGTAATCCCCTGGACCAAGACCCTCGTGTTCTCGTCGACCAATATGGCCATTTCACCCACCTCTCGCGATTTCCACGGCAATCTTGGTGGCGTCTTCGAGCGAGAGCGCGGGCCGGATTCCCGTGTCGCGCAGCATCTCGAACGCCTCCTTCTCGTTTACGCCCTTTATCCTCGCGACTATCGGCAACTCAATATGGCCCTCCCTCAACGCCTGTATCAGACCCGCAGCGACTGTATCGCACTTCGTTATTCCGCCGAATATGTTTATCAGGATGACCTTCGGGTTCGCTTCGGCCATGAGCAAGAGCGCCTCCTTCACCTTCTGAGGGTCGTCCGTCCCTCCCAGGTCGAGGAAGACTCCTCCCTTGCCGCCGTGCATCGTCAGGAAGTCCAGGGTAGCCATCGTGAGGCCCGCGCCGTTCGCGATGATCCCGATGTTTCCGTCAAGCTGCACGAAGGCGATGCCCTTGTCTCGGGCCTTCCTCTCGAGGGGCGTTATGTCGGCCGCGACCTTCTTGAACGACTCGTGTCTGAAGAGCGCGTCATCGTCGATGACGACCTTCGCGTCCACGGCGACGAGCTTTCCGTCATTCGTCAGGACCAGCGGGTTTATTTCGACGAGCTCGGCGTCCGCTCCCTGGAACAACCGCCACAGAGAAGAGAGCATTGATTGGAACTGCGTCGACAATCCGGAGTCGAGCCCCAACGAGAACAGCAGATCTCTCGCCAGGAACGGCTGGAACCCTATCAGGGGATCCACCCAGCGGCGCTCTATCTTGTCGTCCGGGACGCTCTCGATATCCATGCCGCCCATCCGGCTGGCCATTATTATCGGTCTTCTCTTCGATCTATCGACGGCGATGCTCAGATAGAGCTCCATCATTCCCTCGATCTTTCTCTCGACGAGCACGCGCTCGACCCTGTACCCTCTTATGGTCATTCCCAGGATTTCCCCGACAGCTTTCTCGGCCTCGGCCTTCGTGCCTACGATTCTTATCCCTCCGGCCTTCCCTCTGCCGCCGATGGGCACCTGGGCCTTCACGACGGCTGGAAATGAGATCTCTCCCGGGACAGCGGGGCTATCTAGAATCTTTCCCTCGGGGACAGGGATGCCGTATTCCGCGAACAGGCGCTTTCCCTCGACTTCGAGAAGGTTCAAGGAGACCTACCTCAGGCGGTTCGAATCCCGATTCTGAATATAGACAATTTGCATCCACAAGCGTTTTGTTCCGTCCAAAGGATTTATCAGAGGCCGAAATCGACCGGCGAAAGTATAAATCCGAGCGAGGTTCATAGAACCGGCCGATGGCCACTGGCGATATCAAGTACCAGACGATAATGATGTTAACGGCAGTCGTGGCCGTCGTGCTGATTTCGACCCTCGTTCTGACGCAGGGGCAGTCCCCGGAAGTGCAGCTTTTCATAGTCTCGATGAACACCGTGCTGATTGCGATGAACATCATCGGGTTCTTCATGGTCTGGCAATCCGGCAAGACGATAGTCGACGAGGTCTTCGTGATGACCCCGGCGGGAGTACTGATAAAGCATTACAGCCGTCGCCTGAGGCCCGACAGGGACGAGGACATCCTCGCGGGCATGCTCACCGCGGTGCAGAATTTCGTGCGCGAGTCTTTCGATACGGCCGGCGGCAGATTGAACGAGATCAGGTTCGAGAACTACGATATCATAATCACGTACGGCGACAACCTCGTGCTCGCCGCGGTCATATCGACGAAGAACCCGCAGAAGCTGAAGGACAAACTCTCCGATGCCACAATGGAGATCGAGAGGCAGTACGGGGACAAGCTTAGGAACTGGAACGGGGACCTCTCGCAATTGAGCTCGATAGACAACGTGATGAGGCGGCTCCTGGGCCGGATTTGATGGCCACCATCGAGACTCGTTCCAGGTTTTCAGAATCGCAAATGTGAAGTATCTCACCGTGTCTATTCCCCTTGGCCATATGGAACTGAAGGAGATAGTCAAGAAGATCGTCCTTCTGGGGGACGGCGGCGTCGGAAAGACCTCGATGATTGCGCGATATGTCATCAACAAGTTCGACGACAAGTACATCGCGACCATCGGAACGAAGGTCTCGAGAAAGGACATACAGCTGATCTACCCGAACCTGATAGTCAACCTGAGGCTGATGATCTGGGACATACTGGGCCAAAAGGAGTACTCCAAGATTCGGAGCGCGAGCCTCACCGGGGCGAACGGCATAATCGCCGTCGGCGACCTGAGCAGGCCGGAAACGATAACTTCGCTGAGCGAGTTCTGGCTTCCGGAATCTGCGAAAGTGGTCGGAGACCTGCCGACGATATTTGTCGGGAACAAGCTCGACCTCGTATCCTCGGACAGCCCGTCCGCGAAGCTCCTGGAGGCCGATGGCGCGAAGCGCGGAGCGCCCGTGTTCCTTTGCAGCGCCAAGACCGGCGAGAACATCGAGGCCGTCTTCAAGACCATCGGAGAGCTGCTGGTCGCCGACCTGGTGCAGGCAGCGAGGAAGCAGAAGTCAGGCCCCCCGAAGAACCTCGTCGAGGCCGTCGACGAGATAATCCAGGACTTCTGTGCGCAGTACGGGGATCTCGAGAAGGCGATGCTGATTGTCCAGCACCAGTTCTCGGAGGCGGGCATCGACATACGCAAGCCGAGCTACAAGGCCGTGCTCGACGGGCTGGAAAGGCTGATGAATGCGGAAGCGGTGGCATTGAGCGAGACTGTCGCGCGGGTGAATTTCGAGGAGCGCAAGAAGCTGATCGAGCGGTTCAAGAGCTGAATAAAGATTCGCTCGTGCTCTCTCCGTGCTAATTCATGACACATACCCTTGTATGACAGAAACGTTTTATACGAACAGCCGTTCTCGCACTTTTCGAAATGGATATCCAGGCGATAATGGGCCGCGGCTTCGAGTGCAATTCTTACCTGATCAAAGGCGACCATCCGGTCTTGATCGATGTCGGTACTGAGCAGAATGTGGATCGCCTCCTCGACTTGATCCGTCGTGAGAACGGCCAGATATCGATTTCCGGGATTATCCTGACGCACACGCATCTCGATCACGCGGGAGGCGCAAGGAAGCTGGGCGAGCTTACTGGTGCGGAGATTTTCGTGCATCCGAGCGAGGGCAGGAGGATATCCGAGGGCGATTTCAGCGTCACTCTGGACAGGATGTTCGGGAGCGAATTCGAGCCGTTCGATTGGAAAGGGATCGACGAGGGAGCGGTCGTGGACACTGGCTCGGGAGAGCTCAGAGTCATGCATCTCCCGGGGCACTCGGAAGGCAGCATCGGCCTCTGGGATGAGAAAAGTGGCTCTCTCATAGCCGGAGATACGGTTTTCGCAGACGGCGGGATAGGAAGGTTCGACCTGCCATCGAGCGATTTCGACATGCTCAGAAGTTCGATAAGACGGATATCAAAGCTCGGGGTGAAAGATTTATATCCGGGGCATGGTAGGGCCGTACTCGGAACAGGGTCGCAGCATATAGCGGAATCACTGAGTTGTGTTTGGAGCGGAGCCTGATGAAGCAATTGAGCTGTCCGAAGCGGGGCAAAGGATGCAAGGAGTGCGTGCTTGAGAACACCGAGATAGAAAACCTCGGTAAGATTCTGAAAGGCGGGGGTCTCGTGGTGTATCCGACCGATACTTTGTACGGCCTGGGCGCCGACCCGTTCAACGATTCCGCCGTCAAGAAGGTGTTCATCTCGAAGAACAGGCCGTTCGATATGCCGCTCTCGGTCGCCGTCTCTGATGTTCGGATGCTCGAGAGCATCGCGGTGCTGAACGACCAGGCGAAGAAGCTGATCTCGCGATTCCTCCCCGGGCCGCTCACGATCATACTCACGAAGAAGCCGTCGATATCCGACCTGCTGTCATCTGGAGAGAATCAGATCGGCATCAGAATCCCGGACCATCCCCTTGCGCTCAAGCTGATAAAGAAGGTCGGGCCCATCACGACCACGAGCGCGAACCTGCACTCGCATCCCGAACCTGTGACTGTGGAGATGGCGAAGAAAGACCTCGGCAGCGCCGTGGACATGTACGTCGACTGCGGCGAGACGAAGCACAAGCTCGGCTCGACCATAGTGGACGTCTCCGAGGGCGATGTCGAGATAGTCCGAGCGGGTGTGATTTCCAAGGAGGAGATTTTAAACGCCCTCTCTGGACGATGACGCGATTCAGAGCTACAAGCGCGCGGGGAAAATCGCGAAGGAGGCGCTCGAGCTCGCCCGCGAGCTGGCGAAAGAGGGCGCTTCGCTCATCGGGCTGGCCGAAGAGGTCGAGGGACTGATAAGATCGAGGGGCGCGAAGTGCGCGTTCCCGATAAACATATGCATAAACAGCCAGGCCGCGCACTATACGCCCGCCGAGAAGGATCCCCTGAGGTTCGCCCGCGGGGATCTCGTCAAGCTCGATGTCGGCGTTC
This sequence comes from Thermoplasmata archaeon, assembly GCA_038852105.1. Classification (GTDB taxonomy): domain Archaea; phylum Thermoplasmatota; class Thermoplasmata; order UBA10834; family DTMW01; genus JAOUEZ01. The sequence goes on from JAWCKK010000021.1 coordinate 11,796, forward strand.
ATGTGAACGGCTTTATCGCCGACACCGCAGCGACGGTCGAGATTTCGACCTCGAACTGGACGAGCCTGATACGGGCCTCATCCGAGGCGCTCGACGCAGCCCTGGAGATGATAGTGCCAGGAATCGAGGTGGGCTCTATCGGGGCCGCGATCGAGAATGCGATATCTGCGAGAGGATTCCGGCCAGTGAGGAACCTTACGGGGCATAGCATGGAGAAGAACAACCTGCACGCGGGGATTACCGTGCCGAATGTCGCCCTGAGGGACCGCTCGAGACTCACATCCGGTATGGCAGTTGCAATAGAACCGTTCGCCACCGACGGCAAGGGCGAGGTCGGGGATGGCAAGAACGGGAATATCTTCCGGGTTGTCCGCAAACAGGGAATTCTAAGGAGCGATTCGAATCCGTTCTTGGAGGCGCTCGTCAGGGAGTTCGATCATTTGCCGTTCGCATCGAGATGGTGCGCGACGATCGACAAGAATTATCAGTCTCTCTTGCGGAAGAATTGGATGCACAGGAGCGTGCAGGGCTATCCGATTCTGTCAGAGGTATCTTCGGGGATGGTCTCTCAGGCCGAGCATTCCATTATATTACTAGATAACGAAGCGATCGTGTACACAAGATGAGATTTTTCACCCGGCTGCCACGATATCTCTAGAACCACCCAGATAGCCCCGGCTCCGCAGAAAGATAATGAGTGGAAAGGCATCACAACACCTCCTTTTTCGAAAAACTGTGTGGGTGGTTCGAATTCTGGAGGAAATGGCGAGGTGTGTCATTGATGCCTTTCCTTTGTGTTGCATGCACCCCCTTGCACGCAATTGCAAGAAAACGCTTTATCTTCTTAAATGTTTGTTTGAGACAAGGTCGTGATGAGAACGATTTTCTTTGATGCGATTTCGCAGAACATCATCTCGTTCTCATCAATATTTATCTACCGTGAGCATTTCTCCTTATTCGATATTGCGAGGGTAGCCAAGCCAGGTCAAAGGCGAGAGACTCAAGATCTCTTCCAGCAGTGGTTCGCCGGTTCAAATCCGGCCCCTCGCACATTACTCGCTTGATGGATGTCGCGCGACTAGAAGAGAATCAGTCATCGTATGATCGCCGTTTGTCAATCAAGAGACGTCATCCCTGCCGTAACGTCTGTATTTCCACAAAAACGCATATACTGCATCTCCTGGCACTTTTGGTGAATCGAATCAAATTTGATATTGATGCGATTTCTCGACCCAGAAACGGCTTATACTACCTCCGCAAACTATTCATCGGCTGAAACTCAAGAGAGATTTTAGCCAGCCAATCTTGAAATACTCGCCTACAAATTCATCTCAAGAACGGCTTTTCGTTGGTCGGAGGATGAGACTATCCAGACTGAGGAGTTTGAAGATAGTAGGAAATTAAGTAATTCTGCAATAAGACATGCCGAGAAGACACTGCAATCGATATTGATTGCGTTCATCATGGTCGGATCCGCCTTTTCGGTCATCGCGCCCTTTGCGAGCGCGGCTCCAGATGTCGAATTCACGCCGCCTCATTCTGACTACGGCGACGATACGAACGGCAACGGCCTCTACGAGAAACTGATAGTGGACGCGACTGTCACCGTCAATGCCAACGGTTGGTACTGGGTCAGAGGTGAGCTGTACGACAGTCTTGACAATTATATCACCGCCGACGGCTACTATAGGATATACCTTATGACGGGCATCGAGGTCGTGCAGTTTTCCTTCAAATGGCAGAACATCTTCGTTCACGGTATGGACGGACCTTTTAGAGTCGAAATGTATGTCACCGACAACAGCGGAGGTTTCCTCGATAACGACACGTACAAGACCAACATGTATTTCGTCAGCGAGTTCGAGCATGCGAGCTTCGCCCCGCCGCACTCCGACCACGGGGAGGACAAGAACTCCAACGGGCTTTATGACGAATTGGTCGTCGATGCAGTCATCGACTCCTCGAGCAACGGATGGTTCCGGGTGCAAGCACGGTTGTACGACTCTCTTAGCAACGAGATCGAGAACCTCCAAGAGGACGTTTTCCTGCTGGCCGGCCTGAATTCGGTTCCTTTCAAATTTTCGGGCATATACATCAGCAGCAATGGCGTTGATGGTCCATTCACTGTCCAGATGCGACTTAATAGCGATTCCGGGTTCCAGCTCGATAACGATTTGCATTCAACGGCGGCGTATCCGTTTTCAGACTTCGAGCACGCGCTATTCCAGCCACCGCATTCAGACTACGGCGAAGACACGAACTCGAATGGCCTCTATGATCTGCTGATAGTCGAAGCAGCCGTGGATGTTTCTAGCGACGGATTGTACAGGGTCGACGGGAACCTTTACGACGTCTTTTCCAACTGGATTGATGGGGCCTCCGTGAACGTCTACCTGCTCGCAGGCTCGAACGTCGTGACATTCGCCTACTCCGGTCTTCTCGTGAGCGGCAATGGCGTCGATGGACCATTCGAAGCCCGGCTATCCCTCTATCACCAGTCGGGGAGGTTGCTGGATACCGACTCTCATTTCACCCACGGATATATGGTGAGCGATTTTGACTACGCCACCTTTGCTCCGCCTCATTATGACTATGGAGAGGACACGAACTCAAACGGTCTTTACGATAACCTCGTCGTGGACGTATCAGTAGATACTTCTGTCGAGGGTTCATATTGGATATTCGGGAGCCTTTATGATTTCCTGAGCAACGATATCGGCAGCGCTTACGCGTATGTCAACTTGCTTGTCGGCACGAGCACGATTCCACTGAGATTCGAAGGGCTTCCGATCTATCTCAACGGTGTGGATGGGCCTTATGTTGTCAATTTGCAAATCTCCGACGATTTGGGAAGATTCTTGTCAAGTGATGCTCATATTACATCCCCCTATCTTTGCACAGAATTCGAGCAACCGGGAGCGCTTTTCTCCTCTCCTCACTCCGATTATGGCATCGATTCTGATAGCAATGGTCGCTATGACGGGCTAGCTATCGATGTTTCAGTTACCGCCACAATCGAAGGATTCTACAGGATTCAAGCCATTCTTTTCGACGCTTCGAGCAACTACATATCTTCAGTCGGCTTCGACACGTTCTACCTGTACGTAGGGCCGAACATATGCACGCTGGAGTTCTCTTGGCAGAGCATATATTCCCACGGCGTCGACGGTCCTTACTATATCACTCTCGAACTGCAGGATGCCTCTTGGGTAACGCTCGATTCAGATGTTCATTGGACCGCCGGGTATCTCGTGAGCGAATTCGAATACGCGATGTTCTCGCCGCCGCACTCCGATTCCGGTCGCGACACCAACAGCAACGGGATGTACGACGAGCTGATTGTCAATGCGTCAGTAGACGTATCAAGTGAGAATTGGTACCGCATTGAAGCAACGCTGAGAGACGGTATGGGCCTTTGGATCGGTTCCGCTTCTGTGCGTGTCTATCTGGCTTCCGGTTCGAGCGTCGTCGTATTGGTCTTCGACGGCGTGGCGATACGCTCCCATGGCGTCGACGGGCCGTACAACGTTGACCTGCTAATTCGAGACGACTCGTCCACACTGCTCAACTCAGACACGCATTCGACCGCGGCGTACCTCTACACCGATTTCGAGTACGTTCCCCCGGGAGCCGTCTTCTTGCCTCCACATTCGGACTACGGCAACGACACCAATTCGAACGGGCTGTACGAGATGCTCTGTGTGGCCGTGTCTGTCAATGTCGTGACGGAAGGATGGTATCATATCTACAGCATTCTATACGACAAGTTCTTCCACGGAATCCAGAACTATTGGTCTGATCATTACCTTCTGACGGGCCATCAGACGATTACCCTTGCATTTTCGGGTTATATGATTTCTCGCAACGGTGTCGATGGGCCTTATCATGTGGGGATGGACATTTACGATTCGACCTGGGCATGGTGTGATTCGGACACATATCTCACGGCCTCTTATTCAGTGGGGAGCTTCGAATATGCGTCTCTATCCCCGCCGCATGCCGATTATGGCGCCGACAAGGACGGCAACGGGTATTACGACCAGCTGATAATCGATGCCGTAATCGAAGTTTCCAGTGCCGGCTGGTATTGGATAGACTGCACTCTTCGGGACAACCTGAGCGCTGTAATCAGCCATCTATTGCGTCACGAATACCTCGTCGCTGGCGCGAACACCGTTCATCTCCCGCATCCCTGGCAGAGCATATTCTCCCACGGCGTCGACGGGCCATATGTCGCCGAGATGAACCTGTACGATGATTCCAGCAACCTGCTGGACTCGGACACTCATGTGACCAGCGCATATCTCGTGAAGGAGTTCGAGTACGCGGTCCTTCCGCCGATGCATTCCGATCACGGCGACGATTCGGACGCGAACGGCCTGTTCAACGCTCTCGTCATCGACCTCGCGATATACGTGTCGAGCGAAGGATGGTATTGGGTGTCCGGCAATCTGATGGACGGTCTCAGCAATTACATCGATGGCACGGGCGCGGTCCATGTCCATCTGAGCTCTGGCCTGAACATCGTTCCAATGTCGTTTTCCTGGGAGAGGATATTCTACCACGGCGCCGACGGGCCGTACCATTTCGAAGCATCGCTTTGGGACGACGGATGGAATTTCCTGGATTCCGATACCTATGTGACCGGCGCTTATCTGATCAGTGAATTC
>JAWCKK010000022.1:0-13671 GCA_038852105.1 Thermoplasmata archaeon
ATTTTCGCTTTCCCTGCTACGGAAACCGGCGAGAAATCTCGAGTATGATATGGAAAGGACAGCGAGCAAGACAATTCCAATCAAGAGGATGTACGGCATTCCCGTCGCGAGCATCCTGTCGACTTCCTTCGCGAACGCGACGAATGTCAGCGAGGCGCAGCAAATCAGGATCGCCGCCAAGGGCGCGGCCCGAGCGAGCCGCGATATTTTCCGGCCTGCCCTTTCCTTTCTCGCGTTGCTCGAAATGAAATAGAACGACGCGAGAATGAGCGCGACCAACACCGCCGAATACGAAAGCGCGTTCTCGTGTATCGGAGGCACGAACCTGTGCAGGTCGGATAGGAACAGCGCGACCGCCAAGAACAGGACGGACAGAACAGATGTGGAAACCATCGTGGCCAGCCAGAGGGCCTCCCTGTTCGACGCCTCTCTGCTGCGCATGATTCTCCTGCCGAGCGGCGACTCGAACTCGGCGCCGCAGGAGGGGCATACCGAGTCATCAGGTCCCACGGTTCCCAGGCACGCGGGGCAGATCCAAATCTTCTCGCGCCAGACCAGCGGAGGCATCCCATCACTTTTCTTTTTGATGATAATATCGCGTCTTCTGTTTATCTATGTTTTCTCGTCAGGTAACGAACAACCACAGGTAGACCTCTCTGTAGGGCTGCTCCGACACGCTCTGCCCCTCGAGGAACAGCATGAACCTCAGCTTGAACGTCCCCGTCTCCGATATCGAGAACCTGAAGCTGTTGTTGTTGTACTCTCCGGGGCTCAGGGAGAAATTGCTCGCATAGGCCAGTCCCTCGTCGAACGGCACAGGGCCGGCGAAGGGATCGGCGGCGCTCCAGTGGGTGACGTTCGTCGTCGAGTTCTGCCTTTGGAGGCATATCACCAGGCTGTAGTTCCTCTTCGAAGTCTCGAACGAGCCGACGGAGACATGGACAAGGGCGACCTCTCCGACCGTCAGGTTCCTCGGGTAGTCCTTCGCCTTCATGTCCGGGCCGAGGAGCGCCAGCTGGGTGAACGACTCGCCGCTCCTGGGGACGGCGATGACGTACGCGAGAAGCGTGACCGTCGCGACGAGCGTTATCACGATCCCGACCGTCAGGAGCTTGTCTATCATCGGCATATCCTTCATGCTCAGGTCGATCGAGACGTCTATCCTGAACCTCTCGTCTTCTGGGAGGTACATCCTCCTGCGCCAAGCGACAAGGGAGACTATCAGGATAAACGCAAACAGCACGGTCAGGATCGGATCGAGCCGTATCCCGAACGGGGTATAGTTCAGCGCGAGGCCTGTCAGGGGCACTATGGCGATGCTCAGCCCGAAGCTCAGGGCTATCCTCTCGATTATGTCTATCCGCCCCTTCTCGGGGAAGAGAGCCGCTGTAGCCACATACCCAGGAAGGAACAATAGGAAAATCAAGCCGAGGATCGCCCTCAACTGAAACTCGGGAGCGATGAAGATCGTCAGGACGAGCGCGGCGGATATGACGTTGGCGATTATCAGGTCGTCCGGCCTGTCCCTCAGGTGATATTCTATCTTGACCGTGCAACCGCCTCTCTCGGACCTGATTCATGACGGGGATATGATAGTTATCTTCTTTTTCCGCCCCATTCCCTCTCGAAGACCACGGCGCCGGCGATGGTTGCGAACAGCTCGAGCCACCGGATCGTCTTCTTCGAGGGCCATTTGCCCTCGTGAGGGTTCGACACCTCTATCCAGCCGATAATCTCCTTCTCAGGATCGAGCATGAAGACGTCGATGTAGTCCCCTTCGATCATCGAGTCTTCCGACTCTCTTTCCTTGCCCAGCGCGCTCGGCCGGTTGAACGCCTCGCGCTCGGAGTCCTTGAACGGCTGGTTTTCGCTCAGATAGAACCGGGTGCGCTTCCCGACCTGAGTCGACGGGTAATGTTTCTCGTCCGTTATCTCATCAGGATGATACGCGATCTTCCGGCGCACCTCCTGCGCACCTCCCCTGAACCCGAGGACGACCTTGTATCTGAACAGCCCGTCCGAGGAATCCTGGATGCCGACGCAGACCTCCTTGAACTCGAACAGCTTGTGCAAGGTCCTCGCCAGATCGTGCAGGAAAATGTCGAGCTGCTTTGTCGGCGCCTTCGTCCTTTCGAGCAGGCGGATTATCTCCCCCATCACCACCTCGTCATCGTCGTCCCTGGTGGTCGAGTACATCTCCAAAATGTTCCTCGTGCGCTCGAGCAGCGAAACGTGGTCCCTCATCATTTTTTATCAAGTCCTCTCTCGACGATTATCGATGATACGATGGCCGATATCGTCTCGATCCATCTCACTGTCTCTCTTTTCGGCAGCTTCCCCGTCCTTGTATCGGAGCATTCCAGCCAGCCGATGACCTCGCCCATGCTGCCGTACATGAAGAAGTTCATGTAGTCCGCCTCAAGGAGGTCGTCCGGGTTCTGGCGCTTCCACTGGTCGAGCAGGGACGGCCTGCTGTAGCACTTCTCCTCCCCCTCCCTGTACGGCTTGTCCTCCGCCATGTAGAAGCGCGCGTACTTGCTGATCTTTATCGAAGGATACGACTTGTCATCGAAGACGTCCATCGCAGTGTACGTGATTTCCTTGTACGCGGCCGAGACAGACGGGGCGTAGCCCATCGTGAAGACGTACTTGTACAGCCCGTCCGCAGGGTCCTTCATCGCGATCGCCATGCACTTGAACTCGAAGAACCGGTGTATGGTCTTCGCCATCTCCGACAGGATGCCGTTCAGTTTGGTCCGCGGGTTCATGCAGAACGCGATGAGATTGTTTATCGCCTCTATCGCGTTGTCCCTGTCGTCCATGGCATCCAGGGAGTAAGTCTCTCTGATGCGGTTCTCCAGCGCTGCAATCTTCGGGCTCTTGGGAGGCATGACAGTATCTGCTCCTGAAGCCGATGCTTATGATTTATCTTTTGCCACCATTCGCACGCCTTTTGAGCATCGGAAACCAATAATACCCGTCTCTTCCAATACCGTGCCGACTGGTATGTTCCAAAGACCGAGAGGTACTCGCGATTTCACCCCCGAGGAGATGGCCGGGCGCAGATGGGCCCTCGGGGTGCTTCAGGAGGTGGCCCTCCGGCACGGGTTCCGGGAGATCCAGCTGCCGACCTTCGAGGAGCTCGAGCTGTTCGCGAAGAAGTCCGGGCCGGGCATCGTCGAGGAGCTGTACGCGTTCAAGGACAAGGGCGGCCGGGATTTGGCGCTGCGGCCGGAGATGACCGCGCAGGTCATGAGGTTCTACGTGAGCGACCTGTCAAAGCGCCCGAAGCCGCTGAAGCTGTTCTACTTCGGCCCGTGCTTCAGGTACGAGAACCCGCAGGCGGGCCGGTTCAGGGAGTTCTTCCAGTTCGGTGCGGAAATCATAGGTTCGAAAACCCCGGAGACGGACGCGGAGGCGATCGCGCTCGCGGTGCATCAGCTAAGGGCCCTCGGGCTCAATAGGTTCGACGTAAGGATAGGCTTCATAGGGATCTACCGCGAGATGCTGAGGAAGCACAAGTTATCGGATCAGGACGCGGCACTCGCGTTGCATATGCTCGACAAAGGCGATGTCGAGGGCTTCAAGAAGCTCGCCTCGGAACGCAAGATACCTGACGACTCTGTGGAGCAGATGTTATCGTTGCGCGACACCAAGGGCGGTATGGAAGTGTTAGATGCCATCGGCTCGGGACCTGCTAGGAGCTATCTGACCGAGCTGATCGAGGCTCTGACGGCGCTCGGCGTGGACCGCTGGCAAATCGATCTCGGAATAATCCGCGGGCTCGACTACTACACGGGCATGGTGTTCGAGATCGACGCCCCGAACCTCGGAGCGGAGAAGCAGATCTGCGGCGGCGGGTCCTATGACCTCGTGCCTTTGTTCGGCGGAGAGCGAGATGTCTTCACAACGGGGTTCGCGACGGGCTTCGACAGGGTTCTGATTGCTCTCGACAAGGAGGGCATCAGAATCGAGGACCGCTCCATCGACGCCTACGTGATACCCGTCAGCGATGCCGTTCGAAAGAAGGCCATGGAGATAACGGACGAGCTGCGCAGGAGCGGCATCTCCGCGGATTTCGATCCGATGAGGCGGACGCTCAGCAAGAACTTGAAATACGCATCGGCAATAGGCGCGAAGAAGGTCATCATCATCGGGGAGCGCGAGTTTGAAAAAGGAATCGTCCTGCTCAGAGATATGTCCTCAGGGGAGCAGAAAGAGGTATCGGCGGATAGCCTCATAGATGAGCTAGCAAGAACGCGATGATGCCGATCAGACCTATTTTTCTGAGAGAAGAACGCCCATCGATTCATCGAATAATTATTATAGGTCGAACTCTTGCGAAACAATGCCGATATGTAATTCATGACGGACCGAATGCTACCTACCGAATCCGGGCCTGGAGAGTCTCATGTGATTGAAGAGAACCGATGGCATCTGATGGAAATCGAGGATGTCCTGCGCGAGCTGGAGAGCGACAGGGGAGGCCTGACAGACAGCGAGGCGAGAAGCCGGCTTCGGAAATACGGTCCTAACGAGATCATAGAAAAAGGCGGGCCCAGTAAGACGCAGCTGATACTGAATCAGCTGAAGAACCCGCTCAACGCCGTGCTGGTCGCCGCCGCGCTCATCTCCTTCTTTGCCGGCAAGAGCATCGACATGCTGGTCATTTCGATCATCATCATTTTCAACACTCTGATGGGGTTCATACAGGAATACAGGGCTGAAAGGGCGCTCCAGGCATTGAAATCGATCTCATCGCCCGAAGCCGAGGTCGTCAGAAGAGATGATGCGTCCGGTTCGAAGCATGAGATTCGGATCAAGGCGCGCGATATCGTCCCGGGCGACATAATCCTTCTCGACGCCGGTGATAAAGTCCCTGCCGATGCCAGAATAATCGAATCGGCAAACCTCGAGATAGACGAGTCGATGCTCACGGGCGAATCGGTACCGGTGAAGAAAGACTCCGCGAAGTTGGAGGCCGATCTTCCGATAGCGGATAGACGGAACATCGCATACGCGGGAACAATCGTCACCCGCGGCAGATGCTTGGCCGTGGCGTTTTCGACAGGAATGAAGACCGAGATAGGCAAGATCGCTTCGCTGATAAGCGAGACAGAAGAGACGGTGACTCAAACTCAGAGAAGAATACGAGACCTCAGCAAGAAGCTGGGAATATTCGCGCTCCTGATAAGCTCGCTGACGCTCACGATCGGCCTCGTGCGCGGTTTCGAGTTCTACGATATGCTCCTGTTTTCTCTGGCTTCGGCGGTGTCGGCAATACCGGAAGGGCTGCTCGTCGTCATGACGATAGTCTTCGCGATCGGTGGCCACAGGATGGTCAAGCGGAACGCCCTTATACGGAAACTGCAGGCGGTCGATACGCTTGGGTCGGTAACCGTCATTTGCACGGATAAGACGGGCACGCTCACCGCCAACCAGATGACGGTCAGGGAGTTATTCGTCGATGGCGAGACCATCAAGGTCACGGGTTCCGGATACTCTCCAAAGGGCGAATTCGAGTTTGAAATAGCAAAGGACAGAGCGAAATCGGATTCGATGCTACGGCTGATGCTTCTTGCCGGTGCGGCCTGCAACGACTCGAAATTGAGGATGAGCGAATCGGAGGGGAAGCAGAAATGGGATGTGTACGGCGACCCTACCGAGGGAGCGCTCATTGTGGCTGCTGCAAAGGCGGGGATCGATTCGGAAAAAATAGCTCGCGATCTCCCGCGCATCGATGAAATCCCCTTCGATTCGAAGACCAAATTCATGGCGACCTTTCATCGGGACACAGCGGGGAAGCTCAGGGTATTCGTCAAGGGGGCTCCTGAGATAGTCCTGGCGATGTCCAAATCCATCTTGACCTCCGGCGGGGAATCTCCTTTGATCGCGGACTCGAAGAGCGCCATTATGCAATCGGCGGGGGCAATGGCCAGCAGGGCGATGAGGGTTCTCGCCGTCGCCCATCTGTCCGCAGAAGAGAAAGATCTTGAGGAGCTGAAGATTGCACTTGAGAATCAGAAGCCATGTCTGGTGTTCATCGGATTGGCGGGTATGATAGACCCCCCAAGGCCTGAGGCGAAGCCCGCCGTCGACCTCTGCAAGGCGGCAGGGATTAAGGTCATTATGGCCACTGGCGACCACAGGCTGACGGCGGAGGCGATTGCAAGAGAGCTCGGAATACTCGGCGAAGGGCAGCTCGTTTTGACCGGAGAAGAGCTCGATGCACTTAGCGATGAGAAGCTCGACGACATCATCGAGCGCGTCCGAGTGTTCTCACGAGTTTCGCCGACTCATAAGTTCAGAGTTGTCGACTCGCTTCGCCGGAAGGGAGAGGTGGTCGCGATGACCGGCGACGGGGTGAACGACGCGCCGGCCCTGAAGGTCGCGGAAGTCGGCATCTCAATGGGCATCTCTGGCTCAGATGTGACGAAGGAAACTGCGGACATGGTTCTAATGGATGACAACTTTGCGAGCATAGTCAACGCCGTGGAAGAAGGACGGGTGGTGTTCGAGAATATCCGAAAGGTGGTGAAGTACCTCATCAGCACCAACACGGCCGAGATAATCACCATTCAGTCCGCGCTCATCCTGCTTTCCGGAGCTCCATTGCTATTAACGCCGATCATGATATTGTGGATCAACCTTGTGACGGACGGGCTTCTGGACAAGACATTGGCGCTCGAGCCGAAGGAGCATGGCGTCATGCAAGCCCCGCCGCGCAAGCCAGGAACGAAGATAATCGACCGGACGATGGTCCAGAACGTCATCATCCTCGGGATATTCATGGCAATCGGCACGCTCTGGCTTTTCACCGACAAGCTCGTCACCGAGGGGATTGAATCCGCGAGGACGATTGCCTTCGTCACAATGGCGATGTTTCAGGTGTTCAACGCGCTCAACTGCCGGTCCCGCACAAGGTCCATCTTCAAGATAGGATTCTTCGCCAACAAGTATCTACTCATCGCTTGCCTCGCATCGTTCTCGCTGAACGTGCTCGTGACCTCCGTTCCCGCATTGAACATGGCCATGGGCACCGTCCCATTGTCGCTCGAGGAGTGGATATCCGTGATTCTTGTGGCGAGCACGATTCTTGTGGTTGATGAGGTCAGAAAGACAATCCAATCGCGCGTCGCAAGATGTCGAGCGGGACCGAGGGAGGCCTGACCGCCCAGTCGCATTGGGACTTGAGATGATCGGCAAAACGGTAACGCTCTATCTCCTCGCAGCGGTCTATTCGATCTGAATGTGCTTCATTATGTCCGATACGGTGATTATCCCGACGAGCTCCCTTCCTTTCGTTACCGGCAGGCTCCTGAGCTTGAATTCGACCATATAATCCAATGCTTTCGATATCGTCGCCTCAGGGCTTATGGTCACGATCGCCCCTCTCATGATGTCCTCGACATCATCCGAGAAAAGCTCCAGATAGTTGCTGAATCTGAACTCCATCCCCATGCTGAATATCTTCATGAAATCGAGCTTCGTGACGATTCCGACAAGATTCCCTCCTTCGACAACGGGGAAGGCATTGTAATCGTGCTTGTCGAACAGTCTCTTCAGTTCTCCAACCGTGGTCTTCCTGCCAACAGTGACCACTTTTTTCGTCATTACGTCCTGTACTTTGAGATTGCCAATAGTCTTCAAGTGCGATTCGTTATCGGTCTTGGTGATGTGCGTCTCGGGCATGCATGTCACCCTGTAGGCTATACAGATTGATGGCAAATTAGTTTTCCTTGGTTTTCGATAGACGCCCTAAGAAAAATGAAAACCGGAGCCGAAGCTCCGATTGTATCGATTTGCTCACTCAAAGCCGAGCTTCCGCTTGACGATCTGCCGCTTCAGGTACTGGATGGCGTCGGTCTGGTTTATCTTCTTCGGGCAGACGTCGACGCAGTTGAATATCGTGTGGCAGCGCCAGACGCCGTCCTCGTTGTCGACCATGTCGAGCCTCTCTCCCTTGATCGTGTCTCTCGAGTCGACGACGAACCTGTAGACCTTCGTCAGGCTCGCGGGGCCGAGGTAGTTCGGGTCCCACCACGCGATCGTGCACGCGCTCGAGCACGAGCCGCAGAGGATGCAGTCTATCGGCTCCGTGAGCTTCGCCCGGTCCTTCTCGGACTGGTAGATCTCCTTCTCGGGGAACGGCTCCTTCGCCACGAGATACGGCTTCACGGACTTCATCTGCTCGAAGAACGGGTCCATGTCCACCACGAGGTCCTTGATGACCTTCTTGTGCGGCAGCGGGCTTATCATTATCGGGTGCCTCTTCTTCGCCATCACGGAGACCTGGGTCTCGCACGCGAGCCGTATCTTGCCGTTTATCATCATCGCGCACGCGCCGCAGATAGCGCCTCGGCAGCAGAACCTGAATGAGAGCGTCCCGTCCAGCTTGTTCAGGACCTCGAACAGCGCCTCGAGCACGGTCATGCCCGGCTTCGCCTGGATCTCGTACTCGCGCCAGTAGGGATCGCTGTCCGTGTCGGGGTTGAACCTCTGTATCTGCAACTTCACCGGGGTTGTGGATATCGCCATCTTTCGCACCTCCTAATACTTCCTCTCCACGGGCTGGTACTTGTATACGTTCACATCGCTGTACGATATCTTCGGGCCGTCGGGAGTCCAGGCAGCCATCGTGTGCTTAAGGAATCTCGCGTCGTCCCTCTTCGGGAAGTCTGTCCTGTAGTGCGACCCCCTGCTCTCCTCTCTCTTTATGGCCCCGAGCGTGATGACGTGTGCCAGCTCGAGCATCCCCCAGAGCTCGTACGCCCTGAGGTAGTCAAGGTTGTACTTCCTGCCCTTGTTCATCACCCTGATGTTCTGATATCTCTCCTTGAGCTCGAGTATCTTGTCCAGCGCCTCCTTCATCTGCGGGCCGTTCCTGAATATCCCGACCTTCTCGATCATCGTCTGCTTCATCTCGTCCCTTATAGCGGCGTGATTCTCGCTCCCGGACCGAGTGAGCAGCTCCTCGCGCACCTTCTCCTGCTCCTCGAGCGCCTTCATGATCGCCGCTTCTCCCTTCCTACGGTCGGTCTTCGTCTTCATGTAGGCCTTCGCGTGCTTCCCTGAGAGCTTCCCGAACACGACTGTGTCGAGCAAGGAGTTCCCGCCGAGCCTGTTCGCCCCGTGCACGCTCACGCACGCGCACTCGCCGGCGGCATAGAAGCCCTTGATGTTCGTGGCGCCGTTCTTGTCGGTCGATATGCCGCCCATGGCGTAGTGCTGCCCGGGCTGTATCGGTATCGGCTGCTCGATCGGGTCCACGCCCGCGAAGTTAATCGCGATGTCCCGTATCCCGGGCAGCCGCTCGAGTATCTTCTCCTTTCCGAGGTGTCTGAGATCGAGGTGCACATACCCGCCCTCGAATCCGCGTCCCTCGTTTATCTCCGTTTGAATCGCTCTGGCGACGATGTCCCTCGGGCCGAGTTCCATCGCCGTCGGCGCGTACTTGCTCATGAACCTCTCGCCCTTGTTGTTGATGAGGTATCCGCCTTCCCCTCTCGCGCCCTCGGTTATCAGGATGTTCGTCCCGAAGAGCGATGTCGGGTGGAACTGGATGAACTCCATGTCCTTCAGCGGCACGCCTCGCTTGTAGGCGATGTACGCGCCGCTGCCGGTCGATATCAGCGCGTTCGTAGAGCGTCCGTAGACCTGGCCAGGGCCTCCTGTGCCGAATATTATGACGTCCGCCATGTACGGCTCGAAGTCCCCGGTCACGATGTTCAGCGCGATGACGCCGACGGCCTCCCCGTTCTCGACCACGAGGTCGGTGACGAACCTCTCCTCGTATGTCTTGATGCCGAGCTTCACGCTCCTCTCCCAGAGCGTGTGCAGCATGTACAGCCCGGTCTTGTCCGCGGCGTAGCAGGTCCTCGGGAACCCGGCGCCTCCGAAGGGTCTCTGGGCGATTTTCCCTTCCGGTGTCCTGCTAAACGGGCAGCCCCAGTGCTCCAGCTCGTAGATGCACGGCGCGGCCTCGCTTATCATGAGCTCGACCGCGTCCTGGTCGGCCAGGAAGTCGCTACCCTTGATCGTGTCGTAGCTGTGCTTCTCCACGCTGTCGTCCTTGCCTGCGGGGTTGTTCCCCATCGGCGCGTTCACCCCTCCCTGCGCCGCTCCGGAGTGAGACCTCACCGGAGGGACCTGCGTGATTATCGCCGTATCGAGTTCTGTCGCGGTTTCGACTGCGGCCCTAAGGCCCGCGAGCCCCGCTCCGACAACTATCGCTTCGTGGTATATCATCCGAGTCATGCCTCCTCTAGAACCCCAGGAACGGCCCGAATATGGCCAGTCCCCAGATGGTCGCGAATATCCCTATCAACCAGAACGCGACGTCCAGCGCACGCCTCTTCATCTTCGCGATGACGAAATCGAAGGCTACCATCCTTAGGCCGTTCAGGCCGTGGTACATAACCGTCACGAGAAGCGCGTAATCGATCAGCAGAATCGGCAGCGCTTGGACCCTCTCCTCGACCTTGTCCCAGTCGAGGAGCTCGATGTCGAGGTTGGCGAAGTGAGTCAGATAGATGTGTATTCCGAGGAACACGATTATCAGGATGGCCGTGACCCTTTGCAACAGCCATGCCCATGTGCCCTTCGTCTTACCAGGATTGTTCATCATTCTTGTTCACCTCGCTAATGAGTTATCAGGTACCACGCGCCATAGGCCGCTCCGATGAGCAGCACGATTCCGATGGCTACCAGTACCCAGTAGACCAGCTTGTGCTTTCGAATTCCAATGCCGAAGTCGAAGAATATCACTGCAACACCTGTCACCGCGTGCGCTATGACCGCGCCCAAGAGCAGGAAGTCGAGGAAGACGAACAGGTCGCTTGTCATGATATCCATCATTCCCGACCAGGCGCTTTGGCCGCTCCAGAACGTGGAAAGAACATACAGGTGCGCGAAGAGATAGAGCGCCACGATGACGCCCGTTATCCTCCGCGCGGCCCAGAACCACATTCCGAGAGGCATGTTCGCGGGGTACAGGTCGCTGTTCTTGCCGAACAGCCACTTCATCTTGCTCGCAAGACTCATTCATACCCCTCTTCCGGTGTATCTCGCAATTGAATCGAATCGGATGGCAACTTGGACTGTAGCCAGTCGCTATCCTTCCCGTCTAAAACCGCCACTGCTAAGATTCTACTTAAGCGTATCTATCCTATTCGTTGAAAATCCGACTAATTCCAAAAATATATCAGAAAAATAATTTCGAAAAGCGCCATGGTAATCGGCCTTGTGATATGATTCGGAAAATCAGTTAGAAGGTTGCTCTCATCGGATCTCAGGAGATGTCGAATCCAATTAAAATCGAAGCGAGCTTCGGATCCTCCTTTATGTTGTTCGCTTTTCTAATCTCTATGTCTCCTAGAGCCGTTGGACTTGCGCTGACCACATTCTTGGCAAATTCCAATGCTTCGATTTCGGGGAACGGTACAGGCGGGAGCACGAACTTCGCCGTCTTGCCCTTCTCCCGGGCCCTCGAAACGTATATGACGAACCCCCTCCCAAGCTGGAAGACTCTCTCGCCCTTCTTATGGCTCGGCATCTTGCCAGCAATTATCTCCTCTCCGAGGATGTCTCCGCCCTCGGATACTAGTTGGACAGTCGATATCGGAGGCGGCCGGAACCTCTTGTCCTTGATGATGTAGTACAGCTTCTGCCTGCCCAATGCGAGCTTGACGCCCACGTTCTCGA
Organism: Thermoplasmata archaeon; assembly: GCA_038852105.1. GTDB lineage: Archaea > Thermoplasmatota > Thermoplasmata > UBA10834 > DTMW01 > JAOUEZ01. The sequence continues at coordinate 11,704 of JAWCKK010000022.1, forward strand.
CCGAAATCGGTCCGAGCGAATAGTATCTCTCCTCCTCGAGCTGGAGCTTCTTGCGCAGCTCGGGCGTGACGATCCCTGCGTGGACGACGCCCTGGAGCGATTGAAGCAGGCCAATTACTTCCGAATCGATCTTGTCCATACCTTACGCCTTCTTCGGCCTGACGAACTTGTTGCATTTGACGCACAGAGCCAGTCCCTCGGCGTCCATGAGGTCCGAGCAGCCGCATATCGGGCACGCTACTCCCTCGAGCCATCTGACGCTCGGCACGACGTGCTCTCCGACATAGCATCTCCTGCCGAGCTTTTCCGACTTCTTACTCTTCACAGCGTCTGAAGACATTCAGATCGTCCCGAGTAAATCCCATGGACTTGAAAATCCTTTCTCTATCGGTCGGGCTCCGTATCATAATTTCTTGATCGTCGGCACTCTGTCCAATACCATGCTCTCGACGCGCACAGGTCTCAGCCTTCTTGCGATGCTCTCGGCCGCTTTCAGCTTGCGCTCGTGCTCGGCGTAGATGGTATAGATAAGTTCTCCTTTCTCGACCGGCTGGCCGGCCTTCTTCGCGATCACGAGCCCTGCACCCTTGTCATAAGGCGCACCGGCCTCTCTCGCGATTCTCACGACCGACCTGTTGTCTATCTGGTTCACGTAGCCGGACTTGTCCGCCGTTATCTCCTTCTTGAACTTCCCTATGGGCACATCTGCGGCGCTTATGTTCTCCTTCCCGCCCTGCGCCTCGACTATCTGCCTGAACTTCTCGAGCGCCCTGCCTGATTTCAATATCGCCTGCGCGTCCTCGTATCCGTTCCTCGTTATCCCGCCCATCTCGAGTATTATCCCCGCGAGGCTGAGCGCCTTCTCTGCCACGCTCCTCGGGCCAGGCGCGCCTTCGAGAATCGCGATGGCTTCGGCCGCTTCCAACGCCGGGCCGATTGCTCTGCCTATCGGTTGACCGCCGTACGTGATTGCGCACTCGACGTTGATCCCTATCTGCTCCCCGAGCTCGATGAAGTCCCTCGCGGTCTTCCTCGCTATCTCCTCGGTCGGCGCCTTCGTGCCCGTGCCCGTCGGTATGTCGAGCAGCAGATGTTTCGCGCCGACGGCCTTCTTCTTCGACATTATCGATGCAAGCACTTGGCTGTGCGGGTCAATCGCGAGGCCGTACTCGACGTTTATCAGCATGTCGTCGACAGGCGCGAGCCTGACCGCGCCTCCCCACGCGAGCACACCTCCTATCTCGAGCGTTATCTGCTTTATCCTCTCGGCGGTCAGAGTGACGTTGCAGATGGATTCCATGATGTCCGCGGTGCCCGCGGCGCTGCTTATCGCCCTGGAGAACGTCTTCGGAATGAGCAGCCCCGCGGCCGCGACTATGGGGACGATGATCGGGGTTATCTTGTTCCCCGGACAGCCGCCTACCGAGTGGAAATCGAACACGTCCCTCTCGCCGAAATTTATGGTGTCTCCTGATTCTACCATTGCCAGCGTGAGGTCCTTCGTCTCTCGCATGTTCATCCCGTTCACGTAGACCGCCGTGATGTACGACGCTATCTCGACCCTGGAAAGCATCCGGTTCGCCATGTCGTGCACCAAGGAGTATATCTCCTCGGTCGACAGCTCCAGGCCGTCCATCTTCTTCCTTATCAGCTCTATCGACTGCGGCCTCGCGGCGGGCTTGATGTTGACCTCCGTCTCGTCCGTCAGGTTCAGATCCGTCTGGAGCTGCAGGATCACGCCGACCTCGCCGGGAGAGACCATGGTCTTCGATTCCTGAACGATGGCGACGACGTTCTTTCCCATGCTCTCCACGTGCACCCTGTCCATCTCGCGCAGCCCGAGCTCCGCGGTGTCCTGCGGGTTCATGATGACTATGGGTTCCCCAGCCTCTATGTCGATGGGTTTCGCCTTGAACAACTCACTCACCCCATTTCTCCAATGCCATCCTGAGCTCCGAGTGATCCTTC
>JAWCKK010000023.1:0-13043 GCA_038852105.1 Thermoplasmata archaeon
AAGCCAAGCGATTCGAATTCCCTGAGCCCTTTAGCCACTGCAGATAGTAACGCTCCTGATCCGAGAGGGGATATCAGTAAGTCTGGGGTTTGCCAACCGAGTTGCTCGACTATCTCGAGCCCGATCGTCTTGGAGCCCTCCACATAATATGGCCTGACATTGATGTTCAATAAGCCCCAACGATGCTTGTCCGCGACCCTATTTGCCACCCGGTTCGCATCATCATAAGAGTTCTCTATGCCGATGATCTTCGCACCATACGCGAGCGCGAGCTGGATCTTCGGGCCGTTCAGATTGGTCGGTACGAAGATATAGCATGGCAATGACGCCTTGGCTGCCGCCGCGGCGGCTGCGTTCGCGAGGTTTCCCGTCGATGCACATCCGACGGCCTTCAGGTTCCATTCCACGCTCTTGAGGACACCAATGGTAGCCGATCGATCCTTGAATGAATAGGTCGGACCGACCGTCTCGTCCTTGAGATACAGATTCTTCAACCCGAGCTGCTCCCCCAAATTCTTGGCCTTCCTGAGCGGGGTAAAGCCCGGCTCTAGGTCCAAGCTCGAATCCTCTCTCTTGATCGGCAATAATTCGGAATATCTCCAAAAATTCTCATTTCGGTTATTTATCGATTCCTTGCTCAGAGTTTTCCTGACAGCATTGAGATCATAGACTACTTCAACTGGCCCGAAGCAGTCGTCACATGCCGTCCTTATTTCCGCGGGAAATTCCTTCCCGCAGATTTTGCAAACGAGCTTTTTCGCGATGTCGTATAGCTTGAACACCCCTATCCATGTTATTAACGGCGTTAAGTAACGACGACATATATATTGATTTCTGTGCTAAGGAGGGCTAATCTCCTATATACCTAGAAAACAGTATTCGAGCTTCTGTGATGTCATTCGTGCCTTTGACGATGGTGCGGCCATCCTGGAACACGATGATATCGGCATCCTCGGACTTGAAAAAGAGCACGTTGGCCTTTTCTTCCACGGAACCGACCGCACTTAGCTTCGCCGCAAGCTGTGTGAGATTGATCTTCTGCTTCCTCTCAGGGACTATCTGGACTGCGTTCCTTCCACATAGGGAGGTGTACAGTCTGCGCTTCTCTGGAAATAGGAATTCGAATTTACCCAAGGAACACGCGGGACAGTTCTCGTCCTTTGTCACATTGACAGATCGGAATTCATTTGTCCAAAGATCGACGATATGCATCTTGGCGGACGGCTCTTGCCCGAGGAGAATCTTGAAACATTCCGTGACCTGCAGCCCTGATACAACGCCCGGAAGCGTATTGAGCACGCCTGCGGTGTCGCAGGTTTGCAGATCCCCGGCATTCGGCGGCTGAGGGAAGATGCAGCGCAGGCATGGCCCTTCCGGTCTGACTGAATAGACCATGCCAGATGTCCCTACGGCGCCACCGTATATCCAGGGGATCTTCTTCTGTATGCAGACGTCATTGATCAAATATCTGACATCCATATTGTCCGTCCCATCCAGCAAGACATCAATATCCCCGCTGACCAATTCCTTCGCGTTCATCGGGTTGAAGTCCTTAACGATTGCATTAACGGTTATCGAGCTATTCACATCCTCGATATACTCCTTTGCAGCAACGGCTTTTGGCGTTCCGACGTCTTCCTCGTCGAACAGCGCCTGCCGCTGAAGGTTATTCAATTCGACGATGTCTCTATCGAGAAGGATGATTTTTCCGACCCCCGCTCGCGCGAGATAGGAGGCGTGATATGTCCCCAAGGCTCCCACGCCGACCACGAGGACGCAGGATTCAAGCAACTTCTTCTGGCCTTCCTTTCCGATCTCCTTCAATACGTACTGGCGCGCGTATCTGTCCGCTTGCTTCTCCCGCTTATTCTTCCTCTGAGTTGACATCTATCTCCCGACGAGGGAATCATAATGACCGGATATTTATAGAAAACCATGCCCGCCGAACCAAGATTCGGAAATCAATCCTTATATAACATTGTCATAAATGTTCGATTCATGCGCGCTCTTGCGCTCCTCTCAGGCGGATTAGACAGCTCGCTCGCAGTGAGGCTAATCATGGATCAGGGGATAGAGGTAATCGCATTGAAGTTCACTTCACCCTTCTGCAGGTGCGATTCCGGAGGGAAATGCCATGCGGCAGATCTTGCCAAGAAACTCGGCATTGAAATCTTGGTCGTCCCGAAAGGGGAAGAATATCTCGAAATTGTCCGCAACCCCCGTTTCGGTCGGGGCTCTGGGATGAATCCGTGCATCGACTGCAGGATATTCATGCTTAAGAAGGCAAAGGAAATCGCCGACAGGATCGATGCGAAGATCATCTTCACGGGGGAGGTAGTCGGTCAAAGACCCATGAGTCAGAGAAGGGAGACTCTGAGACTTATCGAAAGAGAAGCCAGGCTAGAAGGCAAGATTCTGAGACCGCTCTCTGCCAAGCTACTGCCACCAACCGAAGCCGAAAGCATGGGATGGGTGGATAGAGAAAAGTTCCTTGCGATATCTGGAAGAGGCAGACGGCAGCAGATATCGCTCGCCAAATCGATTGGATTGAACGACTATCCGTGTCCGGCCGGCGGCTGTTTGCTGACTTCGAAAGAATATTCGTTGAGGCTCAGCGAGTTCCTGCGGAACGCCCCTGAGAAATTCACCACTCGGGATGCCATATTGCTGAGCATCGGAAGGCATTTCAGGATTCGAGGAGATAAGCTAATCATCGGACGGTTCAAGGAGGAGAACTTGAGGCTGCGAACCCTCAAGACACCCCGGGACTGGATTATTGAGCCATTGGGAGTACCTGGACCAACCGCCCTGTTTGAATCTCAAGATGGGGCATCGCTTAAGATTGCGGCATCCTTCGTCGCGAGATACTCTGATTCGAAAGGAGGAGAAACAAGAATAAGGTGCGAAAAGGAGAGCAAAGTAGAACTCGAAGTCCGTCCGGCCGATGAAAGGTCAATTGCAGAGGCAAGGGTTGGCTGATTGCCTTCGCGCAACCGGGCGATCCGATAGTTGAAAATATGCGTCAGGGTTTCATCATAGTGGCGGAGGTTGGACCATCAAGGGCAATGCGTACCATATTAGGAGGAAGGATAGAGAAATCAAATCGAAGGCGGAGATCATCGACATCGTCAAGCGACAGAAGCTCCTGACAATTGCAATGTGCAGGGACGGCGAGCCCTATCTGATAACGGCGGATTACGGGTTCGACGATAAGGACAACTGCTTCTACATCCACTGCGCGAAACGCGGCAAGAAGATAGACTTCCTGAGAGCCAACCCGAGGGTCTGGGGCACGATAGTCGAGGACCTCGGATATGTCCAGGGAGAATGCGAGCATCATTACAGGAGTGTGCATTTCGAGGGGAAGGCGGAGCTGGTCACCGATCTCGAACAAAAGCGGAAGGCGCTCGAGCTCATGATAGACTTCCTGGAGGACGACCCGGAGAAGGGGAAGAGGGAGTTCATCACCAAGACGAAGTTCCTGAACACCATGATAATCAAGATAAGAGCGTCGAGATTTACTGGAAAGAGCAACGCTCCGAGGGATAAGCGGTGACGGCATGATATCCATCAGGAAGCTCGATGCAGGGGATTATCGCGCTCTCGTGGATCTCTGGGAAAAAGCAGGCCTGCCCTTCAGGCCGCGCGGAAGGGACAGCGAGGAGAACATCCGAAAGCAGCTGAAATCCGGACATGTTACCATCCTGGGCGCGTACGAAGGCGAGAAGCTATCCGGTGTAGTAATGCTGACGCACGACGGCAGGAAGGGCTGGATAAACAGGCTCGCAGTTCTGCCCGAGATGAGGAACAGAGGCATAGCGACGAGGCTGGTCGATGAATCCGAGAGATTCTTCAAGAAATTGGGGTTCGAGGTGTTCGGCGTGCTCATAGAGAGCGACAGAGCCGAGAGCAAGAGACTGTTCGAGAAGCTCGGGTACGTGAGAGAATCGGAGATAGAATATTTCACCAAGCGCCTCAGAAAGGATGCGTGAGCTCGGAGGATCGAACGATTTGAAGAGCGGTTCGGGCGTCGCCAGGTTCATAGCGGTTGACGGGCTGGACGGATGCGGCAAGGACACGCACGCGCTGCGCATCCTCCATCTGCTCGAGGACAGGGGCGATGGCGCGATCATCATATCGCATCCTTCAACGAGGAGGTTCGGGAGGCTCGCGAAGAAGTCCCTTCAGGGAAAGGGAAAGATGGCGAGGCTGGGCGCGACCCTCTTCTACATAGCGGACGTGCTCGTCTCGGTCCGATGGCTGAAAAGGCAGAAATCCGGGACCGTGATATTCGTCAGATACCTGATGGGCGCGGCGTATCTGCCGAAATCCTTGGCTCCGGTAGGGTACGGGTTCTTCAGGAAGCTGTTGAGGTTCCCGGACCTCGCGATATTCATCGACATCGAGCCGGAGATCGCTCTGAGACGCATACAGGCGAGGGATCACACGCGCGAGATGTTCGAGGACCTCGAGAAGCTCAGGAGCGTCAGAGAGGTGGCGAAATCGCTTCTCGCGGACGAATGGGTCGTCATCGACAACAGCGTCGATGGCGAAGCGCCGTTCGAAGAGCTGGAGAAGGTCCTGAGGTCAAGAGGCGTCATCTGATTCATGCGCCGATCACGTGCAGGAACAGACCAACCAATATAGGCAGCACGAGGTTGTCTATCGCTCCCGGCGTGACCGCCTCCAGACAGGCGACGAGCAGACCGATGCTGAGCCCGAAAGGCACCATCATCGTCGGCATGAAGAACTGCGGGTATCCTATGACGTCGAAATAGAACCACCCGATCACGATCACGGACAAGGCGGTGAAAAGGAATACCGATAGGCTGCCCTCGATGCTTCTGCCCGGGAGATATATCCTCTTCCCGAACCTTCTCCCGATGAAGTCCCCCATGCCGTCCCCGAACGACATGCTCGCGATTGCAACCGAAGCAGCGAACAGGTCGTCGAACAGGAACCAGGCAATCACGGTCCAGGAAACCGCATACAGCACGAGCCCGTAGGGATGCCCCTCGGAGGATATCGTCCCGAGCGAGCTGTTCTTGAGCTTCTTGATGGGAGAGACCGGCGTGAACAGGATCAACAACGGGACGAAAGGGAACGCCGCGAGCAGGGACATGACCCAGCGCGTGTCGAACAGCCACCAGAAGAAGACTATGCCGCCCGTGAGCAGGTGGACTATCTTCCTGGGGTTCCGCGTCTTCGACCTCAGCAGCCGCGCGAGCAGTATTATCGCAGCAACGTATCCGTAGACTCCGATGAGGCCGAGAATGTCGCCGTCCGTCAGCAACGCCATTGAGCCGAGAATACGCGTTCGCTCGATATAGTTTTCTGAGACTACCCAATGCCGACTTTTCTCAAGGGGCTGGGAGAGAGCAAATTGGCGCATTATCAGAAAGTAATATCAGCAGACCCGCTCGTATCCCGTTGAAGGCTTCGAGATGCCCCAAGAGCGTCTCCCGAAGGACGAGCAGCTCGCGGAGGTCATCGCCAGGGATTTCAGGAACGAGACGAATCTCTGGAACCTCGTCGCGAGGTTCGTGGGCAGATGAGCGTCCCATCGGTTGTTGGCTGCATACTAATATCAATCCGCCCGTCCTGCGGCGGTAGGGTATGGCAAGAGAGATCGGGATCGGGAAGTACAGGTTCGACGCCCAGATCTGGGCGATTTGGATAGCCGCGGTCATAGGCTCCTTCGGCTTCGGGATCGTCTTCCCGTTCCTCGCGATATACCTTTCCCAGACGATACGCCTGAGCGAGATGCTCATCGGCATCGTGATGATGTCGTACATGGCCATCGGGACCTTCTTCATGATTTTCGGAGGCGCATGGGCCGACAAGTTCGGGCGGAAGAGGATAATGGTCGTCAGCCTGGTGGGAGAGGGTGCCCTATTATGCATGTACACGTTCGCGTCCGAGTTCTGGGGTTTTCTGGCGATAGCCCTGGCGGAAGGAGCTGTCGGATCCCTATATCCTCCCGCGGCGAACGCGATGGTCGCGGACCTCGTCCCTCCGGACAAGCGCCCCGAGTGCTATAGCCTGATAAGGATCGCCTACAACCTGGGCTCGGCCATAGGACCGATGATTGGCAGTTTCCTGCTGCTCAGCATGAGCCTTCAGCACATGTTCCTGATTGCTGGAGTCGCGGTAGGCACGATGGCGATCTTGATCGCGCTCAAGACGCGCGAGACCCTGTCAGTGAAGAAGGGGGAGGAGTTCCAGTACAGGGACATGCGGCTCGCCGCAAGTGATCGTGCGTTCATGTTCTTCTGCCTCCTCATCGCGATGACATTCCTGTTGTACGCGCAGACCCTGAGCGCCCTGCCGGTCTATTCCAACCAGGAGCTCGGCATACAGATGAGCCTGTACGGGCTCGTGTTCGCGACGAACGCCGGCATGGTCGTGCTGCTCCAGATACCGGTGACCGCGCACGCGATCAGGTTCAGGAGGACGACCGCGCTGTCCTTCGGCCAGGGGCTGATGGCGCTCGGGATGATCATCGTGTTCTTCGTCGGGGACTTCCTCGGGCTGATATTCGCGATGGTCGTGTTCACCCTCGGGGAGCTGTATCATTCCGCCGTGTACTCGACCGTCGTCGCAGACCTCGCGCCGAGGAAGCTGAGGGGGACGTACATGGGTGTCTCTGGGGTGGCAATAGGAATCGGCGATTCCGCCGGCATGTTCATGGGCATGACGCTCCTGGGAGCGCTGCTCGCGCCCGCGCTCCTATGGCTGATAATGGCGGGGATAGGAACCGCGTCGATGATAGGATACTTGGCGCTCCGGAGGCTGATATCGAAGGAGGTCGACCTGGGGACGCTGAGGTTGGAAGATGCAGAAACGGCCATTGCAGAGCCGCCGACTATCATCGTGAAGTAATCGCTCCGCTGGTTCGATGAGAAATAAAAAATCGATACTAAATATCGTTCAAGGGTTTCTACAAATCTCGAGCTATTCAGAAAAGATACCAAACAACTCAGAATCTGTTCCTTCGCGGAGGCCTGTGCTTCTCGTAGCATGCTCGGCAGTATACAGGTCTCCCCTCGGCCGGCTTGAACGGCACCTCGGCCTCTGCGCCGCAGTCGGAGCACGTTATCTTGTGCATCTCGCGCGGCTGATCGAACCTGCGACCGCCCCTCGGCTGGTCATCCATCTATTCTATCTCCTATTTCTTATATCCGCAAGCATCCCTCAGGATGCTTGACGGAAATAGACTACGTCGCTCTTTGTATATATTGGTGCGCACAGATACGCGAAAAAATCGACTATTTCTGCGGTTCTATGATGATTTTCAACGATGCCCCGCCCTTGGACATCAGCTCGAACCCCTTCTGCGTTTCGGCCAACGGGAAGCGATGAGTTATCATGTCGTCAACTATGATTTTCTTTGAGGAGATGAGCTCGAGTGCCTCTCTCAGATCGCGAGGCGAACCGGCATAGGAGGTCATCATCCGGACTTCCTTGCGCCAAAGCTCGTTGACGTTTATCGGTATCGGCTCGTCGGGCCTGGGACACGCGAAGAACATGATGGTCCCCCCACGGTCTACGGATTCTATGCCCTGCAGGAAGGCGGGAACGGCTCCGGAGCAGACTATCACCTGGTCGGCCCCCTCGCAACCGAGCATCTCCTTTACAAGGCCTGGCACGTCGTCGCCCGCGTGAATGACATAATCCGCCCCGAACCGCTTCGCCATCTCGAGACGTTCCTTCGAAACGTCGGTGACGATTATCTGTTTCGCGCCGAGGTGTTTCGCCATCTTCAGGTTGAGCACTCCCGCAATCCCCGCGCCCAGTATCAGGACCGTCTGCCCTTCCTTCATCCCGGAGTTGCGCATGCTCCTGACGACGCAAGCGAGCGGCTCCGTGAAGGACCCCTGCTCGTATGTGACATTGTCCGGCAATCTGAGCGTGCCCTTCTCGACGTTGATTTCCGGGACCCGAACGTACTCCGCGAACCCGCCGGGATAGAAATTAGTGGTACGAAGGGTCTCGCAGACGACGTGATGCCCGGACAGGCAGTACTTGCAGGCATCGCACGGCACGTGATGCGTCACGACAACCCTGTCGCCCACCTTCCAGCCAACCACTTTCTTTCCAACTTCTTCAATGTCCCCCGCGATCTCGTGCCCTAACACCAGGGGAGCCTTCTTGATCCGGTACCATTCCATAACGTCGCTGCCGCATATGCCCGATGCCTGGACCTTGACGAGTATCTCCTTCGACCCGATCTCCGGCCTCGGCATCTCCTCCAGACGGATGTCGCTGTTCCGATAGTACATCGCGACTCGCAACTCGACCACTGCCCATCTTCGCGCTACTTCTTTTTCTTCGAGCCTTGCACGTATATCTGCATCGCTTCCTTGACGGTCGCCTTGTCGTGCACGATTGCCCTGACGGCCTTTATCATCGGCACGGGGTAGTCCGACTGCCAAATGTTCCTGCCCATGTCGACCCCGATGGCCCCTGCCTGCATGGAGTTGAACGTGAGCTCGAGCGCCTCCTTCTCGGGTATCTTCGGCCCGCCCGCGACGACTATCGGCGAAGGGCAGCCGTCGACTACCTTATCGAAGCCGTCGCAGTAATAGGTCTTGACAAGGTGCGCTCCTATCTCGGAAGCTATCCTGCAGCAAAGGCCGAGGTAACGCGCGTCGCGCTTCCCCAGCTCCTTGCCGACCGCGGTGACCGCGACAACGGGCATACCGCACGCCTCGCCCTCGTCGACCAGCTTCGCGAGGTTGAGCAGGGTCTGATGCTCGTGAGATGTCCCGACGAATATGGATAGGGCGACACCGCACGCGTTCAGCCTGAGAGCGTCCTCCATGCAGTTGATGATGCCCTCGTCGGAAAGATCCGGGCCGACGATGCTCGTTCCCCCCGACACCCTCAGGACGACTGGAATATCGGTCTTCGGGGGTATGCACTTCCTGAGCACCCCTCTCGTGAGCATTATCGTGTCCGCGTACGGCACGAGCGGCATTATCGTCTCCCTCGGACGCTCGAGCCTGCTCGTGGGCCCGAGGAAGTATCCGTGATCGACGGCCAGCATGACCGTGTGGCCCGTCTTCGGCTTTACGAATCTTGCAAGGCGGTTCTCCAATCCCCAACTCATTAGACCAGACCTCTGTTCGTTATATCCAGTTGCTTGACTGGAGAAGGACTTGGATATTTATTAATTCGCCGAGTCGGAATCAACATCGCCATCTCAGTCAGCATGATATCAAAAGCATTGTTCCTGAGTTATCTGGCCATCAGAAACCAAGGGGTCCGAAGTTCGCCCGAAAGCTCTATCTATTTTCAAACAGTATTTCGGGCAAGGGGAGTCACAATGGCTGAAGAGAAAAAATTGACAGCAGCGGAAGTGAGAACGACGATCGCGACGTCCTTGGCGACCGCATTCGGCTTCGTCATCGGTCTGCTATGGAACAACGTTGTAGTGGGAGGACTGAACGTTGCCGGCGTCAGCCCGACTTTGGCGAACCCGACGCTGGAATCCTGGATAATATTCCTCATTACAGCGGTAATACTCACGGTAGTAATGGTGCTGTTCATCATCTTGGTAAGCCGCTGGGGTCACAAGTAGGCCGTTCGGAAATAGACGCGCGGCCGAGCGCAAAAACCCTTCCCGTTCTTTCATTCCGATTGCTCGCTCTCCCGGCTGATTTCGAAAAATCATTTCGGATACTCGTGACCGCAGATAGGACAGACGGTGTCCCCGGGAACTCGGAAGTACCCGCATCTGGGGCACATCGGCCGTCGGCCTTTCTTCGGAGCGACACCGTATCCCGGAACGGGAAAATTGAACATCATGCCGCAGGCGCTGCATGACGTTGCGGTGTCCGGGTTCTCGGTACCGCACTTCGAGCATCGGATTACCATTCTACCAGTGCATTGTAATAACAATGCGTGTTATTTGAATTTTCATGCAGGGTTGAGTCTCAGTATCTCGTAGCTCAGAAGAGATGCGACCGACACCCAAGCAAGGTATGGGATGAAAAGCAACCCTGCAAGAACGTCCGCGAACAGGAAGGAAACAAGTGTGAGCAAAATCGACGCCCAAAAGATCAATACCTCGGCGAAAGCCGCTTTCAGTCTCCTGAGCCCGAAGAACAGGAACGACCATGTCACGTTGAGCCCCAGCTGGAAGAAGAAGAGGAGCATCTGGACGATTATCTGCTCGAAAGGCCCCGAGATCCAAACCAGCCAGGCGGCTATCGCCATCAGCGTGTAAAGGATGAACCAGACCGTCCCTATGAATCCTCCCGATGGAGTCCAGGAGGGTTTCCGCAGCTTCTCGTACCAGTCCTCGACCGATCTTCCTGTCGCGATTCCGCCGAGCCCCGCGGCGACGAAGGATATGACAAGAAAGCCCGCCAGCGATATCCAATCGGTCATGCGAACATCTACGATTGAATGAACTTCACGTACTCAAGACCTTCGTCCTTCTGGAAAGCGGAGAGCATCCTCCTGACTCTATCTGCCATGCCGCGCACGAGAAAAATATCGAGGCACTTGCCGTTCCTCAGGTGCGAGTGCATCTGGGTCGTTATGATCTCCTGATAGTCGTGCTTCGATTCGTCGAGCTCGTTCTCGTCGCTCTGGCGATGCACGATTATCAATATCCCTTCGACCTCGCCCCGCAACGAATCGCGCTCCTTCGCCTCCGTCTCCGCAGATCTGAGACACACGCGGATCGCCTCGCTCCTGCCCGCAAGGCCGAGCTCCTTCTGAATCCTGTTGAGCACCTCGATGTTCTTGTCTGTAAGCGACACGCTTATGACGGCCATGGCTCTCTCCGCATCGCCATATTATTAAGAGGCTTATAAATGATTGCTGAAAAATTAATAGGAATTGATTTATTCATTAATAACATACGCGCATCCGGATGAGGCGGTTCTTTATCAGACAGGAGTCCGGAATATATCTTGTCGTGACGGTCGTTTGCATCGTGCTTGTCATCGCTGCCCTATCGACCTTGGCCATCACGTCGGGTTCAAACGATCAAAGGCTCAAGGTTGTCGCGAGCTTCTACCCGATATGGTTCTTCGCCTCGGAGATAGGCGGAGATAGGGCGAACGTCAGGATGCTAATCCCGGACAACGTCGAGCCGCACTCCTGGCAGCCGAGCCCTTCGGATTTGGTCATGGTCAGCGATGCGGAGATATTCATCTACAACGGCGGAGGACTCGAACCGTGGGCAGAGGAGTTCATATCGCAGATATCCAATCCGAACATAGTCGTGGTAGATACGAGCGCGAACATCACTCCGATAATGGTAGGAGGAGGGTACGAGGACCCGCATTTCTGGCTCGACCCGCTGAGCGCCAAGGTGCAGGCTGGCAACATCCTCAAGGGCTTCGTGCGCGCAGACCCGGGGAACGCGAGCTATTATGCTGAAAATGAACGACTCTTGGAAAATAGGCTCGAGAACCTGCACGAAGACTTCGTCAATGGGCTCGCGCACAGGACAAAGAACGCGATAGTGACGACGCATGAAGGGTTCGGCTACCTCGCACACAGGTACGGGTTCGAGGCGCACGCCGCGCTCGGGATTTCCGCGGATGAGATGCCGAGCCCGCAGGACCTCGCGGAGCTCGTCGAGACGGTCAGACAGCTGGAGCTGCACTACGTCTTCGCCGAGCCTCTGTACTCAGATGCGGTCATCGAGACCATCGCGAAGGAAACGGGCACACAGGTCCTGATACTGGACGGACTGCACGGCAGGACCGGCATTCACGCGAATTTAGATTACTTCGGGATAATGTACGAGAACCTGAAGAACCTCAAAATAGGTCTTGAGGTCTCCACATAGAGGAAAAGAGATGGAGAAGGTCGTCGAGCTCGAGCACGTGAACGTCGATTTCGACGGGAACAGGATACTGGAAGATGTCACGTTCGACGTCTCGAAAAAGGATATAGTCGGCATAGTCGGCCCGAACGGCAGCGGAAAGACGACTCTTCTGAACGCGATCCTCGGGAACATAAGGACCTCCTCGGGCAGGATAAGGCTATTCGGCGAGGACATATCGACATTCAAGGACTTCGACAGGATCGGCTACGTGTCGCAACACGCGATACAGTTCGATCCCGTTTTTCCGGCGACCGTAGAGGAGATAGTCTCGCTCGGGTGCATATCCCGGGAGAAGCTCGGCAAGAGGCTTTCTGCAAAGGACAGAGAAGAAGTGAAGAGCGCGATGGAGCTCGTCGGCATCTCGGACCTCGGAGACAAGAAGATAAGCAACCTGTCAGGAGGCGAGAAGCAGAGGGTGTTCATCGCGAAGGCGATCGTCAAGAAACCCGACCTCCTCATCTTGGACGAGGCGACAACGGGGCTCGACGTCTGCATACAGGACAGGTTCATCTCGCTGTTGAGGAAGCTCAGAAACGAGAGAGACATGACGGTCATGACGGTGTCGCACGACATATCGGGCGTGATGTGCCAGGCTAACAAGCTCGTGGTGGTGAGCAGGAGGGTGCAGTGCATGGACATCACGCCCACGGCCGACCCGACGCCGCTTCTCAGGGACGCCTACGGCGAGCACTTCACGTTCGTCGTGCACCACGCGCCCGAGGAGTGCCCACCAGGAGAGCGAGCGTGATGGATTTCGGCGAGCTCGTGCGGATGTTCGGATACGAGTTCGTGCAGAACGCTCTCGTCGGAGGACTGTGCGCCGCGATAATCTGCTCGATACTCGGCGTGTTCATAGTCCTCCGCAGGGCTTCGCTGATAGGCGAAGGGGTCGCCCACCTGTCGTTCGGAGGAATCGCGGTCGGGATATTCTTCGCGATCTATCCGCTGTACACCGCGCTTATCCTTTCCGTGATAGGCATATTCGCGATAAGCTTCCTGCAACGCAGGAAGATCGTCTACGCCGAGACGGCGATAGGCATATTGTTCTCGTTCGGCCTGGCCCTCGGTGCCGTGATGGCAAGCCTCGGCGGCGGGTTCAGCGTGGACTTGTTCTCGTATCTTTTTGGAGATATCCTGACGATATCGAAAGGAGACCTCGTCTTGATACTCATTCTGACGGCGGTCGTGCTCG
>JAWCKK010000024.1:0-10382 GCA_038852105.1 Thermoplasmata archaeon
GATACCTATGGAAAAGTTACATCATCAAATAACGGACTGACAATTGCGGCTGGACAGGATTTCATGGTTGAGGCAGAAATATGGAACGGATTTATAGCATCAACTGGGCCATTCTCAATAGATCTCTATATTGATGAGACTGATGGGACGCCCAAGTTCTGCGGCCGCGTCAATTGCCCAGGCCTGGCTATTGGAGAAGTGTTCAAAGCCAAATGGACAGGGGTATTTACATCGATATCTGGATCTACACCAATTCGAGTCGTAGCAGATTCGACAAACGCGGTCCCGGAATCAAATGAAAATAATAACCAGAAAATCCTGATTGAGCCTGTCATAGATGCATCTAGAACAATAGCAATTTACTCGTGCGCAGACAATGATCTTGAGCTTTATGAGCTGAACAATTTCCTTTTAATGGCATCTGCCGGCTCGGGATCATCTGAACATCTGAATATCGTCGTCATGATGGATAGATATCCTGGCGGGTCTATAGATTACGGGAATTGGGAGGATGCCAAATACTTTTTCGTGAAAGAAGGAATCACGCCCGATCCTGAAAATGCTTTGTTGGATATTGGCGAGGTGAATATGGGCGACCCGAATTCATTGTATGATTTCGCCACTTGGACATTTGATAGGTATAGAGCTGACAACTACATACTGATTATGGCAAATCATGGAAATGCGTTTGTAGGAGTATGTGAAGATTGGAGTTCAAATTATGATCGAATCTCCGTTAACGAATTGGGAAGCGTGCTACAAGATATAACAAATCATATTGAAAAGAATCTAGAAATTATTGGCTTTGATGCATGTCTTCTATCATGGATTGAAAATGAATATGCATATCATGATTGGGCAAAGGCAATAGTTGCTTCCGTCGAGCCTATGCCAATATGGACGCAAGGATTATTCGGGGCATGGCCCTATGATAAGATATTGAGTCAACTTAGGAATGATCCATATATGACTACAGAAAATCTCTGCAGTATAATCGTGCAAGAATATTACAATATAACACTACGCAATCCATCTCAGTATTATAAGACCATAGCAGCCTACAAAGGCTCTGGGATTGGAAATGTCACATTAGCCTTGGATGCTCTCTCAGATGTCTTGATAGGCAAAGTTGGGGATTCGATAATCAAATCCCAGATTCAAGCGGCAAGGGAGGCGATGATTGAGTATCCCGCCGATCCGCATGTCTTGAGGCCTTATGGTGTAGACCCGTATGATATGGCAGTTCAGCTACAAATCGCATGTGATGACGCACAAATTGATGCTGCTACTCAAAATGTGATAGACGCAATGCTTGACCCGAACACTGTAATTGATTATGCAGGTGGTAATCCAGTTGTCGGCTACTGCTATAATTTATCAAAATGCAGATTGTTAGGCCTTCTTTGGACCAAAGAGGCTTTTACTGTCGATTTCTGGGATTATTCGACACTCCAATTTTGTACAGACACATCATGGGATGAATTCCTGATAGCATATTTCAATATGCCAGTTGCATCAATCGACTCGATATCTCCGAACCCTGCAAATCTTGGACAGACTGTGAATTTCAATGGCCATGGCACCGATTCCGACGGAACGATTGTCGCATACAACTGGAGAAGCAGCATTGATGGGCAGCTAAGCACCTCGGCATCGTTCTCGACTTCAACATTATCGCCTGGCGCCCATACTATTTACTTCAAGGTTCAGGATAATGACCTCCAATGGTCGACTGAGGTTCAGGCGACTCTCTTTGTGAATGGTCCGAACGAACTCCGCTTGACCAATAATAACGGAGATTCAATGAAGCCAGCGATTGCGGTAGATTCTTTGGGTAATTATCACATTGTTTGGCAAGAGGCATCAGACGGAAATAACGAAATCTACTATATTCGGCTAGATACAGACTACAATATTCTGACGCCTCAAACGCGCCTCACTTCTAACGCCTATGACTCTATCGACCCAGATATAGCGGTCTCATCATCCGGAGTAATAAAAGTAATATGGTGCGATAACAGGGATGGAAACTACGAAATTTATTTTAAGACTTATGATCCTGCAACCGGCTGGGGAAAAGATACAAGATTGACAAAAACTACCTCCGCGAATGATAGAGAACCAGATGCTGAAGTGGATTCTTCGGGTAATTTCTACTTCGTTTGGCACGACATTGTTGTAAATAACAATGGTCAGACCGAGAAGATATGGTTTAGCGTTAATGGAGGTACGCC
This sequence comes from Thermoplasmata archaeon, assembly GCA_038852105.1. Classification (GTDB taxonomy): domain Archaea; phylum Thermoplasmatota; class Thermoplasmata; order UBA10834; family DTMW01; genus JAOUEZ01. The sequence goes on from JAWCKK010000024.1 coordinate 2,235, forward strand.
TGCGAGCATATATACAGCAACTGGACCGAAGGGCGGACGCTGTGACAAGATAAGCGAACCGAGATTGGCATGTGGTGCGACTGGGATAATACATTTGGCGTTTGCACTCGGACCTGCCTATCCAGCAGAGACAGGAACTGAGTCAATCATGTACATGCGACGAACGTCCTCAACTTGGAGTGCAGTCTCGACTTTGAAATCGAGCACAGGAAATGAAGTCTCTTATTGGGCTTCGATTGATGCAGATAGCTCAGGCAATGTTTATGTCGGTTGGAATCAACTGATATCGCTTAACCCGTATTCAAGGGGAGTCGGTTTCATTAGAAGCAGTAACGGAGGCATCTCTTGGAATACGGATATTGTTGTTCCTGGAACCGAAGGCACTGGTTGTTATCCAGAGGTTTCATGTCTTTCAGGTGGGATAATCTATCTGGGATTCTATAATTGCCCGGGAGGATTTCTGGGTGTAATTAACTGTGCGAAAAGCTCAGATTTTGGAGTACAATGGTCCATTCAAATCATATCTTCCAATGATGTCAACAGCGATGAATATAAAATCTGTGCCGATCCTGCCACTGGCAAAGTAGGAATAGCCTGGGAGTGCGCTGGAGAGAGGACGAATTGGAATTTCGAAATATTCTTTTCCTCGAGGTTATTATGAAAACCATTAGGATTTGGGGGTATTATACCCCTCGGACATTTTCATTTTTTCTAACTAATTAGATTTCATTCCTCAAAATCAGAAAAGACTTTCCTAATTTCAAGGAAAATGCCCGAATCTTTATGGGAACATTTTAATAATATCTTGATAAGAAACTGAAAAATGACTTCACACACATTTGAATTCGAACTGATAGCAGATTGTCTATCAAGCAGAATGAAAATTCTTGATAATGCAGCAAATCACTTTCATTTTCTTCTCAACCAGGCTAACCTTTTAACCCGCGCTAATTATGAGCGACACGGCGTTCTCCCTAGTTCGACAGGTTTGGAAAGCCCCTGTGGAATGAAAAATCCAATCCGCGCTGATAGAATTTAGCCAGAAAGTCAAAAGTGGGCTCACCCGGATTCGAACCGGGGAACTTCTGCGTGTCAAGCAGACGTCATAACCACTAGACCATGAGCCCTCTTGCGGAATTCCGAAAGTCAAACTCGTGTATAACCCTTTCTGATGATAATGCCTGGAATCAACCCAGCAATCGATCATGCTCTCATAATACTCGAACGGAAAGGGTAATTATACCGCCCACATCTGTCTTCGAACCAATGAGAAAGCAGAGGATTTCGGTGTACACGGGTCCGGGCTCTTCGAATTCATGGGTCTGGCTTGCAGACTTTTTCGAAAAATACGGATTTTTCAACATTCGCTTCTGTTCATCACCTAACGATTTCCTGAGATCGAGCAGACGTGCGATTCTGATAATGCCCGGGGGAGATACGTTCGCGATAGCGAACTCATTCGGAGAAGACGGCCTCAGGGCGATGGGGAAATCCATAGCGGAAGGAGCCACATACATCGGAATCTGCGCAGGAGCCTACCTTCCCCTCAGGACTACGATTCCCCCGCTATCCGCGTTCAACCTCGTCGATTTGAAGATAAAGAACATATCATCATCTCTTCCAGAAGGCCTGAAGGACGCCGAGAGATACTCGCTCCCGTACGGCTGCGGGTACATCTTCCACCCCGTCAGGGGGCCGGTTAGATTGAAAGGAGAGCAGGAGCTTGTCGCACCTCTTTACGGAGGGCCTATGATGATATCGGCCCGAGGAGCCGCCAAAAGCAGATTGAAATTCGAAGGTCTCACCGAAGCTTCGGAAATTCTTATCGAAAGAGAGCTTTGCGAGCGGACCGTGCTCGGCGCGGCGGCCTGCGTTGAGAGTCCGTACGGCGACGGAAAGTTGCTTCTGCTCTCGCCGCATCTGGAACACCCCGAGTATGCCGCGGCGAACGATTACTTCGCCCATTTGATATCGGAATGCGATTGCATTGAGAGATTCGAGCCTGCAACTGACGGCTGCAATACAGAGGCTGCGCTTGAACTCAGAAGGGCCATAGCCGATCTAAGGGTATCTGCTTCCGGTATGGAAAACATGTCCTGGAAGATAGGGATCAAGTACTGGGAATCAGAGAAACTGCTGTTCTTCATCGACGCCGCGAGAAGACGCCTCGACGAGCTTCGGAAAGCGAATACAGATTTTCACCCTCCTGCGGATTCATTGAGGTCTTTCATGGCTGCTCTCGCGAAATTGAGAACTGCAGTCGCCAAACCTGCCGAGCTTCAGGAGGTCATAGACAATCTATCCGAAGGCGCGTCGAGATTCCTCAACGCATACTTCTCGCACAAAATGAGCATCAGCCGATAATCAGAGGGGGTTTCAAGAAAATTGTTTTTGAAGCGCGGGATGTCCGCGCTTTGCCTACTGGAACCGGCCTTTGAATACGTAGACCGGCTTCTTCGGCGCTTCGTTCTCATGCTTGATCGGAACATTAGTTGATTTGACTCGTAATGCCGACTTGAGCATATTACTCTGCTTGTTCGTATTGCTCACCCCTTTCCCTTTCACTAATGCATATTACATAATATTGAGTTTATAATACTATCCCTATTACTCGCATTGATTGTGAATCAAGGTCAAGAGGGGGTTTCCCTGATTAACGGCGTGAATTTTTCAAGCCGACGCGACGAGATTGAATGTAATTTCGAGACGCAGAGACTGCACCCGCGACCAATCATGGAATCACTTTTCGCACGAGACGCGGAATCCCCGGGGGGTCGGATGAATAATTTGCAATAAGGCGATGCGACTGCCGATGCCAGAAGGAATTGGACGCGACTCGTCAAGATGAGAACAATATCCAAGTGACCCGTGGTCTATCTTGAAAATAGGACGTGCGACCCCCGCCCGGAGAAAGCAGGGGTCTATTCCCTGCTCAAGATGTTTTTCTCGCGCCACGTATGCCGCGCATCGCGAGAACGACGGCGATCATTGCGAGAATCGGGACGAGCAACGAGGCGAACTCGGGGATCACTATTACCGTTATCGCCTTGGTCATGACAGCGGATGTGATCTGAACGCTCAGGCATTTCCCGATCGTTTCAATTTCCAGCAGGTTTGCCATCCAACTCGAGTTCCACTCCGTCGGATCGAAGTACACCCTGAACCCGGGGATATTCGCGCCCCACTGCAGCTCAACGACGAAGAAGAAATACGCGTCTGAGAGCTGCGCCACGATGCGGTCGTCATCCAAACCGGAGATCGCCATCACGACCACGTTTCCGTGAAGCTCCTGATAATCGGTAACAACATTGTCCGAGACGTTGCTCCAGACAAGGTCGCCGTTGTCCCTGTACAGGCTGAACGACCGGAAGGTCTCGTTCATCTCGTCCGGCGTCAGCGGAGTGATTCCATCTCCCGCATATATCCGGAAGCACCAATACCTGACGACCGCCGGATTGTCAGAGGCGATGCCGTTCGGATGTACGCGGATGCGGACGACCGCTGCGCTTGTATCTGCGTCAATCGAGCTGGGCGCCACATCCACGGCTGTTTCCGTCACCTGCGCTCCGATGTTCCAGTACAGGTATAGCCTTGAAGGGATCATCGTAAGCGCGATAATATCCGAATCGCAGTCGTTATCCATATCCCCGCAGACGACGACGATAACGCGATTGTTCGGGGCTCCGACCGGATGCAGGTCCCAGACAGAGGAGAACGGTGCGCCGTTGTTGATTAGCACTTGGACCTCGTCGGCCTCGTCGGCGTCTCCGCCGACCACGAGGTCGATATCGCCGTCGAGATCGAAGTCAGCAGCCGATATTGACCAGAGATCGTCAAAGAAGGTATTCGCGATGGCCCAGGACCAAAGGGCATCGTATGGCGTACCATCGTTCTCGAAAACGAACACGCGATTGCCTCCGTAGGTCTCCGCGACCGCGAGATCGACATCGCAGTCGTTGTCCAAATCGGCTGCTACTATGGAATATGGATATGAGCCCGATGGCGTAGTTGTACCTATATCATGCTTAGGCCAGTAGCCTGAAAAGGGCGTCCAGTCGTTCTCGTACACGACTATCTTGTTCGAACTGCCGGAGTTGCCGGTAGCGAGGATATCCAGCGTGCCGTTCTTGTCCACATCCGCGAGCTCTATCGCGAGGACGACTCCTGGGAACATCTGCGCGGCCGCGTTCATCGTCCAGCCGCCGTCGAGCGGCGTCCCGTCGTTCCTGTATACCCTCAGGAGGTTTGCCGAGCCTCCCGTGCCCCCGACGACAATGTCTATGTATCCGTCCATGTCAAGATCGCCTGTTCTGATGTTCGCGTACCCAAATGCGGCATCTGTCTCTATTGTCACCCGGGGCCATCCGCCGGTCCATGGGTCGCCGATGTTGTACCACAAGTACAGGGCACCCGATACACCACCGATTATCTCGAGATCGCCATCGGCATCGAGGTCGGCAACAGCGACCGAAGAAAGCGTCGAACCGACTTCCAAAGAGTACATCTCGGGATTAGGCTCGGTGTTCCGTATCAGCACCAGCTCCCCAGCGGTTGCGTTGAGGTTACGTGCGATGATACCATCCAGGTCACCGTCGTTGTCGAGATCTCCTAAGGTCCCGTCGTTCGCCGGATTCCCGTAGTCGACATACCCCTCGCTGTAGAAAGGCATGTTCCTGTGCATAAGTGCGTTCTGCCAGGATAGCACCGTTCCGCCACCTCCTGAGAAATCGTAATGCCCGGATATTGAATCGAGATCGCCATCTTTGTCGATGTCCCCCACTCCCACGGACAGCACCCGCCCCTCGCCGCCGTAGCCCATCAAAGTCAAATCCCACGTATCAGCCCAGCAAGAATGATCGTTCTCGACCGTCAGCATTTTTCCTTCCTCATCAGTACCCGCGAATACGTCTGGCCAGCCGTCGTTATCCAAATCCGCGATCCTGAGCGCGGTGGCATTGTAACCCAGCAAGCCTGATATTGAAAGCCCGGTCATGGGATTCCAGGAGCCCGAGCCGCCCTGGTTCTCCCATGCATATATCTCTTCCCTGTTGTCCGCGGTCACAATATCGATATCGCAATCGTTGTCGAGGTCGCCGAGCGCAAGGTCGTTCACCGAGGCGCTCCTGACGCTGAGATCGCACAAGAGGTGTTTCGTCATTATCGTGCCGAAGGGATCATAATTGTTCTCCCAACCTACAACCTTCCCAGAAGCATGACCGACGACCAGGTCTGGCCAACCGTCGAGGTTGATGTCCGCTGCATCTATGCAGGTCGCCGCGGAAGCGGGTACATACCCGTCCGCCATCCCCGACCAAAGCCCGCTGAAGGGCGAGTGGTCGTTTTGGCACATATACACGTTGATCCCGTCCGTGCTGTTGTCTACAACGATAACGTCCGGCCAGGCATCATGGTCCAAATCTACTATCACTAAGTCGACAACGGCGAACGGCTGAATGACCGATGTGGTGGTTATCCTATTCGGCAGGCCCCAGCTCTCGAAAGGCGTGCCGTCGTTCCGCCAGCACCATACGTTCGTGTCGTCGTCGGCCGCGACGATATCCAGCCAACCGTCGTTATCGAGATCGCCGACCGCGACGCAGGTGCCCGTTTCCCAGGCGAAGTCCCCGGCAGTATATGCATCCCACAGCTGCCATGGGTCCGCCGTGCTCCGCCAGACTGTCAAGTCGTTGTACGACACCGTGACTATTTCGAGGTCACCGTCGTTGTCGAGGTCCCCCATCGCGATGGAATTGACATCTCCGACGGAGGCCCCTATCGTGGTCTCGAAGTTGAACGATATCTGGTCCCGCTCGTTGTAATACTGCGTCCTCGGCAACGTGAATTGGGGCGGATTCGAATTCTGGTCTGACGGATTTGTCACGACTGACAAGACGGCGAACAAAGAGATAATCAATGCAGCAGATACGAACAACGCGAAAATGCGCGCGCGCCACTTACTGAGCGGACGCGGAATCCGATCGACTGCTGCCTCGCGCATCGCTGTCGCGTGCTCCTTTTCAGCAACAAACCTGCCGACTTTGCCTTGAATCCTGCTCATTTTATGCACTCTCCAGACCGGTCGATTCTAAATCGTCTTATCGGAATAAAGCTTTTGATTGGCTGCCCACGGTGGAACGGTTTATAAGGCACGCGGACACTCACTTCGTCCAGATGAATGCGAACGACCATAAAAAGAGGTACCTGTTCGAACGCATCGGCGTCTATGCTATCCTGCTGCTCGTGCTCGCGTTGTGCGCCCTTGTCATCTCAGTTCTTCCGTACGAGAACACTTACATCAGGGAATCCGGCGTGAACGAGGGCTATCTCGACTCGTTCGTGCTCATGGCCGTGGTTGCGGTCGCGATTCTGATACTCGGGACTTTCTATAATGTGATGCTCTGGATGGAAGGGCGCGTCTCGGAAGGCGAGGCCGAAGCTCCGCGAAGCAGGAAGCTCGTCCTGTCGACGAAGAAACTGCTCAAGGCTGTGTTCAGCAGGGATTTCGGCAGGCAGCTGAGCGTGCTCCTCCTGGATTCCGTCCTCTTGCGCAAGCTTTGGAAGACGAGCAAGACCCGCTGGTTCCTGCACTCGGCGATCCTCATAGGCTTCATCGGGATATTCGCGCTCGACGTAGTCGTGACGATAGCTCTCGAGGTGCTCCATTCGGAGCCGTTCATCGACCCCGACGGCTGGGGCAAGCTTTGGGTGAGGGATTTCGGGTTCGACTTTTTCGGGCTCATGATACTGATAGGACTCATCGGAGCGGCGGGTAGGAGGTTTCTCATCAGGCCGAAGCAGCTCGTGACCGGTCAGGAGGACATCGTCGCCGTTCTGCTGCTCCTGTTGGTCGTCGTCGGAGGGTTCGTGCAGGAGGGTCTGGGAATGAAAATAGGCCTCCCGAGCCATTCTTCCGATGACATCTACTCCTTCGTGGGCGCCGCCTTCGCGGCCGTGCTGCCATCGGTGTCCATGGAGACCTACGCGCAGCTCTGGCTCATGCACGCGGTGGCGAGCTTGGCGCTCATCGCGTACATTCCCTTCAGCAAGCTGTTCCACCTGTTCGCGGCCCCGCTGGCGAACCAGATAGACGCGATAATCCGCAGGAGGGAGGACAGACTTGAAGGGTAAAAGAAAGCTCGACCTCTCGAGAGTCCCCGTCAGCAGCCTCGTAGAGTTCGACGCGTGCACGAGGTGCGGAGAATGCTCCATCTATTGCCCGACTGGCGGAGAGGCGGAAGAGAAGGAGGAAAGGACGCCGAGAGGGAAGATCAGGGCGCTCAAGAAAATCGTCCGTACAGAGAGGAACCCGATAAGGAGGGCGCTCGTGGGCGACGAGAAGCTCGACAAGATGATCTCGGAACTCGCCAGGAGCGCATACGAGTGCTCCATTTGCGGCATGTGCGGCGAGGCATGCCCCCTGTCGTTGAGGACTATCGAGATGTGGGAATCCGTGCGAGAAGCGCTGGTCTCGAGCGGCCGCGGACCGATGGAGAGCCACCTCTCGCTCGTGAAGAGCATCGAGAACTACGACAATCCTTGGATGCAGCCCCGGACAATGAGGGGAAGGTGGGCGAGGCAGAACAAGAACGTCCTCGACGCGAACAAAGTGCCCGTCGACATTCTCTATTACGTCGGGTGCACCGCCTCTTACGACCCCGAGGTCATGAGGGTCGCGAAGAACCTCGCGGACATCGCGAACGCAGCCGGGCTGACCTTGGGAATCCTGGGACAGAACGAGAAGTGCTGCGGCTCCACCCTCCTGCGGCTCGGAAAGGTGGAAAAGGTCAGGGAGATCGCGAGAACGAACATCGACCTTTTCAAGAAAACAGGTGCGAGCAGGATCGTCACCGCGTGCGCGGGCTGCTACAAGACGATTTCCCAAGATTATCCGAAACTGACCGGAGAGAAGTTGCCGATGATTCATGTCACGCAGCTGCTAGCGGAGCTTCTACAAGAGGGAAAGCTTCCGATCAAGGAGAACGTGGGGAAATTGAAGGTCACATATCACGACCCTTGCCACCTCGGAAGACACACGAAGATGTACGACTGGCCGAGGAAGATACTCGCGTTGCTCCCCGGCATCGAGCTCGTCGAGATGGAGAGGACGAGAGAGCGCTCCAGATGCTGCGGTGCCGGAGGCGGGCTCAA
>JAWCKK010000025.1:0-9034 GCA_038852105.1 Thermoplasmata archaeon
CTCGCTCGGAATATCCTAAATAGGGCGATGTCGGATTCGAACGTGAAGAAGCGATGGTCAAAGAGCTGCGGATTTCCAAGGAGCTGGTCATTTCGACCCTGGGATGCGCCTTTCACTCGCCCAGCGGTTCTGTTCTATTGGCGGATCTCCACATCGGCTATGAGACGGTGCTCGAGGGCGAGGGGTTCGCCATGCCGAGAGTCCAGAACGAGCAGATGCTCGAAAGGATAAATGCGGCGATCGACAGGTTCGACCCGGATTCTCTCATCATCGTCGGGGATTTCAAGCACAACTTCGACAGGAACCTGAGCGCGGAATGGAACGGTGTCGAGAAGATGGTCGAAGCGGTATCGAAGCGGTCGAGGATGATAGTGATAAGGGGGAATCACGACAACTACCTCGCGAACATACTGTCGAAGAGAGGCATCGAGCTAAAGAACGAGCTGCTGCTGGGCGATCTGAAGATCGTTCACGGGCACAAGACAACGGCTCCCTGGGATGGCGGCATGGTTTTCGGACACGAGCATCCTGCGATAACCTTGCGCGAAGCTACAGGGGCTTCGGTGAAGATACCCTGCTTCCTTTATTCTCCGGATGCGAATCGATTGGTGTTGCCGGCGTTTTCGCCTTTGGCGCTCGGGTCTGACATCATACGAACGCCGGACGAGGAGCGCATGATACCCCTTCTAAGGAACACCGGCACTGGCTCTTACCTCGTCTACGGTTTCTCATCGGACCAGTTGCTGAATTACCGGTCGATATCAGACTTGAGGCGCATCGGGAACCTCTGACTCGGACTGCATGCCGGGAGATGCGAATCTTTTTAACATACGATGCCGATGCAAATCAGAGGTGCGGCCAGTGCCGGAAAGAGTCTACATCAGTGACGCTGACCTTCAGTCCGCGAGCGATATCGAGATAATACGCTTGAGCCGGACATTAGTCGCGGCGATGAACTCATCCTTCCCCGGCAAAAGGAAAAAAATAATCGAGAAGATACGCGAGCACGCGCGCGCCAATCCGTATTCGACCATACCGTTCCTTCTCAGGTATTATGATCACGTCGATCCGAACACGAGGGAGTATGCCAGGATGCTCATAGAGGAGCTCACGCGGCTTCCGGGCGGGGAGCAGGCGCTCATCGAATCGATATTCAGTTCGCATACCTCGGTCGGGGACAGCGCCGCCGCCGTTTTGGAAGCCAGGAACATGGACGGCATGCGGTTCAGGGAGCTCTATCTAGACGCCGAAAGGCAGTTCAGCTCCTGCAAGGCCGCGGGTGTCTACACCGACGATGTCAAGGACCTGTTCCTCGAGGCTATCAGGCTCTACAAGAACAAGCTAGTCGAGCAGGCGTTCGAGAACATCATACTCGTGAGCGACATCTTGAAAGACAGGCTGGAATGGACTTCCAACACGAAGAGATACATTCAGGACGTCCTCAAGCTCACTCCGCAGCTCAGCAGGAGCGGGGTCTCGATAGACAATCTCCAGGAATCGCTGAAGATTCTCGCGGGGGCCGTAAAGACCAGGGACTACAAGGAGACGAAGGATCTCTTGGAATCGAAGAAGCTCGAGGCATCCGTCGTGTCGCAGATCGGTTCCGTCCTTTCATTCTTGTCCAAGCGGCTGAAGAGCGCACAGTTAGAACTGAGCAAGAGGGAATCCGTCTCCTCGGAAGACCAGCGAATGTTCGATAGCATGAAGAACCTCGGCGCGGAAGTCAAAAGCTACGTCAAGAAGAAGAAGCGCGTGGAAGCACTGGAAGGGATATACTCGTTCGTCTCTCAGGAACTCGCCGGCAAATATGTCGGGGACGTCGTCCGGAGGATGGAATCCGGGGACAGTAATGCGGAACTCGCCGCAGGCCAGATGATGGTCGGCTTGCTCAAGATATTGTCCCTCCTGCTTCCTAACGCGGCCTCGGAGATGTTCGAGATGCATCTGAAGAGCAAGGTGGGAAAGGAATCGATCGAAGATACCCCTTGGCCCCACCCGTTGAAATCGCTCGACTGATAACGACACTCATCATCTTGGAATCCAATAGCGCGCCCTGCCTTTCTGTCTGTCCCATCTGATGAGTGTCCTGAGCCCTTCGACACCTACTTGGATGCACTTGCTCATGTTCTTCTCGAAGTCGATTATCTTCTCCGTCGGGTGCCAAGGGACGACGTCGCTTACTATGCATATCGCCCCGGTCCTGAGACCAAAGAGGTTCCCGAGGGTGAACAGGGTCGCGTTCTCCATCTCGATGTTCTTCGCGCCCATCATCTTGACGTCCCTGAGCCTTGACTCCATCTCTCTCAGCATGTATCCGCCATGGCTCATGGAGACAAGGCTGTCGTTCTCTCCCAGAACCTTGTTCTCGGAATAGAACCCATCGACTGAGAATGTAACACCGACGGTGAATTTCGCCCTGCTTTTCACGGCGGCCTTTATCAGAGCGAGCGTGACTTCATGGTTCGCGGATGCGGGATACTCGGGCCAAACATAGGATCTGCTCGTGCCGTCGGCCCGGATGGCCGCGGTGCTGATGACGAAGTCCCCCTTCTCGAGATCATCGGCTATGCCTCCGCTCGTCCCGATCCTGACGAAGGTATCAGCGCCGAGGTTCGCCAGCTCTTCGATCAGTATCGCAGTGGACGGTCCTCCGATGCCGGTCGATGCGACCGTCACCCTTTTTCCCTCGAGCGTGCCCTCGTAGACGGCGTATTCCCTGACGCAGATCTTTTTCTTGGGGTTCTTGAGAGCGGCCGCGATTTTCGGGATTCTCTCGGGTTCTCCAGAAATGAGCACGTATTTGGCCACATCGCCTTCGTCGAGGGTCGTTATCAACTGTTTCGGCATCCGACTCAACTCCGCGTCAACGAATCTGATGTTGACGCTAAAAGCTTGTCTATTCGGACGGCGGATATAGGCTTGACAGATATCTTCAAGCCGATTCGATAGCACGTTATCAATGCACTGGCCTGGCTTGAAAACAATTATCTATGGGTATTGACTATGACTTAATTCCATACTATAGCGTCCTCATTAGAATGTGAGCCGATGAATGAACCGGAACTCAGGAAGCTCAAGATATGTCTTATAGGCGACCTGGGCGTGGGCAAGACCAGTCTCATCAGGAGATACGTCCTCGATCAGTTCGACGACAAGTACATCGCCACGATCGGAACGAAGGTCACGAAGAAGGACATCACGGTCGTGAACCCTAACTCGAAGAGACCCGAACGCATCTCGATGATGATATGGGACATAATGGGCCAGCCAAGCTTCAGAGAGATACTACGAGAGTCCTATTTCTTCGGGGCGCAAGGGGCGCTCGCGGTATGCGACGTCACAGATAAGGACACGTTCGGCGAACTCCGATACTGGATAAAGGCCATGACCGCGACCGCCGGGCCGGTTCCGACGCTCGTCATCGGAAACAAAATCGATCTCAAGGATAATGTCGAGATAACCTTCTCGGAACTGCGCTCTTTCGCTGATGGTATGGGCTCGATAGCGATGCTCACGAGCGCGAAGACAGGCGAGAACGTCGAGAAGGCTTTCCTCGCGTTGGTCGAGCGAATCCTTGCCGTCTTCCCCGACTCCGCTGGCGGGCCAATCTCGCCGGTCGAGATATGAGGAAGAGAGTCAATATTATCTATATTGTCGCTCATGTTATCAATGCGGAGCCGCGCTGCAAAAGCATAACTACCGAATCGAGGCGATCATCTTGGGAGAGGAATTCGAGATATTGCTGGAAAAGGACGTGTCGGTTGAGGAAACAATATTGATCGCCGGTTTCCCCGGCGTAGGCCTGACGAGCACGATCGCCACGAACTTCGTCGTGGATTCATTGAAGATGGAGCACGCCGGCTATATGATATCCGACAAGCTCCCGCCCGCCGCCATCGTGCAGTCCGGCATACCGATGTACCCCGTCAGATTTTACAAGAAGGACAAGCTGATGATCCTTCTCTCGGACTTCGCACTCCCCATACAACTGTCGAAGATGATGTCCGATACCCTGCTCAATTGGAACGGCAGCAGGAAGAAGTTCAAGGCGATAATCACGCTCGAAGGGCTCATGGCAGAACCCACTGCGGAAGAGAAGGAGATACGCGTTTTCGGCGTTGGATCAACGCCCGCGGCCAGAGAGTGGCTGAAGAAGACCGATGTGGAGATATTCGACCATGGCTGGATAACCGGCATATCAGGGCTTCTGCTCAGCGAGGGGAGCAGGCTCAAGAGAGATGTTGTATGCCTGTTGGCCGACGCGAACCCGATGTATCCCGATGCGAGAAGCGCCGCGAAGCTCGTTGAGACCGTGGACAAGCTTCTTCCCGAAGTCGAGATCGACCTGAAGCCGCTATACGAGGAGGCCGCGAAGATCGAGGAGAACATCAAGCAGCAGATGGAGAAGGCGAAGGAGATACTCGCGGCAAGACAGGGCCCTGCAGCGAGGATGACCAAGAACTACATGTACGGATGACCGGAGGGGTGGCAGGAGTTGAAGCTGAAGCGGACGGATTGGCATTGCATCGTCGACCAGGTAAGGTACTGGGACGCGATGGACCTCCTGGAAAACCTCGAGCAGGAGCTGGAGAAGGCACGCAGCGGCATGCTGCACTACGTGTTCGAGATAGAGCCAGACACGTCTCTTCAGCTAAAGAGCTACGAGTTCACCCTATCGCCGAGGATCAGAACAGTCGGACGCGAGCTCAGAATCGAGTTCGACGGCATGGACCGCGTGAACAAGAACGATGTGAACATTTCGATAGAGTCCGGCATGCTCGACGTCCTGGTGAGGTACGTTGCATCGGACGGCAGGGAGTCCGTCGGGAGGTTCCTGATGAGGCTCCCGCAAGGGATAGACGCGGAGACGTGCGAAGCGGAATTGAGCAAGGGAAAGCTCGTCGTCTGTCTGAAGAAAGCGGCAAGCCCGGTCAGGAAGAAGATAGAGGTCAAGTGAACAGATTCTGGTCCCTGTTCATTGATGCGAGTTGCGGGAAATGATGCCAAACCTCGATCGTTTGTTCAATCCGAAGAGAATCGCGGTCATAGGCGCCTCCGCTAAGCCCGGAAAGATCGGAAACGCGCTCGTGAGGAACCTGCTGGGGTCATCGGCCGAGATATTCCCCATCAACCCCCGCGAAGATAGGATCGAGGGCATAAAATGCTACGGATCGATTGAAGAGCTGGACTGCCAGATAGATATAGCGATTATCGCTTTGCCAGCCGATGTCGCGCCTTCCGAGGTCAGGAAGGCCGCTGACAGAGGGGTGCCGTTCGTAATAGTCGCAACAGCCGGATTCTCCGAGATGGGCGAGGAAGGAAGAAGGATCGAGAGGGAAATGACGGACTATGCCAATTCCCGCGGGACAAGGATTCTCGGTCCCAATACCTTAGGTATCTACAGCCCTCATAGAGGCATAGACGCTCTGATAATCCCGAGGGAGAGAAGCCCGAGACCGAAAAAAGGCTGCATCGGAATGATTTCCCAGAGCGGCTCAGTGCAGGTGTCCATGCAGGAAAGGGCTAAGGATATGGACCTCGGAATCTCGTATTCCGTCGGTCTCGGCAATCGCTCGGATATTTCTGAGCTCGACGTGCTGGGATTCTTCGAATCCGACGAGGAGACGAGCTGCATCGCGGTGTATCTCGAATCGTTCCGAGACGGCAGGAGGTTCATCGATCTTGCCAAGAGGATATCTGCGAAGAAGCCTATAGTGATGATAAAGGCGGGGGCGACCGAGGCGGGCTCGAGGGCGGCCTCTAGCCACACAGGGGCCTTGGCAAGAGCTTCCGATGCCGTCGTCGACGGTGCGCTGAGACAGGCTTGCATAGTCCGTGCGTTCGACGACGAGGAGCTGATGGATTTCTCAAATGCTCTCTCCCTGATGCCTCCTCCCAAGGGCGACAGGGTCGCATATGTGGGCAGCGCAGGCGGCGTCGGCGTGATGATATCTGACTACATAGAGAGCGAAAGATTCGCACCGAAGATGAGGATGGCGCGCCTCTCGGACAAGACCCAGTCGGATCTGCGCAAAATACTCAATGAGTTCGCCCCGACCGGAAACCCTGTTGATCTCACCGCGAGTTCGACACCGGAGCAGTACGATGCTGTGGTCAGGGCAGTCCTTAGCGATTCCTCCGTTGACATGCTGATATTATCGATCGACATGCAGCCGCCTTTGATGGATGATACGGTCTTTGGTTACATTCCCGGGTGGCTCGAGTTCAGGAAACCCATTCTGGGGACGTCGACCGGCGGTGGGCAGATTGCTCTCGGAACGGTCTTAAGGATGCAATCCTTAGGGATACCCTCCTATCCGTCGCTTTACAGGTGTGCAAAAGCGGCAAGAGCGCTGTATCATAGGAGTCTTTTGCTGAGAAAAGTTATGTAAAAGGGGGGCCCCGCACGGCCCCCCTTGGGGATCCAATCATCCTAATAGGTTTCAGTTGAGGTATTTCTCAATGGTTCTGTAGCCGACCACCTTCTGTCGGACGACGCGGTGCTCGTGCTTCTCAGATCGCCCTTTCGTAGCGGGCTTTCTTATGACCATGAGTTGCAGCTTTGGCATCATTCCTTTCACCTCCTTTGTATGATTTAGAAGCTCGAAGAACTCCCGCGGTTTTCCTCCACCGCGTATTTGTCATTCTTCGGGACATCAAGCGTTCTAATCCCTATGCCGCGATGGCGGCTCTGCATATTGGATTAGGATGCTTGTTGTCATCGGTAAGTCCCTTATCTTAGGATATATAAAATACTTTTTCCCATACCCCCTTGGGAAAATACTGGATATTATTGATATTATTCAATTAAAAATAATTGTAGTACAGATTTATAAATCTCACACCCCGATTTCATCCCGAATATTTATGCCGACGAAAAGTGATTTTATTTTGACTCTCATAAAATATTCTCGGGAAATATAATATGAATGTCACGATTATAATTCATTCGACCTTCGTAGCCTTCAGTTAAATATACCCGTGCGGGCGTTCGGTCTTCTCACTGCTGATAAGCCTTCGCAGCATCTGTCGGAGAGTGTGCGGAGATGGAGAAGAAGATAGCCGTCATCGGTGTCGGAAATATGGGCGGAGCTCTCGTGAGAGGTATGCTGAGGAAATCTTGGGCCAAGCCTGAGAGGTTCATGGCGACCGATACGGACCGCGCCAAGCTAGATGCACTGGCCAAGGAGTCAGGCATAAAGGTCACGGATGACAACAGGAAGGCCGCGAAATGGGCGGACATCATCCTTCTCGCGGTCAAACCGCAGATACTCGATCACGTTCTTGACGAGATAAAGAGCGAGCTGCGCCCTGACCAGCTATTGATCTCCGTGGCCGCAGGGGTGAAGACCGAGCACATAACCTCGAGATTGGGCAAAGACATCGCGGTCGTCAGGTCGATGCCGAACATAGCCGCGCTCGTCGGCGAATCCGCAACGGCCATCTCTCCTGGCAGATACGCGACCAAGGAGCATGTCAAGCTCGCCAGGGAGATATTGGAATCGGTCGGGACGGTCGTGGAAGTGCACGAACCCCTCATGGACGCAGTCACGGGCCTGAGCGGGACCGGACCGATGTATGTCTTCCTCATTGTAGAAGGCCTTTCGGATGCGGGCGTCAAGGTCGGTCTCGGCAGGGACACGGCGAACGCTCTCTCGGTCCAGACGCTTCTCGGAGCCGCGAAGATGATGAAGGAGACGGGCAAACATCCCGCTCATCTGAAGGATCTTGTCACATCTCCTGGCGGTACCGCCATCAGCGCGCTTCACTCGCTCGAGAAGAACGGATTGAAAGCCATGCTGATAGATGCGGTCGAGACCGCGACCAAGAGATCCATCGAGCTCGGGAGGCATCCGCACAACAGCGGAGAGAAGGACGAGGACTAGACCAGCAGGAATACCTTATCGTTCGGTCGCACCCTTTCCTTGACCTTGATTCCTACAGATTGCCCGGTCTTCGCGCTCTGTACTGGGACTCTGTCGATCTGCATCGATTCGACTTTCTGCTCGAAGTTCGTCGTCGCGCCCTTGAACAGCAGCGTATCGCCTATCTTTATCTCTCCATCGGTGATCGTGACCGCCGCGACCTCTGGCTTGGCGAAATACTGGATCACCGTGCCAATCATTTTTTCCTCTGGCATGATCCACACCTGACCATGTAACCGACGAACGAGTACTTACTTTTGTCCAATGAATCAATCATCAAGCAATATCGCATGAAGGGGGATTCGTGCCCCCTTCTCCTATGTCGAAACTATTGCATTTTGCCTTCGAGGAAATTCGCATATCCGTTCAGGTCCAGCAATCCGTGCCCGGAGAGGTTGAAGGCGATTATCCTCTTCTCGTTCTTCCTCTTCGCCTCGACGGCAAGGTCTATTGCAGCCTTGATAGCGTGCGTCGATTCCGGTGCTGGGATTATCCCCTCGGTCCTCGCGAAAGTCACGCCGGCCTCGAAGCACTCCTTCTGCTCGAGCGCAACTGGCTTCACTATTCCGTCATTGACGAGGACGCTGAGACTGGGGGCGCATCCGTGGTATCTGAGTCCGCCCGCATGAATGGGCGGCGGAATGAATGCGGCTCCGAGCGTGTACATCTTTATGAGCGGGGTCATCTGCGCCGTGTCCCCGAAATCGTACTCGTATTTTCCCTTCGTCATCGACGGGACGACTATGGGCTCGGTAGCGATGAATTCCGTCTTGTTCTTCCCTTTCAATCTCGCTCCTATCATCGGATACGTAAAGCCGGCGAAATTGCTGCCGCCGCCGACGCATCCTATCATGTAATCAGGGACCTCGTCCAGCATCTCGAACTGCTTCATGACCTCCTCTCCGACGATCGTCTGGTGAAGGAGCACATGGTTGAGCACGCTTCCGAGAGAGTACTTCGAGTTCTTCCCCTTAACAGCGACCTCCATCGCCTCGCTTATCGCGATCCCGAGACTGCCGGGATGGTTAGGGTCCTTCTTCAGAAGGTTCCTTCCGAATTCTGTCTGGTCGCTCGGAGAGGGGGTGACATCGGCTCCGTATATGTTCATC
>JAWCKK010000025.1:9044-9406 GCA_038852105.1 Thermoplasmata archaeon
AGCTTATCCTGACCATGAATACCTTGCATTTCAGACCGAAGTAATTGCACGCCAGGGAGAGCGCCGAGCCCCATTGGCCGGCTCCTGTCTCCGTTACAAGCTGTTCGATGCCCTCTGTTTTGTTATAATAGGCCTGCGCAAATGCGGTGTTTGGCTTATGGCTACCAGTCGGGCTGAGGTCCTCGCGCTTGAAGTATATCTTTGCCGGGGTCTTAAGATACCTCTCGAGATGCACCGCTCTCTGCAGAGGGGTCGGTCTTCCCAGCAGGTAATAGGCTTGGACCACTTCGTCCGGGATATCGATGTATCTCTCCGAGGCAACCTCCTGCTTTATGAGCGACATCGGGAACACCGCCGCCAAA
>JAWCKK010000026.1:0-8503 GCA_038852105.1 Thermoplasmata archaeon
CGCCTTGAAGATGTCCTCGTCGTTCTCCATCCCGAGAGCCTTCATCAGCGCGATCAACGGTATCTGGCCAGAAACCGCGGGGACGGACACCATCAGCATGCCGTCCCTCTTCTTCTCGACGAGCGTGAGAGCCCTGTACCCCTCTCTCTGCGAGAATACCTTCGCGACCTCTACACGCGTGCCGTACCTTTCGTTGACCTCGACCATCACCCTGTTCGGCGCGAGGTCCTCGAGCGATATCAGGACGCGCTCCGAGCCACCGATGATGAAATACCCGCCAGAGTCGCAAAGATCTTCCCCGTGGCTTACGAGATGATTTCTAACATCCTCTTCGGAGGGCTCATGGTCGCAATCGATGTTGTCCTTGTGCAGGTTGCACTTCTTCGACTTGACCATTATCGGCAGGTCGCCTATGTGCACCTTTTCCGCTTCTCTCTCGATGCCGTCCTCGATTATCGTGAAATCCAGGTATATCGGAGCCGAGTAGTTCAGGTTCCTCAAGCGCGCTTCCATCGGATAGAGGTCGTGCGATGCCCCGTTCGCCTCCCTGACGGTCGGCTTTTGTATGGAAATCGTCGGCGGGGAGTTCACGTCCACCTCCCCTGTCCTCTCGTCCCTTTTCCGGCCGAAGCGAATTTCGATGACATTCCCTCCGGTCCTGTCAGGGTCAAGCCTGAAGATTCCGCCTTCCAGATCCTCCGGGGCGGCCTTCGTGCTGTCGACGATCTTCTGCATTCGGCTGTTCGGATTGCTCACGGTCGCGAGGAAATCGTCGAAGGACGCTATCTGATGGTTGACGATACTCCTCTCTTTGAAATACGTTTCAATAAGCGTTCTCATGGGCCTCACCCACGAATTACCAGTCTGTAGCACACTGATACGCCGCTGGTCGGGCTCTTCCTGACTATCTTGACTATCTGGCCTTCCTCTACAGGGCCCGAGATCTTGTCCAAGGCCACCACGCAAGGATCGCTGAGCCTGATTTTCGGCAATTGGTCCCTTGTCAGTTTCAAAGCTGCGAGGATTTTCTCGGCCTCCTCGTTCTTAAGAAGATAGTGCTCAGGCACCAGCTCATGCTCTAGCACATTGAACTCATCTGACAGTTCAATTCCCCCTGGGGTTTCTCCATCGCTCTATCGGTCGCTCCAGACGTACCCTTCTCCTCCGCCTCGCCTGCCTTTCCGAGGCAGCCTGGCGGGCCCGCGGGGAGTTTCGAGACACGTCGTTTCCGGCGGTATCCATTCGAACCCCGGGCCACCTGCTTAAAAGGCAGATGCTCTTTCTAGGGAAACTTTCCTCTGATCGAAAAGATTCCTACCTAGCTGAGCTACGGGCCCTGGAGCGCGGCTTCCATCAGGATGCATTAGTGCCCCCGTGTAGCCACCACTGCTATATAAAACTTCCTGGCACTTAAGCTGTTGCTACCTACAACGGCCGCGCGATGCTTTCGGTATTATCTTCGTTCCGCATCATTTAATGGCAACTGGACGGTGGCGCTCAATCGGTTCGGGTCGGGATATGAACCCATCTCTTTACCCACCAGTATGCCAGGTATGTTGCGGCCACCGTGGAGAAGGTCAGTACTATCATGTACCATGTGAGCAAGGGAAGTTCCATCCCCATCACGGAACCGACAATCGTTGCGAGTGTGTTCGGGACGAGCACCGCGGTGCCCAGGATGGTTAGCCAAGTGATGATATAGCTCATCCGGTTGTTCATTATCTGCAGCTGGTTGTTGTATATCGCCTGCAGCACCTCGAGACCCCCGGCTAACACGGAAGACATGTGCTCGCTCAACCCTATCTGTCGGGCGACATCGTCTCCCAGGAGGCCGACCTGCGCGAGTATTTTCGGGTCATCTGAGATGAGATCCGCATCCCCGTACCTGAGCGAATGGAGGACATCAAGGGTTCTCCACAGGGTGTTCAGGTATGTGATCAGAGTGTGCTTCATCTGATAGATCCGCTTCGCGATTTCCAGCCTGGGCGACGTCGGGTCGAGCATCAGCTGGCTCATCTCGTCGACCTTTTCCTCTATTTCCCTTAGCTGGTCGAAATTCCTGGTATTGTTCTCGTCAAGTATCCTGGTGAGCACGAGGGTCAGTTTGTCCTCCATTTTCTGGTTCGCAGGCAGTCGCTTCACGAAATGGTCCGCATACTTCGAGAACTGGACCAGTCTCTTGACCTCTCTGCTGTGGATGGTGACGATGAGATCCTTTCTCACGAGTATCAGTAAGGGGTAGCTTTTCAAATCGATTCCTTGCACTATCACCGCGGGCAGCATCATCCCGAGTTCGGTTCCCTTGTCCTCAAGCGACGAATAGTATCCCTTCAAGAGAGTCGGCACCAGAGACGAGCTGAATCCGAGCTTGGTGGCCAGCTCGGCCCCCTCAGATTCGAGGTTGGAGACGACAAAATTCGCCCACGCAAATCTGGCGTCATGCAAGACCGGCAGCAATTCATCCACAGAGGCTCCCTGAGTCCTTACCGTCTTTCCTTCCGAATTCACGGATATGGCGATTGCTCCCAGCGTATCCAGTTCTGCGAGAATTTCCTGGGACGTATCCGCAGTGGTTTTTTGCTGATTGACCGCATTTTTATCAGTGGAATTTCTAGGCATTGCAATCTTCCTGGATTTTCTCTGCATGTGACCCCTGCCGGTCGCGATACTTTCTCAGAATCGGTATCCATGAGAACAGGATATTATGATTCTCCTTTCGGGCGAACAGTATTGATACCCAATTCCATGGCATATCTGAGAGGTTCGGTTTTGTTTTCTTCATAAGTCTCACGCCTCTCTTCAGCACCATCCTCGGGCAAATCGCCTTCCAATGGAAACGGAGGGGTACTGGCAATTGTGTTTGACACCGTCAATTATCCGCTGCAGATATCCATTGTTTCGCGTGCACCCTCCGAAACCCCTCCTGTAGATGCCTTTCGCAGAATTACGATTATATATATGCTGACCTTTGTCGAGCTTCGCAAAGGCTGGAAATACCGATGATGAAAGAAAAAATATGCGCATCGTGCGGAAGAAGGCTAGCGGAGCAGAAAAGCACGGTTTTCCTATGCCCGAACTGCGGAGAGGTCGAGATAGGCCGTTGCGCGATGTGCAGAGACCAGAGCGTGGCATACACGTGTCCGAAATGCAATTTCACGGGTCCATGAGGGGGGTGCGGGATGGGAGACGTCGCGGTTAGATATCGCCTATTGCCAGAATCTCCGGAGCAGGACATCGATGCGCTGATGGAGACGTTGAAGAAGTCTCTTCCTCCAGAGGTCAAGTTCCGCGCTAGCGAGATCAAGCCCTTCGCCTTCGGCCTGAAGTCGATCGAAATTCTCGTTGTTTTCAAGGACGCGGGTGGGCTTTCCGAGCAGACCGAGAACGCGCTCCAACAGGTGCCAGGGATTCAGAGCGTGGAAGTGCTCGAGATGGGTCTCCTCTGATTCGGGAATTGCCCAAAGAGACCTTTCCCAGACAGGCATATCCATTGCGATAAATTCTTGAAAATCAGCAAAAATGAAGAGATCGGAGGATCCTGATGGATCCTCGTCCCGTCTATGCTTTCGGGAAGGGTTTGATGAATCCCTGCTTCATGAGCAGCTTCGTCTCTTCCCTCGCCCTCTTGATGATTCCCTGGGCCTTCTCGAAGAGCTCCTGCTTGCTCGGCTTCACGCGCGCGACTCCCTGTTCGATCCCCTTCAGGGCGACCGCGACAGCCTCTCTCGGGAACACTTCCCATTCGTCCATGTTCGGGATGATGTATTCCGCTGACAAGCCTTTGTCCTCGGCGACCTTGGCGAGCTCCACGGAGGCGGCGACGCACATCTCGTCAGTTATTGTCTTCGCCTTGATGTCCAACGTGCCCCTGAATATCCCCGGGAATCCGAGCGAGTTGTTGACCTGGTTCGGGAAATCGCTCCTGCCGGTTCCGACGACCGCCGCACCTGCCTCGATTGCCTCCCACGGCCAGATTTCCGGAATCGGGTTCGCAACCGGGAATACTATCGGCTTGTCGGCCATGAGCTTAATCACATCGGGCTTGATCGTTCCCGGACCGGGCTTTGACGCCGCTATCAGCATGTCCGCGCCCTTGCACGCAGCACTGAGGTCCCCGACAACTCCTTCCTTGTTGCTGTTCATCGCGATGAAGTATTTCTCCTTCCAGTTGACCTGATCTATGTCCGTTCTTCCGGGGTGCAGCGTGCCCTTGCTGTCAAGGACTATCATGTTCTTGATGTTCGCGCCGGCGACTCTGAGCACCCTCGCGGTGGCGATGTTCGCGGCACCGGCTCCGAAGAGCACGATCTTCGCCTCGGACATCTTCTTTCCGACGTACTTTAGCGCATTTATCGCGCCGGCGGTGATTATCGCCGCCGTTCCCTGCTGGTCGTCATGCCAGACGGGAATTTCGCATTCCTTTCTCAGCGTGTCGAGTATCTTGAAGCATTTCGGCTGAGAGATGTCCTCAAGATTCACGCCTCCAAAGCTCGGCTGGAGTGCTTTTACTATCTCGATTATCTTGTCCGGGTCCTTCTCCTTAAGACAAATCGGGAACGCATCCACGCCTCCCAGATACTTGAACAAAAGCGCCTTGCCCTCCATGACCGGCAGGCCAGCCTCGGGTCCGATGTCTCCGAGCCCGAGAACGCGGGTTCCGTCCGATACGACGGCGACATAGTTCCATTTCCCGGTCTGCCTGTAGACTTCATCGATGCTCTTGTTGATCAGCTTGCACGGCTCCGCAACCCCTGGCGTATACCAGATTGCGAAATCGTTGAAGTTCCTCACCGGGCACTTCGGAACCACTTCGATTTTTCCCTCGTAATACGGATGAGCTATCGTCGCGAGCCTCGCAGGCTCGTACGCCTTCTTCTTCAATTCTTCAACATCGACCTTCTGAACGGTCTTTTTTGCATCAGCTTTTTTCGCGGATTTACCGCTTGCCATTCGAATGCCTCCCTGCGCGAGAGATGACGAATATCGAAATTCACATCTCTATATTCGTCTCCCGATTGGCGCGAACTCGAATCTGTTCTTTGGATAAGTAGATATCGCGCTTACAATTGCAGAACTTTCAGATAGTAAATATAGGTTATCTGAAAAGAGATGAAAATAATAATTCTGGATGGCTTCGTCGATGAGCCATCGTGTCTTGGCGTTCCTCCCTATATTTCTCCCTATCCGAGGGCAACGGCGGGCGCGGCTCTCTCACAGGGCGCCATTGTCGAGTACATCACCATAGATGCCATAAGATCGGGCAAAAGAATCCCACCGGCAGATTTGCTCGTGTTGATAGGGGGAGCCGCCGTGCCTGGGAAATATCTTCGCGGCGCTCCTGCGTCCAGGAGAGAGATCCTCGACATCGGCAATGCAACGACATGCCCGAAAATCCTCGGAGGGCCAATCGCTTCTTATTTCGCAGACAAAGATCTCCGCGAGGCGTTCGATCACATCGCCTCAAAGGACGTCGAAGCAGCCGTATATGAGTTCGTCGGCTCTGGCAGATTCGTCGACAGGTACAGAACTTTGGACGAGTTCGATGATTGGTCAGTGATGGGAGCCGAGATATGCAGAAGCCATCCTGACTTTTCGGGGCCGCTCATAGCCGAGGTCCAGACCTATCGCGGGTGCGTCAGATATCGCGGTGGCGGATGCTCTTTCTGCATCGAGCCGTTGTTCGGGGAGGTGAGATTCAGGAGCCCTGATTCGATCATAGCCGAGACGAAGGCTCTCGCCGAGGCGGGCGTGAGGCATCTGCGCATAGGCGGACAATCGTGCTTCCTCTCGTATATGGCAGAAGGCGTCGGCAAGTCGGATGTTCCAAGGCCGAGCCCGGGTATGATAGAATATCTCTTGCGCGGCGTCAAGGAGAATGCCGACCCTGATGTGTTGCACCTCGACAACGCCAACCCCGCGATTATCGCCGCGTATCCAGAAGAAGCCTGTAGGATTTTCGAAAGCATCGTCCAGCACTGCACTTCGGGGAACGTCCTCGCTCTCGGCCTCGAGAGCGCCGATCCCGAAGTAAAGCGAATGAACAACCTGAACGCCACTGCCGAGGAGACGATGAGAGCAATCGAGCTCATGAATAGCATCGGGGCACCAACTGGCCCTACGGGTTTGCCTTTCCTGCTGCCCGGTCTGAACTTCCTGTTCGGTCTCAAAGGGGAGACCCAGAAGACGTACGAATATGACCGCGATTTCCTCAGGGAGATTGTAAGAAAAGGCCTGCTGCTCCGGAGGATTAACCTCCGTCAGGTCATCGGATCGAGGCCAGGGTTTAGGCCTCAGAGACCAGACCGTATCAGGTTCCTCGGGTTCAAAGATTGGGTTCGCAGGGAAATCGACCGCCCGATGCTGGAGAAGATGCTGCCAGCTGGTACGATACTGAGAAGGGTATATCTCGAACTTTGCGAGGGCAACGTGACTTTCGGGCGTCAGATAGGCAGCTATCCATTGCTCGTAGGGATTCCGTATAAATGCGGGTTAGGACGATTCATCGATGTCATGATAACCTCGCACGGCTACAGGAGCATCACAGGGGTCGAGTATCCTCTCGACATAAACCATGTGCCGATGGCGGCACTTTCGGCCCTCCCGAAGATAGGCGAAAAGAGGGCGAGGCGGATAGCCTTGGCAAGACCGATTCGCGATGTGAAGCACCTTCGAGAAGTACTGGATGATGAAGATGCCGTCAGATCGATCGCTCAATACGCAGGCTTGAATTGAATGGGGATGATTTGCTGGGAGTAGATCTCAAGTATTATGCAAAGTACCCGTTCCTCGAAGGCGCAGCCCTCGTCCTGAAAGAAAAGGGGATCAAGATCGAGGACCTTCTTACGGATCTGGCATTCGAGCCCGCGAGGACGCGCGGCATGGATAGGGTAAGACAGGCGGTTGAATCCGGGGAGGTGTCGGCGGTTGCCCTGGCCCGAGATGCCGACCAGCTTATCGAGGTTCTCAGCTATCCTATCGCGCGGATGATAGTCTCATGTTCGGGCCACAGGCTTCTCATTGCCAGATATGCTCTCGCAGAGGCCGTATTGCTCGAGAAAAGGCTGCAAAACGAGAGCGACGACAACCTGCTCTCGATAGCTCGGGAGCTCGGCATCGACGCAAGGAGCGATTCCCGCGGATTTCAGATTCATTTCTCCTCTTTCCTCGCGAATACATCGACTATCCGGGCAAAGGAATGGAAGCTGGTCAATCAGGAAATTTTCAGAGGCATGGTCATGGTCGACAGAGACCGATTGACAAGAATCGCTCGTCAGGCGTTGAACGACAAGATAAATTCGGAATTGCCCAGGCCTGTGAACGAGAAGATACTTTCGGTCTTCGGTGAGGTCGCACAGGGGCTCGTTCTCCAGTTGGAAGGGAAGAGAAAGGAATTCGTTGCCGGCGAACTGGGCCCAATTGACGATTCCTCTTTCCCTCCGTGCATGAAGACGATTCTGACGATGATGAGGAACGGCGAGAATGTGCCCCACACCGCTAGGTTCGCGATAACCTCATTTCTCGGGACGCTCGGAATGAGCTCGGATAAGATAATGGAAATGTTCTCCTCGGCGCCGGACTTCGACCCGAGCAAGAGCGAGTACCAAATACATCACATACTGGGCGACATATCGGGAACGAAATACACGCCTCCGGAATGCGCCACAATGAAGAGCTACGGGAATTGCTACGATCCCGACAGCTTGTGCGAGAAGGAATGGATGACGCATCCGTTGAAGTATTACCGTGCAATGAGGAGGCGCAGGGGCTCACGAGGTTCCAAGCGCCCGCCAAGCCCTCGCGAATCTCTGAAGAATCGTGACGACAGCGAGGACGATGAACAGCAGCAGCATCAGGTCGAGGACTGAAAGCGAGATGCCGTCTATGATTAGGACATAGCTCCCGGGCGAGAGAATCAAGACTGCATACGATATGAGCAAGAAGATAATGAGCAAGAGGATCCTTTCAGCTCTGCCGAGGATACCGCCGTAATCCCTTTTAAGCCCGAGCGCCTGGCTCTGCGTCCCCATGTAGCTCGCGATAAGCACCGTCCCGAGTGCCACGAGACCGATCTTGGCATCCGCGAAAGCGCTCAAGGATATCCCCGCGAGCATGAAGAAATCCGCCAGCCTGTCAATCACGTGATCCACGAGGTCGCCCCTGGGAGTCGCCCTGCCTGACATCTTGGCGACTTTGCCGTCCAAGGCGTCGAACAGGCCGTTCAGCATCACGCAGATTGCCGCGATCAGGAGGGCGATCGCGTTGCCCACGAATACCAGCACACACATCGCTCCGAACGCGAAGATGAGAGATATGGCTGACAGAGCATTGGGAGACAGCCTGGAGAACGCGCCCGCGAAGGGATTCAGCAATGATTCTAGCCGTTCCCTGTATCCGTTCAATACCAACCCAGGACCTCCTCGCTCCAATCGATCTTGCCGGGCCTGAACCTTCGGGTGTCCTTGCCCTCTATTATCTCCCGTATAGCCTCTGCCACCTCTTTAGG
>JAWCKK010000027.1:0-6322 GCA_038852105.1 Thermoplasmata archaeon
CGAGTAGATATTCATTCTCAAGCCACGCGCGAAACCGATCAGCGTTATGCCGAGTTCATTCGCCAATTGAACCCCAAGACTGGTTGGCGCTGATTTTGACACTATGACTGGTATCCCGCTTCTAGCCACTTTGATGGAAATCTCAGAAGACACTCTGCCACTCGTGATCAATATACGGCTCCTCAGTGCCATCCCTTTCATTAGGCACTCACCAATTACCTTATCAATCGCATTATGCCTACCAATATCTTCGTTAAAGGCGACAATACGATTTCTATCACAGATGGCGGCGCTATGGACCCCGCCGGTCAACTTGTACAGCTCAGACCTACGCTGGAATTTGCTCATCAGCGAATAGATATTGCCTGACGGGATTGTCAGATCAGACTCGACTTTCCTGATTGCACCCTTCTCGGATCTATTGACGAGGGATAGACTCTTGCCACATCCCGTAGTGATAAGTCTTCGAAATGCAAAGCCTTGCGGTATCTTCCTTTTATGAGTCGTTTCAACCCATAGAACCCCTCTTTCCTTATCGACATGAATGCCGCTGACCTCCCTGCGGCTACTTATCAGACCCTCTGAGAACAGGAATCCCATCGCCAGGAAATCGAGATTCTTCGGCGAGCAAAGTAGAGACACCAATTCGACATCATTCAGGACTATGGTCAGGGGAAATTCTTGGACGACAATGTCAGTTGTCTTCTGGCTTTCTGCCCGATTCATTCGCAATATCCTTACTCGTTTCGTCTCGCTCCTCATCGTAATATCTTCTGCCTCCGTCTGCAGAAATGCCTCGGCAATAGATATAAAGTGAATGGGAAAAGTCTATGCCGAATGAGCAATTTCATATTGTCCAACATCCGAAACTATGCTGATTGAACAAAGGGGGTTGGATGATGAGTCCGCCAAAATCCGATGAGAAAGTGGTGATAACTAGTTGCGGTATGTGCTACGGAACTTGCACAGTTCGTGCGCGTGTCTGCGATGATATTGTCGTGGGAATCGAGGGCGAGCCGGACTCCCCCCAAGGATATGGCAACATCTGCGCAAAAGGAATTTCGGGTATCATGCAATTGTATGACCCGAACAGGATCGATTTCCCTCTTCTTCGAACGAATCCCGAAAAAGGCATCGGGGTGGATCCAAAATTCAAGAGGATTAGCTGGGATGAAGCGTTGAATCTTCTTGAGGAGAAGCTGCGCGATTGTCTTAAGAGAGACAGAAGAGGGCTATACTGTTGTTCGTCGCCGACATTCCCGAGCGAGCGCGCCTACAATATACTCTGCTTCCAGAAGGCCTTCGGGACGCCGAACTATTATGTCGGAGGCGGAGGTTTGCACTGCGGAAATGGCCCTCACATGGTGGCTGGCATATATCATGCGTCCTGGTCTGTGATACCCGACTTTAAGTACTGCAATCTTGCGATTTACTGGGGTTGTTCGAAGGGACACGGAGCAGGCCATGCAGCATTGGTTGCAATGAAGCAAGCCGCGGATGCTAGGGAGCGCGGTATGAGGCTAATAGTCTTCGACCCGTTCGAGAGCTCTCAGGCCTCCGTAGCCGAGGAATGGGTGCCCATAAAGGTCGGAACGGACACCGCCGTCGCCCTATCCATGTCGAACCTGCTCCTCAACGAGTACAAGATATTCGATGCCGAGTATCTGAAATGGAAGACGAATGCGCCTTATCTCATCGGCCCGGACGGATTGTACGTTCGGGAGAAAGCTTCGGGCGTTCCCCTCGTTTGGAACCCCCAGGAAAATAGGCCTGAGCCATTCAACAGCAAATCTATCAAAGATCCCGCCATTTTCGGAGAGTACGAGGCGAACGGCGTAAAATGCAGACCCTCTTTCGAATTACTGAGGAGCCACTTGAAGAAATACACTCCCGAGTATGCCTCGAAGATTTCCGGGGTGCCCGCGTTAACCATCAGAAGAATCGCAAAGGAGTTCGGCGAGGAGGCGAGGATAGGAAGCACGATAATGATAGACGGGCATGAGCTTCCGTATCGTCCTGTGGCATCCATCTATTTCAGGGGCGCGGGGGGCCATTACAATCAGGCATGGCAATGCGTCTCGCTGATCCTGCTGAACCACATCGTCGGATGCGGCGACATGCCTGGCGGGGCTCTCGCGTTCGGCCCACCGGTCAATCTCGGATATCCCGGAACGGGGAGAGTGAAATTCGGCGTCGAGCCCGACAAAGACGGGCTCCTTGTCGCGCGCAGCTGGCCGTATTCTCACCTGCCATATCCCCCGAAGGACCCGCACGATCCGCCCGAAAGGCTCGACCTTCAAGACATGTTCTATATTCCGACATACACGACCATCATGATGTGGAAGAACAACGAGGAACTCTGGCAGAAGTTCAAGATACCTTATAGGCCGGACGTCATGCTCAACTTCGCGAGCAACCAGATAATGTCCGTCGGAAACCCGCATACGGTCCTCGAGAACTTCCTGAAGAAGTTCAGGTTCATCGTATCGTTCAACATATTCCTCTCCGAGTTCGAGGAATCGGTCGCCGATCTGGTCCTACCTGACACTGGGTATCTCGAACGATACACGGTATCGACGACGTTCCCGACAGTCGGAGTATCGTGTCACGGCACCGGGCTTGGAGAATGGGTCTGGGCCATACGACAGCCCGCTGTGAATCCGAAGCCGGAGAGGAGGCCGATGGTCGATGTCATACTCGAAATGGCGGAGCGCCTCGGATTGAGGGAGAGATATTACGCGGCACTCGACGAATGGATCACGAGAGCATACGGCGGTGGGCTGAAACCGGAGAACAAATGGAACCCCAAGGAGCCGCTAAGATTCGAGAAGATAATGGACACCATACTCCGCGACAAGTTCGGGGACGATAAAGGCCTCGAATACTTCAGGAAGCACGGGTATGTGAAATGGCCCAAGAGGGTCGAAGAGGTCTACTGGCGTGCTTTCAATGACGTGAGGGTGCCGATATATCTCGAATGGATAATCACTGCTGGCAGGAAGAGCAAGGCGATAGCGGAGAAGTACGGCGTTCCTGACCTGGTCGACTGGAGCTTCCATACCGCACTCCCGGACTATCATCCATGCCCATCGCACGTCGCCCAAACCGCCGAGAATTCGGAATACGATCTGCTCGCCTTCTACTGGAGATCGGCTCTTCACACATATTCGATGACGATGGAGAACCCTTGGCTGAACGAAATCTCCGAGAACGATCCCTACACCTATACCATTCAGCTCAACCCGGAAACAGCCAAGAGGAAAGGAGTGAAGAGCGGCGACGTGGTCTGGCTCGAGAACCCGAACGGGCACAAGACTCGGGGGAGGGTCTACCTCACCGAAGGCATCAGGCCAGACCATGTCGGCATCGCTGCCTGCGCTGGCCACTGGGCGAGAGGACAGCCCATTGCGAAAGGAAAGGGCGTGTTCTTCAACGAGCTCATCGAGGTCGACAAGGAGCATACCTGCCCCCTCAGCCTGGGGCAGGACATCTGTGTGGCTGTCAAGCTCTACAAGAGCGAGGTGTGACCATGGTCAGATACGGGCTCGTAATAGATTTGAAGCGGTGCACCGGTTGCTTCGGATGTGTCATGGCGTGCAAGGCGGAACATCACACTCCTCCAAAGGTCTTCTGGGCGAAGGTGTTACGATCTGAGGTGGGTAAGTACCCGGTTGTGAACAGACAGCCTCTTCCAGTGCTCTGCATGCACTGCAAGGAGCCCGCATGCAAGGATGTCTGCCCTACAGGCGCTACAAAGAAGCGTGATGACGGCATAGTCGTCATCGACAACAAGCTATGCGTCGGATGCAGGTATTGTGTTGTCGCATGTCCCTATGGTGCGAGGTACTTCGTCGAGAAGTGGAAGGATTACTTCACGGGCAAGGACGAACCTTCCTCAGAATATGCTGAGTACGCTAGGAAAAAATGGCTTGAGGAGAGCGACCGCGGTGTCGTCACAAAGTGCAATCTCTGCTACGAGAGATTGGAAAAAGGTCTTAGACCGGCATGCGTCGAAGCCTGCCCTGCGGAAGCGAGGACATTCGGCGATTTTGACGATCCTGACAGCGAGGTATCGAAGCTGATAAGAAAGAGGCGGGGCTTCAGGCTGAAGGAAGAGCTGGGCACCGAGCCGTGCGTGTACTATCTGCCGTCGAGGTGATGATGTTGGCAAGCACTCAACAAATGGAGATGAAATGCGAGCCGAGGGCGCAGCTCGAATGGGGGTTCGGCGGAAGGAGAAAGATCAGAGACGGCGCGCTGCTCATTGCGTTGTTCCTCGGAGGAATCGGCGCAGGCCAGTTCGTGGTATCGACCTGGCTGTTCGACTATCCGCTCAGCGCGGTCATTGGGTTGCTCTTCGTCGGTGTCGGGAAGAGCGCCGCGCACCTGATATACCTCGGAAGACCCGTCAGATTTTATCGCCTGTTCATGAAGCCCAAGACGTCCTGGATAAGCCGGGGACTAATCGCGATGATAATCCTCTTGGTGTTCGGTGCGGGATATCTCGCACCTCTTTATGGCTTCGATTGGCTTCCCTGGGGCACTACGGATATGCTCGGCAGAGCGATTTGGCTGGTGGCGGTCGCCGCCGCGTTCGTAGTGATGGTATATGACGGGTTCGTGCTCGCGTCCTGCAAGTCGATTTCGTCCTGGCACACGATGCTCCTACCAGTAATGTTCTTCGCATATGCGGTCGCGGGAGGTCTCGCGATGACAGGGCTGACATATCTGATCGATGCCGGAGTTGTGGTAGACCTTGACTCGTTGGCGTCGCTCGATCTGTTGCTGCTCGGCGCGATGCTCTTTCTAGTGGTCTTCTACGTCATGAATCTCGCAAGCTCGGACGTCACGGCAAAGGAATCATTGAGAATGTTGCTGATGAGCAGAACAGCCGTGTTCTTTATAGGATTGGCAATAATTGTCGGGCTAATCCTGCCTTTGACATTGGTGCTGTTTCACACGATTGAAATCAGCGATTCGATAGCTCAGACGCTTCTTGCAGTCACGGCCTTGCTCGAGCTCGCCGGGGACATCTCTGTAAGACATTCGATATTGAAGGCAGGCCTTCATATGCCAGTATATCAGGTCTGATCGAACGCGGATAGCGAAGCTTCAACAATCTCGAAGGAGAATAATCCTTACAGAATTCTCTCGCATCGGAGATGTCAATCATGAAATTCTTATTCTTCCTAAGGCAAAAATTATGGAAGAAAGACGCATACAGTCGTCGTTGGGAGCTTTCTTCTGAGAATCGACATGTGCGCAGCGTATAGCGTTAGCCGGCCATCTCTCACGAACCGATGCTCGATTATTTCGGAAATCACTTTGCTGTCATCCTCCGCCTCTATCCGCCAGGCAGGTTGATCGGCGGAATGATCGGCGAAGAGAACGATTGGAATCTTTATATCAAATATGCCCAGGCGTTCCGAAGTCTCACGTATCAGCAAGAGTTCGGACTTATCGATATGATATCTCCTGCCATCCCTGCCCTCGTAATAGGGTCTTTCCAGCTTCATCAACTCAGATAGCCAAACCCGTTTGCGCGGCGAAGAGAGATTCATTTGACTGATGAGCTTCTGAAATATTCGTTCGTTCTCTATACCGCCACTCATCAAGAGCCCGTCATTAACGAGGGAAGGCTTGATATTAAGATATCCATCGAAGCGAATCTTTCGATCGATTGCATTGCATCTCGAATGCCTCGCGATTTTCGATCGAACCTAGACCTGCTATGCCATACGGACAAAACCATAATCAGATTCTCGCACCGCATTTCGGGCATACAAGCCAGGTCGGATCCAAAGCCGTGCCGCAATAGGGACAACTCCGTGACGTCTGCTGGGCTGGAGGTGATTGCGGAGCCTGTGCAGGAGAATACTGCTGGGCTTGAGGTTGATACGGATACTGCTGCGGAGGCTGCTGATAGGGATATTGCTGCACTGGCTGTTGAGCACCGTATGCAGGCGGAGGGAATTGTGATACCGGCTTCTTCCTCACGACAAGCAAGAGGATGAGAAGCAAGACCACCACAACGATTACGATAACGGCGATTATCAGTACCCACAATAAGCCCCCAGAGCCGGTTTGCAGACTTATCTGATGGTAGAGACAAGTGCCCGTAAATGGCATAGAGGCTGAACCTATATCGGCTCCATAGACTTCCAATACATAGGTTCCGGTTGTGGGTGGGATATAGAGAAGCGTCTCTTCATACCCAGTGAGCGATTCCGATGATTCGACCAGGACTCCTCCCGGATCTCGCAGATATAGATTGATATCATTGCCAGGAGTAGTCCAATAGACCATAACGGCAATTGGCGAC
>JAWCKK010000028.1:0-5159 GCA_038852105.1 Thermoplasmata archaeon
TTCCGTCACCGTTCGCGTCGCCCGCTCCGGTCATCGCCTGCAGTATGCAGTACGTGTACACGCCGTTCTCGATCGGGATGTTGCACCCTCTCATGCCGCCCTCGTAGGACATCTGGTGCACATCCGCGCCTGCCATGATCAGGCGTCCCTTCTTGCCGAGCTCGTCAATCTGCCCCGCGGCGTAGCAACAGTCGAATATGAACACCGTCTGAGATGCCTTGCAAGGCGCGAAGTAGTCCCTGAGCTGGTCGTCGAATATCAGCGTCGAGTAGTCGCCAAGATCCGAGTCGTACGGCATTATGCACTGGTCGTTCGACTCGTCCTTGTCCGGGACGGCCCACTTGTCTGCGAAGAAGCTTCCGTGCCCGGAGTAGAAGAACAGCGCCATGCCCCTGACAGAATTGGCGCTCAGCCAGCTTATGCCGGCGACTATGTTCGCCCTGGTGGCAGATTCGTTCGTGAGCACTTTGATGTGCGACGGCATCCAGCCCTCCATCACAAGGAGGTTGTACATGTCAAGCGCGTCCTTGTGACAGTACGTCAGATCCCCGTACCCTGCATACGGTCCGTAATCGGATATTCCTATCAACAGAGCCCATTTCTGTCCGTCCGGGATATCTGCCGCGCTCGCGAGCGGGACCGCCGCGAACGAGACCATGAGTATCGCCGTAACGGTGACTGCAACAAGCCTTGATCTCATCTGCATGTCTCTTGACTCCCCATCTTTTTTCGATCAGCAAGCCTCCCGATTTCGGGATTGTGGCCTGCGCGCTTGCTATCAATAGACGCTTCGAAACGATTTAAACATATTCACTGTCGGCTTCGATCAACAATCCGAGAAAATTCATTCTGGATAATTATCAAGAATGATATGATATCTAAGTGTCATGCCTCCTGATGAGCTTCAACGTCCCGACTGAGTCGACGCCCGAAGAAGCAATGACATTCGCGCGGCTTTGCTGATGCACAGAGGCTATTCGATAGCTGCCTCTCTGATATATGAGCGAACACTCTCGTAGCCTGAGAGTCGATTCTCGCAAGCTACTTCATGTTCCAATACGACATCAGGAAGCTCATCCAGCCCGCGTCGCCGGCGAACTTGAATATTATGGGGTAGTCCTCCTGGACATACCAGCCTGCATTGGAGCTCCCGAGACAGCTGTACGACACCGGGAAATACACCGCGAGCCCGTATGCGCCTGCGGATGCCATCGACTGCGTGTTGGCGACATACGTCGACTGCGTCAGCTCGATGGCGGCAGCGCTCGCCAATGACTTGACGGTGGAATCCTTCGTACTGGCGGCGAGCGATTTCAGGTACATGATGATATCGACCCTCTGCTCCCAGCCGTTCTCCGACCACGGCAGGTTCGCGTCGCCCCTCGCCCTTGAGATCAGCTTGTGCCAGTAATCGTAGGATAGAGCGAGCCTTGCCCTCAGCTCCGCGTTCAAATCCGCCAGTATCGGAATCGCGTCATCCGATTCGGAAATCAGTATGGCAGAGAGGTTCGCGTTCGACTCACCGCTGTACTGTCCCTTGGTGCTGTATGCTCTCGCGTACTCGTCACAGATGAGCTTTGCGACAGCTGCGGGGTCGCCGAGGTCGACCTTGCCGTTCAACTTCTCGAGTATCGTGTTGTACGGGTAACCATTGTCGGGGACGTATCCTTCCGTTCCTACCAGGTATCCGAGGTCCAGCCCTTTCTCGGCCGGCATTACCGAGAACTCGTAGGCGATCTCCACCATGCCGGCCAGGCATGCGTCGTACGCGAGTATATCCAGCCTGCCGAATCCTGCCAAGGCGTCCTGCACCTGGGCGAGTGTCATCCTTTCTACCGATGGCAGATAGGTGGGGTCCCAGTGCTCGTCTACGCAGCAGAGTCCGTACGCGTCACAGTGGTCCCAGACGACCACCATGTAATGATTCGCGGGGAACTTGATTTTTCCGAAATCGACGAACGCCTCGAGCACGTGCCAATCTGCCATGTAGACCTCCTGCCCGTTCACGTCCTTGCCGTTGACCTTCATCCCGGTGACCGTGGTCAACGAGTTCAGGTTGACCTTGTACAGGTATGCTGGCGCGTCGTACCTGTCCCAGAGAACCAGGATGTTTATTTTCGATGTCGAACCGACGGCCTTCATCTCCTCGATGTCGAGCGCGGAGAACGGGTCGAGGTTGTTGTCGCCGTCCATGTAGACCATTATCGTCCATTCCGCCCCGCTGGTCGAAGGCCTTCCTGCCTGAACACCCGCAGGAACGGCAGAGAAGACGGTCAATGAAACCAACAGGGCCAAAGCAATGGCTATTTTCCTCTTGTGATTCATGCTATTCACTCCCCCTTGTATGAGCCGTCATCGGCTATTACAATATATTTCACTTCTTCTGCCTGTTGTAGAGATTATCGAAAAGATGAAATTTCAACACCTTGAGGACCAACGGATTTCATTTTGCGATACCACAAACACAGACGTATCGTCGTGCGAGAAGTAATCACAATGTCGCACCGCAATTGCCGCATCTCAGGGCGTTCCGCGGATTCAAAGCGCCGCAATAGGGGCATTTCAGCTGCGCGTTCATTTCCGCCGCCGCCTTCTGCATGCGCTCCGCGGTCCTCTCCATGCGCTCGGCGATGATCTCCGCATGTCTTCTGCTCGCGTTCATGTTCAGGAAAGCGATGATGATCAGCACGACACCCGCACCGACCATGAGGAGAGCCCCGTCCCAGTAACCCATGATTATGGGGATGAGCGAGAAGAAGAACATGGCGAAGGAAAGGGCGAACAGTATCATCGACTGCGGGTTCTTGTCCGGGTCCGGGACGTGCTGCGGGATCGCCTTGCCGGGGACCTCGATGCCGCATCTGAGGCAATAGCGCGAATCCCCCGGAATCTCTGCGCCGCAATTCAAGCACTTGACGATGTCACTGGTTTCGGCCTGAGGCTTCATATGGCATCCCTTTCAGATATGGATATGGGGTCATATTTGTCATTATCCTCTGGATTCTCTTCTCGGGGAATATGACCCATCGTTCTTGGACAACGATGACCTTGCAGCCGAAAGTTCAGTCCGTCTGATGCTCTATGAAGTTCCCGAGAATGATGGCGAACAACCGAAGCCATTTCAGCTTCGTCGCGGAAGGCATCTTCCCGTCCCTTGGTGCAGACAGCTCGAAGACCGCCAATATCCTGTCTCCGCTTCCGAACACGTAGACGTCGAGATAGTCCCCGTACACGAACTCCTCCAGGTTCTTCCTGGGCATGCTTATCAGCACGGGATGCGTGTACCCGACCTTCTGGTCCGGCCTCTGCTCGGCCTCAGCAATGGTCAAATCCATGTACTTGTTGATCTTCACCAGAGGCGTTGAATCGGGCTCGAGCACCTGATCGCCCCGATAAGCCAGCGACCTGAGCTCCATCTCCGCCTTCTCGGTATAGCCTATCACGACATTGTACCTGAAAAGGCCGTCTTCGCACTCCGTGAGGACGGTCACCTCCTCGAAGCCGAAAGCCTTGCGCACGACCTCCGCCGCCCGCCGGAGCAACTCTAACTTGCTCAATCTCTTGCCTTCGAGGCTCTCGAAGAATCTCGTAATGGAATCGAGCACCCTGTCCGCTTCCCCTTGTCCGGCAAAATCGCAGCGCGATTTCAGGACAGCCTCGAGCTTCGCGGCGATGAAATTGGGGGAGCCTTTCATTTATTCCTCCGGAAATATCCCATGGTGCACGGCAAGCGTAAATCTTTCGATGAGGCTCTCAGAAGACTTCGAAAGCTGCGCCGTTAGCTATTCTTGCTATATGACAGAAGACCTGTTAGCCGTCGGTTCGAATAATGACTTATATCATTTGAAGGAATTATCGATTTGATACCTGAGGATAGAATGATCGATATTTGGCTGAACGAGCTCGCACTTCCGGCGCTGCTATTGGGTCTCCTGATAGGGATTTCCATAGGCCTCGTTTCCTATTATTCGTTCAAGAGACCGACGCGCGAAGAAAGGATGCGGTGGGAGAAGGATAGGCTTGCGCATCATTATGTTCTCGGGATCATCGCGCTCGCGATAGGGATATTGAGCCCCTTGATA
Source organism: Thermoplasmata archaeon (assembly GCA_038852105.1). Classification (GTDB taxonomy): domain Archaea; phylum Thermoplasmatota; class Thermoplasmata; order UBA10834; family DTMW01; genus JAOUEZ01. The sequence goes on from JAWCKK010000028.1 coordinate 4,083, forward strand.
GCCGGGATAGGAATCGGGCTGATACTGACCGATATCGGGGATATGAGGGATAGATTTTTCAAGAGGACTTCCGGATTCAAATGAGGGCAATGTGTCATCGCGTTGGATTCATGACCGGAACGATCTGGCTGTAATATGAACTCGTACCGGGACATTGCTTATCTGTCGTACTTTATCCATGTATGAAACTATTTATAGAAAAATTCGGTTCGTTATCACTCGGGCGGAATGGTGAGCTACAATCATCTTTCTCTGCTCTCTCATTCGAATGCGAATTTCGCCATTAAAATGTTGCCGATTCTTTTTTCTTTGATAGTCGCATCGTTCATTTTCATATCGGTCACCGCGGATGCGAACCCCATTCCCTATTGGCCTTCTCCAATGCAGCCGTTTGAGCCCCCTTCATCGACCGATGGACAGATTGAGCCTCCTCCTTATGGCAGCTTCAACTCCTCCATTTACGTGATCCCATCGCTGATAGGATTCAACTATCTCCCCAATCTCTACCTATTCGCGACTTTCTTATTGCTGGTATGCGAACTCAGGGGTGCAAAGACAGGGAATATCGGACAGACCAAGAAACGTTTCTTGCTTGATATATTGACCGCCGTTGCAGCCGTCACGATAATCGGCAGCGCCATAGACACAGTATTTCTGTATGAGAAAACCGGAGAATATTATCAATTGACATACAATGCGATGAATTGGGTCATCGCGGCTATACTCATTTTTATCTCAGTCCTTCTTGCTTCGGTATTTGTCCTGAGAATCGGACCGTCAAGCGCGATGGTCCCCGCACTCGGAGTCTCGGGGATCAACCCCTTCTTCTGGTACCTGATATACGGCTTCAAGCCGGACGCGATCTATATTGCCATCCTTTCGTTGGCATTCCTGCCGCCGTCGATTTTCCTTCTGTTGCGGCTGAAAAAATGGCATTCGAATATCCATGGCCAGGATACCTATCCATCACCCGAGGGACCGACAGGAGCAGGCAAGGCCAATGTCAGGGAATTCCTCGGAACTCCTTTGATCAGGAGCACGATTGCACTGGCGATATCGGTGATAATCGTCTTCGCA